>FR893997.1:20856-25390 GCA_000434115.1 Roseburia sp. CAG:309 | reverse complement strand
GGCGAAAGAGTGTCAATATATTGATAAAGTGATCGTTTCTACCGAAGACGAAGAGATCGCTGACATTTCCATGCGTGCGGGAGCGATTGTTCCTTTTTCACGCCCGGAAGAACTGGCTTCCGATGAGGCGAAGATCATTGATGTCGTTATGCACGCGGTTGAATTTTATGAGCGGAAAGCAGAACATTTTGATATTGTTGTGATTCTTCAGCCGACAAGCCCTCTGCGAAATGCGGAAGATGTGACAAAAGCACTGGAATATTTTATCCGGAAAGAGCAGAAGTCTCTGGTGAGTGTGTCGGAAGCATCCCAGTCGCCGATTCTTATGCGTTCTTTTAACAAAGAAAATGAATTGGAAAAAATTGTATCTGAGGACAGCGATGTACGCAGACAGGACATGAAAAAATATTATCGCATCAATGGAGCGATTTACATCAATAAAGCATCTGAATTAACTCCGCAGACCAGTCTGAATGACAATCGGATGGGGTACGTGCTTACGAAAGAACATGGAATTGATGTGGATGAACCGCAGGATCTCGTTGTGGCAGAATATTACCTGTCGCAGGCGTGCGATGGAGAATTTTTATCTTTTATTGTTTACTAATTCGTGGGGAGTGCCGATATATAATATAAGGTAACGAATGCTATGAAAGGGGCGAAAGAGGATGAAAAACGGTAAAATAAAAAACAAATATTATGGGATCATGGGGGCAGTGGCAGTCGCTGCTCTTTTTTCCATTTTTATAAAGGAAGCGCCATGTGAAGCAAAAAAGAAAATACAGCCGAAAAAGATTACGGCAGCTGCTTCCGTTCAAATGACAAAAGGGGAGAAAGAGACACTTTCTTATCAGGTAAGACCGAAGAAAACGGCAAATAAAAAAGTGACATTTTCATCTTCCAATAAGAAAATCGTTACCGTCAGTAAAACGGGTGC
Source organism: Roseburia sp. CAG:309 (assembly GCA_000434115.1). GTDB lineage: Bacteria > Bacillota > Clostridia > Lachnospirales > Lachnospiraceae > Eubacterium_F. The sequence goes on along the minus strand of FR893997.1, from coordinate 24,453 downwards.
TCTTCAGGCAAAAAGTGAAGGAACCGCGACGATTACGATTCGTTCGAAGGCAAAAAAACAGATTAAAAAGAAAGTAAAAATAAGTGTGGCAGCACCGAAGAGAATAAAGAAGACGCTTCCGGTTACCGCAACGAAAACAGTACAGCCTCAAAATGCGGTACAGACTGCGCTGGATAATCTGGAAATGAGTGCGTTATCTGCCAATACTTCAATTACAAAAATCACATTGGACCGTACGTATATTGAACTGGCTGCCGGTGAGAGTGATCAGCTGGTGGCGACGGTATTTCCGGTAACTTCTACAGAGAAACTTACATGGAATTGTGATTTCTTTGGCGGTATCAACGTATATCAGGACGGACGTATTTTTATTACCGAAGATACCCCGGTTGGTACGACAGCGACGATTACGGTTTTTTCCGGAAAAGTATCCGCGACCTGTCAGATTGTTGTGGTTCAGGGACCATGTCAACACGTCTGGGGAAACTGGGCAATTGTTGAAAATCCGAAATGTACGAAAGAGGGACTGCGTCGCTCCATTTGTACAAAGTGTTCGAAAGTACGGGAAGAGCCTGTGGCCGCGACCGGACACAGCTGGCTTAGTAAAACAGTAACCGCTGCCACCTGCGATGCGGTGGGTGAGCGCGAAGATACCTGTCAGAACTGTGGAGAGAAAAAGAGAGAAGTAATTCCGGCGAAAGGACATGAATGGGCTCCGAATGGTACGATCAAGACAGAGCCGACCTGTACCAAAGCCGGTGAAATGGAATATACCTGTACGGTCTGCAAAAAGACAAAGACAGAGCCAATCCCGGCAAACGGGCATTCATGGGATCTCGGCGAGATCACAAAAAGTCCGACTTGTACGGCGACGGGAGTGAGAACGTATCATTGTACTGTGGATGGATGTGCCGGTACGAAGAGGGAAACGCTCGAAGCGACCGGTCATACATGGACGTATGGTGAAATTACGGAAGAACCGGGATGTACGACAAGAGGAAAAAGACTTTGCTCCTGTCTTACCTGCGGAGCAAACAGCACCGTAACGCTGGATGCACTCGGACACACATGGGATGCCGGTGTGGTGTCAAAAGAACCGACTTGTACAATCAGTGGTGTACGTGTTTATACCTGTCAGGTCTGTGGAGGTACGAAAAAGGAAAATATTGCACCGCTGGGACATGATCTCGGCAACTATGTGACAGACAAGGCAGCAACCTGTGAAGAATCCGGAAAACAGTCGAAACACTGCAAGAGGACAGGATGTACGTATCAGACAGATATTCGCACGATCAAAGCATTGGGGCACGACTGGGATGCCGGCACTGTGACAAAGAACCCGGACTGCTACAATATGGGACAATTGACGCAGACGTGTCAGCGGCCGGGGTGTACAACGCACAATCATAGAACGAAGCCCATTCCGAAGCTGGAGCATCAGTTTGAAAACGTGGTTCTTCGTGAGCCGACATGTACGACAAATGGAAAACGATGTGATAAGTGTAAACTTTGCGATAAGACAAAAAATGAAGTGATGATTCCGGCAACCGGTCACAATTGGAAAAAAGTGGATGCGGATACCGTGGAACCGACGTGTACCAAGGACGGCTCGGCACATTATAAGTGCATCAATACGTATACGAAAGATGGAAAGACATTGACATGTGGTGCCGACAAGATTGAAATTCTGGATGCGACCGGCCACAATTACAGCAGCACGTATACCATTGACAAAAAGCCGGGCTGTGTGACAAAGGGCATACAGACAAAGCATTGTACAAATACATATAAAAATGCCGCAGGAACTGTGGTAACGTGCACAAGTACAACCGATTCCAAGAGTATTGCACCGACCGGTCATACCTTTGGAGGATGGATTCAAACCCTTGCACCAAGCCACGGAATCCCGGGATTGGAGCAGAGAACGTGTTCTGTCTGTAAAGAGGTTCAGGAAAGATCAGTCAACAGCGGTCACTCTTATACCGCTGATGGAAAATGTACTTCCTGTAGCAAGAGCTTTACTTTCGTGAAAAGCGAAGCCAAGGATTGGGAATATGTCGTGGACGATACGGCGAAAACCATTCTTTTGAAAAAATACACCGGTACCAATACGGCGATAAAAATTCCGGCGAAAATGGATGCCACGGTCAGCGGAGTTACCTCTTCTTATCAGGTGGTATTTGCCGGACATTACGAGGACCGCACAAAAGCAGGAGTGTTTGCTTCGAATAAGAAAGCACAGATTCAGGCGGTTACATTCGAAAACGGAGTGCAGATCGACAACATGGATTATATGTTCTCCGGTTGTGATGCATTGGAAATGGTAGGAAATATTCCAGCTACCGTAACCAGCATGCTTGGAACATTTAAGAATTGTACCAGTCTTTGCTCGGTTTCCGCACTTCCGGCAAAAGTGGAAAATATTTCCAATACTTTTGAGGGGTGTGAGAGCATGGAGACGGCACCGAAGATTCCGGATGATGTTACAAGCTTGTATGCGACATTTAAGAAGTGCAGTAAACTTTCCACAGTGCCGAAACTTCCGTCCAAACTTACCAATCTGGACTGGACATTCAGCGGTTGTGAAAGTCTTGAAACGGCACCGGATCTTCCAGATACGGTTACGTCAATGACAAATACATTTGAAGGCTGTAAAAAACTTCTGGAAATTCCGGCTAACATCCCAGAGGGTGTGAAGAAACTTACGATGACATTTTATGACTGCGATTCTCTGGAAATGATTCCGGTTCTTCCGAACACGATTGAAGAGATGGAATATACATTTAAAAACTGTGACAATCTGAGCTATGCCGCAGGACTTCCAAAGAATCTCGTACGAAGCGTAGGAGTATTTGACGGCTGTGATAAATATGAAGCATAAGAGAGACAACGAATGAAAAGATAAAAGGGAAACAGCACCGGTGAGAATTATTCTCAGGTGCTGCTTCCCTTTTTGGTTACAACCACATTGTAATTCTAAACTTTTACATACAAGAGCCGGTTTTGCGGTCAGAAACCACAATGGGCACTTTCATCTATAAAAATTAGTCATTAAATTCGATTATAACTTTGTTACGTTTGCTGCCTGTGGACCTTTTTCTCCGTTGACAACTTCAAATTCGACTTCGTCGCCTTCGTCTAATACTTTGAAACCGTCCATCTGTAAAGCAGAAAAGTGAACAAATACGTCGTTTCCTTCCTCATCAGAGATGAAACCAAATCCTTTTTTAGCATTAAACCATTTAACTGTACCTTTCATGTTTTTTGCCTCCTAAAACTATATATAATTGATACTCCCTTACAATACCACATCTGGATATAAAAGTCAAAGAAAAGTTGTAGCAAATTTGCTGTAGTTTATCATCATAAATGCGCCCCTTATTTTCCCACTTCGGGACCGCTTGCGCTTAGAGGACACTCGCAGCGGTGCATGAGGACAAAAAAACGTCCTCTAAGCACCGGCGGCGTCCTAAATCCCTCATTGGGAAAACAAGGGTCACATTATATCATTAAGACCACAGCAAAAAAATAAGAATTATAGGAAAGAATCCACCATGTCTGGGTTTTCATCGTAAAAGGGAGCTCTGGTTTTTCCTG
>FR893997.1:10466-20748 GCA_000434115.1 Roseburia sp. CAG:309 | reverse complement strand
CCGCAGGGAAAAACCAGAGCTCCTTTTTTTGATAAAATCTTCACATGATGGATTCTGTATATTTTCTATTTGAAATCTCACCCAAAATGTAGTACAATATAAACAACTATGTATTTGCCATTTGTCAGGCAGGCATAAGAGGAACAAGAAAAGAAGATATGTCACATCCGGTGACAGGAAATGAGGTTAAAAATGAGCGACAAGTTACGTGTAGGTATCCTTGGTGGTACTGGAATGGTAGGACAGAGATTTATCTCCCTTTTGGAAAATCATCCTTGGTTTGAGGTGGTTGTAATTGCAGCAAGCCCACGAAGTGCAGGGAAGACATACGAAGAAGCTGTTGGTGGACGTTGGAAAATGCAGACTCCGATGCCGGAAGCAGTGAAAAAAATTGTCGTTAAAAATGTAAATGAAGTAGAAAATGTCAGTAAAGATGTTGATTTTGTATTTAGTGCTGTAGATATGACAAAAGAAGAGATCAAGAAGATCGAGGAAGAGTATGCAAAGACAGAAACTCCGGTTGTATCCAATAACAGCGCACACCGCTGGACACCAGATGTACCAATGATCGTACCGGAAATCAATCCGGAACATCTTGAAGTGATCGAAAGCCAGAAAAAACGTCTTGGTACCAAAAGAGGTTTTGTATGTGTAAAACCAAACTGCTCGATCCAGAGTTATGCGCCGGCACTTACGGCATGGAGAAAATTCGAGCCTACAGTTGTAGTAGCAACAACATATCAGGCAATTTCCGGAGCCGGAAAGACATTTAAAGACTGGCCGGAGATGGAGCACAATATTATCCCTTATATCGGTGGAGAAGAAGAGAAGAGTGAGCAGGAGCCACTTCGTCTCTGGGGTAAAGTGGTAGATGGAAAGATTGAAAAGGCACAGACGCCATTGATCACAAGCCAGTGTATCCGTGTACCTGTATTGGATGGACATACCGCAGCTGCTTTCGTTAATTTCAAACAGAAACCAACGAAGGAAGAATTGATTCAGGCATTGGTAGAGTTTAAGGGAGCACCACAGGAATTGAATCTTCCAAGTGCACCAAAACAGTTTATCCAGTATTTGGAAGAAGACGACCGCCCACAGGTTGCCTTGGATGTAAATTATGAAAATGGATTTGGAGTAAGCATCGGACGTCTTAGAGAAGATTCTTACTTTGACTGGAAATTTGTAGGCTTGTCCCACAATACAGTACGTGGTGCTGCGGGTGGAGCCGTTCTTATGGCAGAACTTTTGAAAGCAAAAGGTTATATTACAGCCAAATAATCAGATAACCATACGAAAAGGAGGTTTATCATGGATAAGTATCGTATTCTTGTAAAAGGGATCGTTCAGTGCCAGGATCATTATCTTGTAGTGGAAAAATGGTACGACGATCGTATATTTGATCCCTATCAGTGGGAATTTATCGATGGAACCATTGAATTTTCAGAGACACCGGAAAAGGCTGTACAGCGCGTGGTGGAAGAAAAGACAGGATTGTCGGTTCTGGTAGATAAACCTCTTTATACATGGGGATTTACCGTTGGAGAAGTCTGTAGTGTCGGAATTGCCTTTGAATGTACTTCCCAGTCAGAGGAAGTGATTCTGGCAGAAGACCTGAATGATTTTAAGTGGGTGACCAAAGAGGAACTTCCGGAAGTCATCACCAATCAGGCAGTGTTAAAAGACATTGAAAAAGCGGGGCTGACCAATCAGTTTACGCTTGATGATTTTGGAAAGGTGGACTTATTTATTGAACCTATGGATTAAAAATGGACATATTGTGGATCCGGCGACCGGAAGAGATGAAGTCGGAGACGTGTATGTCGTAGATGGGAAAATAGCAGATGCGATGACCGGTGAGTATGAGACAATAGATGCTTCCGGGAAATACGTGATGCCGGGATTTGTGGATCTTCATGTGCATTTGCGTGAACCTGGATTTGAGTACAAAGAGACGATCAAAACGGGAACAATGGCAGCGGCAAAAGGCGGATTTACCGGAGTATGTCCGATGCCAAATACCAAGCCGGCGACGGACTCCCCGGAGCGGATCCGGAAAGTTTTGGAAATTGCAGAGAAAGACAGTCCGATTCATGTGTATCCGGTAGGAGCTGTGACGGTCGGACAAGCCGGAGAAACGGTAACCGATATCGAAGGCATGGTAAAAGCCGGAGCAAAAGTAATCAGTGAAGACGGCAAAAGTGTAATGAATGCAGCCGTTTATGAAAAGGCAATGAAAGAGGCGGCACGCCTCGGAATCCCGGTTATGGCACATTGTGAAGATAAAAATCTGGTAGGAAAGGGCGCAATGAACGCAGGAAAAGCGGCAGAACGCCTTGGAATCCCGGGAATCACCAATGCGGTGGAAGATGTCATTGTAGCAAGAGATATTCTGCTTGCGAAGGAGACCGGAGCGCAATTACATTTGTGCCATTGCTCGACGGCAGACAGTGTTACCATGATCCAGAAGGCAAAGGAAGACGGTGTCCGCGTCAGCGGAGAAGTGTGTCCGCATCATTTTTCCATGACAGAGGATGATATTCTCGAAGATGATGCAAACTATAAGATGAATCCTCCTCTTCGTACGGCGGCAGATGTGGAGCGCTTGAAAGAGGGATTGAAAGAAGGCATTTTGGAGGCCATTTCGACAGATCACGCGCCACATGGAGAAGAAGAGAAAAAGAAATCAATCGCTGAGGCACCATTTGGTATCGTAGGTTCTGAGACGGCATTTGCACTTGCAGTCACAGAATTGGTAAAAAAAGGATATCTTACGATGTCAGGCCTGGTGGAGCGCATGAGTGTGAACCCATGCCGTATCCTTGGCGTGGAGGGCGGCTCTTTGGCAGTCGGAAAACCTGCGGACATTACGATTGCAGAGATTGACAAGGAATATGCCATTGATAAAAATACATTTGTTTCCAAAGGAAAAAATACGCCGTTTGATGGAAAAAAAGTGTATGGAAAGATTGAATATACCATCGTAGATGGGGCAGTTGCCTATCCGTTTGCGTAGAACGAAGGAGGAGAATAACACATGATTAACCAGCTGGTTAAGAAAATCAAAGAAATGGAAGCTCCGATCGTAGTTGGACTGGATCCAATGTGGAATTATATTCCGCAGCATATTCAGAAAAAAGCGGTCGATGAAATGGGCGAGACATTGGAAGCGGCAGCAGAAGCAGTTTGGCAGTACAATAAAGGAATTGTCGATGCCATCTGCGATATCGTTCCGGCAGTAAAACCGCAGATTGCCATGTATGAGCAGTTTGGAATCCCGGGACTTGCAGCTTTTAAGAAAACGGTAGATTATTGTAAGCAAAAAGGATTGATCGTGATCGGAGATGTAAAGCGCGGTGATATCGGCTCTACTTCAGCCGCTTATGCGACCGGTCATATCGGAAAAGTGCAGATCGGAAATACAAAGATCGCACCATTTGATGAGGATTTTATTACCGTAAATCCATATCTTGGAACCGATGGAATCAAACCATTTGTGGATGTTTGTAAAGAAGAGAAAAAAGGATTGTTCATACTGGTAAAAACTTCTAATCCTTCAAGCGGAGAGTTTCAGGATCAGAAAATTGATGGCAAGCCATTGTATGAAATGGTCGGCGAACATGTAGCAAAATGGGGCGCTGACTGCATGGGTGACAGTTACAGTTATATCGGTGCTGTCGTAGGAGCAACGTATCCGGAGATGGGAAAAGTGCTTCGTAAAGTAATGCCAAAATCCTTTATTCTTGTACCTGGTTACGGGGCGCAGGGCGGAACCGCCAAAGACCTGGCACCATATTTTAACGAAGACGGACTTGGCGCGATCGTCAATTCCTCTCGTGGAATCATTGCGGCTTATAAGCAGCCGGCGTATGCATCTTTCGGGGAAGAAGGGTATGCAGACGCATCGAGAGCAGCAGCCATTGCGATGAAAGAGGATCTGGCAACGATATTTTAACAAATGGGGAACCCCAAAAAAAGGAGAAAGAAAATGAAAAAAATCAGCAAATTACTGGCACTTGCTTTGTGCCTGACATTAACAATCGGCAGTCTTGCCGGATGTGCAAAGAGTGAAAAAGACGTGATCAAGAATTCCGTTTCAAAGATCAACAATGCAAAGAATTTTGAGATGGATGCTTCCATGGGCGGCAAGATGACGATCACAGTAGCAGGTACTTCTCAGGATGCCGATATGGATATGAAGATGAATGTAGTCTCTTTCCAGGATCCGTTGAAGGCAAAAACGACGGCGACGATAACTTCAGCCGGAGTATCTACAACGACAGAGAGTTATATGCAGAAAGATGGAAATGACCTTGTTGTATATACAAAAGCAAATGACACATGGACGAAGACAAAGATGGAAAATGCCGTTGATATCATGCAGTCTTCCGGGGATATGTCAAAACAGCTGTCAGAAGACAGTTCCAAATATGTAAAGAAAGACGATCAGACAGAAAATGATAAGACATATGCGGTATATGAATATACGGTAAGTGCCAAAGATAATCAGGAGATGATGGAAAACCTGATGTCTTCCCTGACCGGCGGTCTGGGTGCAATGATGCAGAAAAAGGAAGTCAAAGAAATTCTTGATACAATCATTAAAAATATGGGAGATATCAAGATGACGATCTGGTTTGACAGTGACGATGAGAATATCTACAAGATCACATATTCTATGACGGATATGATGAACAAAGTAATGGATGCCATTATTTCCAAAATGAAGGAAAGTGCAGCTTCGGATAAGAGCGATGATTCCGTGGATCTTTCCAGCGCTCTTGCCGATGCAAAGATCACAGTGAAAGACATGAATATGACATGTGTTTATAAAAACGTAGATTCTGCTGCAGATTTTGAAATTCCAAAAGATGCATTGGATGCAAAAGAGCAATAGTTTATAAAAGAAAAAGAAGAGAGGTTTGACTTATGAGTAAAGTGAAATGTCTCTGCAATGTCCGGGAGTCAGTTATGCTGGCTCCCGGGGTGTTTAGTCTGTGGATAGATGCCCCTGAGATTGCAGAATCTGCCGTACCGGGACAATTTGTATCAATCTATACAAAGAGTGAAGCACGCCTGCTTCCCCGTCCAATCAGTATATGTGAGATAAACCGTGAGGAAAAAACAATGCGTTTTGTCTATCGTGTGGTCGGTGAAGGAACAAAAGAATTTTCAAAACTTTCGTCCGGGGACAAGATTGAGGTACTTGGCCCTTTGGGAAATGGGTTTCCGATTCCGGAAAAGAAAGCCATCCTGATCGGAGGAGGAATTGGAATTCCACCAATGCTTGCGCTTGCCAAAGCATGCAAAGAGCGTCCGACTGTCGTACTTGGATACCGCGATGCCACGTTATTTTTGAAAGAAGAATTTGATAAAGTGGCCGATGTCGTTATCGCGACAGACGACGGAAGCGTGGGAACTCACGGAACGGTTATCGATGCCATGAAAGAAAAAAATCTTACGGCCGATGTTATTTGTGCCTGTGGTCCGATGCCAATGCTGCGTGGTGTAAAAGCCTATGGTTTGGAAAAAGGAATTAAAACATATGTATCCATGGAAGAGCGAATGGCTTGTGGAATCGGCGCCTGTCTTGGCTGTGTATGCCAGTCAACAGAGGTAGATTCCCATTCTAATGTGCACAATAAGCGTGTATGTAAGGATGGACCGGTTTTCCTTTCTACGGAAGTAGAATTATAGAATTACGCACATAGCAGAAATGGAGGGCGAAAAATGAGTCTGGAAGTAAATTTTGCCGGAATCACATTCAAAAATCCTGTGACGACAGCTTCAGGGACGTTTGGCTCCGGTATGGAATATAGCGAATTTGTGGATCTCGAAAAACTGGGCGCAGTGACGACAAAAGGGGTTGCCAATGTACCATGGGCAGGAAATCCGACACCTCGTATCGCTGAGACAAAAAGCGGAATGCTCAATGCGATTGGATTGCAAAATCCGGGAATTGAAACATTTATCCAACGAGATCTCGCTTTTCTACACGAGAAGAATGCAAGGATTATTGTAAATGTGTGCGGCCATTCGGAAGAAGAATATCTGGCAGTTGTGGAACGGCTTGCCTCAGAGGATGTCGACATTCTGGAGATCAATATTTCCTGTCCAAATGTAAAGGCAGGCGGTATTACCTTTGGCCAGGATCCGAAATGTGCTGAGGATATCACGAAAAAAGTAAAAGCAATTGCAAAGCAGCCGGTTATCATGAAACTCAGCCCGAATGTAACGAGTATCGCGGAGATGGCGAAGGCGGTGGAAGCCGGCGGAGCCGATGGCGTTTCCTTGATCAATACGCTCACCGGCATGAAGATCGATGTCGCAAGAAAGACATTTGCCCTTGCCAACAAAACGGGAGGGATGTCCGGCCCATGCGTGAAACCGGTTGCGGTGCGTATGGTATATGAAGTGGCAAATGCGGTCAATATCCCAATCCTCGGAATGGGCGGAATCCAAAATACTGAAGATGCTCTCGAGTTTTTGATGGCAGGTGCTACGATGGTAGCGGTCGGAACCGCGAATTTCTTCAATCCGTATGCGACGTCAGAAATTATAGACGGATTGGAAGAGTATGTAAAGAAAGAAAAGCTTTCCGGAATACAGGATATTATCGGAATTGTGAATCAAAAATAAGGAGGAACGAACAAGATGGAGCAATATAAACAGGAATTTATCGAATTTATGGTAGAAAGTGACGTCTTGAAATTTGGCGATTTTACATTGAAAAGTGGAAGAAAATCCCCTTTCTTTATGAACGCCGGAGCGTATGTCACAGGATCCCAGTTAAAGCGTCTTGGTGAGTATTATGCGAAAGCGATCCATGACAACTATGGAGATGATTTTGATGTATTATTCGGACCGGCGTACAAGGGAATCCCACTCAGTGTAGCAACGACGATTGCATTTTCTGAATTGTATGGAAAAGAGATCCGTTACTGTTCCAACCGGAAAGAGGTAAAAGATCATGGAGATACGGGAATTTTACTTGGCAGCAAGATCAAAGACGGTGACAAAGTTGTCATTATCGAAGATGTTACCACTTCCGGAAAATCCATTGAAGAGACGTTCCCAATCGTGAAAGCACAGGGAGACGTCAAGATCATTGGACTTATGGTTTCTCTGAACCGAATGGAAAAGGGCAAAGGCGACAAATGTGCGCTGGATGAGATTAAAGAATTGTATGGAATGCAGGCAAATGCCATTGTAACGATGGACGAAGTTATTGAACATCTGTATAATAAGCCGTGTCAGGGCAAAGTTGTCATCGACGATGCCATGAAAGAAAAGATCGATGCTTATTATGCACAGTATGGAGCAGCAAAGTGATATGTCAAAGCCGGAAAGAATAACCTTTTTAAGTGGAGGAAAGAGCATGCTTACAGAATATGTAAAAAAAAAATGTGGGAAAGACATTGAACGTTGTTCCGATAAACAGTTGTACGCTGTCTTGTTGCAGATGGTCAATGAGATGGCGGCAAAGAAGGAGAAAACCGAAGGAAAGAAAAAACTTTATTATATTTCCGCAGAATTTCTGATCGGAAAACTGCTGAGCAACAATCTGATCAACCTTGGAATTTATGATGAGGTGCGTCAGGAATTGAAAAAAGCAGGAAAGAAACTGAGTGATCTGGAGGAAATGGAGCCGGAACCATCCCTTGGAAATGGCGGACTGGGAAGACTCGCAGCCTGTTTTCTGGATTCCATTGCGACGCTGGGACTGCCGGGAGACGGAATCGGTCTGAACTACCACTATGGACTCTTTCGTCAGGTATTTAAGAAACGGATGCAGAAAGAAGTGCCGAATCCGTGGATGGAAGATGACAGCTGGCTCATTAAAAGTGACCGCAAATACTCCGTTTCTTTAGGAAAATATAACGTGGTTTCGACAATGTACGACATTCTTGTGACAGGATATGACAATCGTACAAATGTTCTTCATTTGTTTGATATCAATACCGTCGATGAAAAGATCGTTGACAAAGGAATTGATTTTGACAAAAAGGATATACAGAAAAATCTTACCCTGTTTTTGTACCCGGATGACAGTGATGAAGACGGTCGTCTGCTGCGTGTATACCAGCAGTATTTCATGGTTAGCAATGCAGCACAACTGATTCTGGATGAGGCAGAAGAACGGGGGTCAAATTTCCACAATCTGGCAGATTATGTGGCAATTCAGATCAACGACACCCATCCGTCTATGGTGATACCGGAATTGATCCGCCTGCTGATGCAGAAAGGGATTGAACTGGATGAGGCCATTGAGATCACGACGAATACCTGTGCTTATACCAACCATACGATTTTGGCAGAAGCGCTGGAAAAATGGCCGCTTGCCTTTATTGAAAAAGTGGCACCGCAGATCGTGCCGATCATCCATGAACTGGATCTTTGTGTGAAAGATAAATACGACGATGAATCGGTGTATATCATTGACGAGGATGACCGCGTTCATATGGCACATATGGATATCCATTATGGACATAGTGTCAATGGAGTGGCATATCTTCATACAGAGATTTTGAAAAATAACGAATTAAATGCGTTTTATAAGATTTATCCAGAAAAATTTAACAATAAGACCAATGGTATCACATTCCGCCGCTGGCTTCTTCACAGCAATCCACGTTTGACGGAATTGCTGGAAAACTGCATTGGTGACGGATTCAAAAAGGACGCTATGGAATTGAAAAAACTGCTCGCTTATGAGAATGATGAGGCGGTTTTGGAACGCCTTCTGGAGATTAAGAAAAAGAATAAACATCAGCTTGCCAAATACTTGAAAGAGACGCAGGGAATCAAGCTGAATGAAGAGTCTATCTTTGATATTCAGATTAAGCGTCTGCATGAGTACAAACGCCAGCAGTTAAATGCCCTGTATGCGATTCATAAATATCTGGAGATCAAATCCGGAAAGATTCCGGATCGTCCGATCACACTTATTTTTGGAGCCAAAGCAGCACCGGCGTATGTGATCGCAAAAGACATCATTCATTTGATCCTCTGCCTGCAAAAACTGATCCATAAGGATAAAGAGGTCAAACCATATCTGAATCTTGTTATGGTAGAAAATTACAACGTGACTTTGGCAGAAAAGCTGATCCCAGCCTGTGATATATCGGAGCAGATTTCACTGGCATCGAAGGAAGCAAGCGGAACCGGTAACATGAAATTTATGTTAAACGGAGCCATTACGCTGGGAACCGAAGACGGAGCCAATGTGGAGATTCATGAGCTGGTTGGCGAAGACAATATTTTTGTATTCGGCGAGGACAGCGATACGGTGATCGCACGCTATGAAAGAGGCGATTATTGTTCCAAAGATTACTATAAGAAAAATGACACATTGAAGGCAGCAGTGGATTTCATTGTCAGCCCGAAAATGTTAAAAATTGGGAAAAAGAAATCGCTGCAGCGTTTGTACAATGAATTGCTGAACAAAGACTGGTTTATGACTTTCCCGGATTTTGACGCGTATGTCGAGACAAAAGAACGTGCGTATGCCGCCTATAATGACCGCACGGCATGGGCAAAGAAAATGCTGGTAAATATTGCCAACGCGGGATTTTTCTCTTCGGATCGTACGATCGCCCAGTACAACGACGAGATCTGGCACCTCCCAACCGAATAAGGAGGTTTCAGGATAAGAAACGCTTTAGATCGAAAAGTCCCCAGCCCTGTTTGTTGTGGGGCATGCCGAGATCGGTACAGCTGTTTTTTAGCCGGATTTTCACTTCTTTTGGTTCGTAAAACCGGTATTTGGGTAAACTTAAAAGTAAGGCGATGCCTCCACTGACAACGGGAGTTGCCATGGAGGTACCGCTTTTTTTCGTATACGGAACTTTTTCGAGGTTCGTATGATGACAACTGACGACATGGCTTCCCGGCGTGATGACATCGGGTTTTTTGATACAATGGATGGTAGGACCGGTGCCGGAATTTCCTTCTCTGCCATAATAACCGACAGTAATGACTTTACGGCTGTTTCCGGGAGCACTGATCGTACCGGCCTCCGGACCGCGGTTTCCGGCAGAAACGACGACCACAAGGCCGGCATCCCAAAGTTCCTCTACTTTCCGCACAAGAGGAGAAGATTCGTCAAACTGCTTTTCTTTTGCGGTTCCGGCAGAAATATTAACGATATTGATGCCATACCGCATTCGGTTCCGGAGAACCCAGTCGATACCGGTACAGATGCTTTCGACGGTTCCCTCTCCGTAACGATTCAGCACTTTGACTGCGACAAGATCCGCTTGGGGAGCAATGCCACGGTATAAGA
>FR893997.1:0-10368 GCA_000434115.1 Roseburia sp. CAG:309 | reverse complement strand
CGGCTGGAAGAAAGGACATCGTACCATCCGATGATGCGGTCACCAAAATCCGGATGTGCCGCAATTCCACTGTCAAGAATTGCAATACAACTCCCTGCCCCATAGATATGAGCCCCATGTGCATACGAGGCTTTGACGATTTCACGGACACGATTCATACGAAATCCCTCCTTTACCCTTTCTTTTTAGCATATGGGGAAGACAAGAAAAATGTGACTGCTGTTTACATCATGTCAAAAATGTGTTATAATTATGTCAATTATACCTTGAGAATGGAGAATGAAAAATATCATGGAAATGCCAATTATACGTTTGAATGGTTCCTCTTATATCAATGATATGGAGTTAAGAGAAAGATATAAAGTATATAATGACAGCTGCTGGATATCCCTTCTGTCTTTGGTGGGAAACCCGGAAGGGGCGACAGTTGCGGTGGACGGGCCGGCGTCACCGCTTCTTACAATGGATCTGGAAAAACGTCTGAAAACCGCATTGGAAGAAGATCCTGCGGATTTTCTTGTGGTAGACATGTGCTATACGGCAGGACATCGCCTGTGTGTATGGAAAGATCAGGTGTTTACGAAAAATCCGAAGTTTGAGGAGAGCCGGTTTTATGCAGAACATCAGGAGGAAATCGAAGAAATTGATGTTATGCGCGACCGGAATTTTGATTGGAAACCCTATATGGACCGTTATCTTGATCTTATCACAAAATATTTTGACAAAAACCATATCATCCTTGTCAAGTCCAGATGTCCGAAATGGTTTGTGACGCATAAGCATGTGCGGAAAGTACAAAAAAAGAGCAGCAAAGTGTATAATCGCCGCATCAAAGAATTGGAAGATTATTTTGTGGAAAAGACAGATCCGTATGTGATTGACATTTATTCCCAATATTTTTTGGATTTTAATCATAAAAAGGGATATACGATGTCGTCGTATGAGAAACCGTTTTACCATCATGCGAGACGGCTGATTTCTTATATTATCCGGTATCAGCCGGAAAAACGTGTATTTACGGAAAGTGAATTTTATATTCGTTTTGGACGTTTTATCAAATATTATGATAATTTGTTTGCAAAAAATAATACCACGCTTTTTATGGATGACAGTAAGTTTATCGATCATCTGATCTTGAGTCTGGGGCGTCCTGTGCTGACAGAGTTTGAATACGATATTGTGAAGATACAGCAGGAAGGGTATACGAGTATACAGGAGATTCTTGACAAATATGATTTCCGCTTTTCGGAAGGGCTCCGTACCTGCCTGAAAGTGGTACAGGCAGTGGAAGAAGGAGATTTATTCCGCGAGGGAGTACGATATGAGGCAATCTACGAATATAAGATGAAGATTGTGAAAGTCTACACGGAACTTGTCAAAAAAGAACTGGAAAAACGTGCCTGGCTGGATGGAACGATCTATATCAATGAAGTGCATGCCGGAATTTTTGATGCCATGATGCGGGCGTTGGATGCTGGAAAGGAAAAAGAAGCTAAAAAGCTATTGTTTCAGGCGGCGGAAGAAGATTTTGAACATGACCGCATAAAAGACTGTTACCATAAAGAACTGGAAGGGGATAAGCAGCTGGCACCGATCCGGGCACTCAATGCCTTTTATGAGCCGGTTCAGGTGGATCTCTGGGGATCCTGCATTACGCGTGAGATCCTGAATGAAGATACCGGGCGGTTCAAGATTGGAAAATATGCGTACCGCAACAGCTTTTTATTTGCATTTGATGAACCGATTCCTTACGATGATGCCAAATTTGAGGATCTGTCATTGTTTGAAAACAGTAACTGGCGTGTCGGATATATTAAAAGTGCGTTCCACAAGGATCTGCCGGGACAGCTGGAAACAACCGGCTCCCAGTGGCTGCTTCTTGATTTTTATGACCTGATCTGTGATGTTGTAAAATATCAGGGAGGTTATCTTACAGCAGACAGTGAAGTGCGTGGGCTTGGGTTTTATAAGGAAATCAAAGAGGACTGTGAACTGACCACGGTAGAAGATGTGCTGAGTGACGAAGAAATCAAAGCACGGTTTGAAACGTTTATTGAATTTTTAAAACGCCGCTATGGAAAGCAGATCATTTTCATTAAAGCGGATGTGAAACTCAAGTTTCTGGATTATGAGCGCCGGAAAAAGGCAATCCGTGGGTATAAACAGGCAACGTTAAAGAAGAAAAAAGCATTCTTGCAGAAATGGCAGGACTATTTTGAAGAGCAGATGAACTGTCATGTAATCGATTATGCAAAAGACTATGAGGCGGACGATCTGTGTGTGTCGGGTGCGTTCATGGTGCATTACGAAAAAGAATTCTATGAGAAAGGCTATCAGGCGCTTTTGGACATCATTTTGCGGCACTGACATTTTAGCCGTAAAGGTTGACAAAGACTGGATTGTGCTTTATACTGATATACGGTATATTATATTATTATGATGCGAAAATTATGCAAATCAGAATGGAGAAAAACATGAAAGATTTAAGTTTCTATCAGGGGAAAAAAGTACTTGTGACGGGACATACCGGTTTTAAGGGAAGCTGGATGTGCCGCACTTTGATACAGGCAGGCGCAGAAGTGACCGGGTATTCTTTGGAAGCACCGACAGATCCCAATCTTTTTTCAATGGCAGAGATTGAAGATAAGATGAATTCGGTGATCGGAGACATCCGTGATTTGGAAAAATTATCCAATGTCTTCAAAAAGGTTCAGCCGGAAATTGTAATTCATCTTGCTGCCCAGCCAATCGTAAGAGATTCTTATAAGGATCCGGTTTATACGTATGAAACCAATGTGATGGGAACGGTAAATATATGCGAATGCGTACGCCAGAATCCATGTGTTAAGAGTTTTCTCAATGTCACAACGGACAAGGTGTATGAAAATAAAGAATGGGAATGGGGATATCGTGAAAATGAACCACTGGATGGATATGATCCGTATTCCAACAGTAAATCCTGTTCCGAACTGGTAACACACAGTTACAAAAATTCATTTTTCAATGAAACAGGTGTTGCGGTATCGACAGCAAGAGCCGGTAATGTCATTGGCGGTGGTGATTTTGCCAACGACCGCATTATTCCGGACTGCGTGCGTGCTGCAAAAGCAAAGAAGGATATTGTGATCCGTAATCCGTTTTCCACACGTCCGTATCAGCATGTGCTGGAGCCGGTCATTGCATATCTGATGATTGCCAAAGAGCAGTATCTGGATGCCAAATATCAGGGATATTATAATGTCGGACCGGACGAGACAGACTGCGTAACAACAGGTGATCTGGTAGATCTGTTTGTGGAAAAATGGGGCGAAGGCATGAAATGGGTCAATCAGTATGACGGAGGTCCTCATGAGGCAAACTTCCTCAAACTCGACTGCTCGAAACTGAAGACAACATTTGGATGGAAACCACGCTGGACGGTATCGGAAGCACTGGACAAGACGGTAGAATGGACAAAAGTATATTTTGCCGGAGAAAGTGTGGCAGATATTATGGACAAGCAGATCAAAGAATTTTTAAATCGATAATACTTACGAAAATCAGAAAGGATTAAAATTATGTTTGAAAATCAAAATGAAAAACAGGCAAGAGAAAGTATTTTGGAGATGGTAAAGGAGTATTGTGACAAATACCACAATCAGGAAAAACCTTTTAAAGAAGGCGACCGCATCCCATATGCTTCCCGTTATTACGGACATGAAGAGATGGTAAATCTGGTAGACAGTTCCCTTGAGTTCTGGCTTACTTCCGGAAGATATACCGATCAGTTTGAAAAAGAATTTGCAGAGTATCTTGGAATTAAATACTGTTCATTGGTAAACTCCGGTTCTTCCGCAAACCTGCTTGCATTTATGGCACTTACTTCTCCTTTGATGGGAGACCGCCGTATTATGCCGGGAGACGAAGTGATCACAGTAGCTGCCGGATTCCCGACGACAATTGCACCGATCATTCAGTATGGTGCCGTTCCGGTATTCGTAGACATGACAATTCCACAGTACAATATGGATGCTTCTATGTTGGAAGATGCCCTTTCCGATAAGACCAAAGCGATCATGATCGCTCATACATTGGGAAATCCATGGGATCTTGGAGCAATCAAAGAATTTTGTGACAAACATAATTTATGGCTTGTAGAAGATAACTGTGACGCATTGGGATCCAAATATACGATTAACGGAGAAGAAAAATTCACCGGTACGATCGGTGATATCGGTACTTCCAGTTTCTATCCGCCACACCACATGACAATGGGTGAAGGTGGAGCCGTTTATACAGACAACCCATTGATCCATAAGGCAGTCCGCTCTTTGAGAGACTGGGGAAGAGACTGCGTATGTCCATCAGGAAGAGACAACCTGTGCGGACATCGTTTCGACAAGCAGTATGGAGAACTTCCATTGGGATATGACCACAAATATGTGTATTCACACTTTGGATATAACCTGAAAGCAACGGATATGCAGGCAGCAGTAGGATGTGCCCAGCTGGCGAAATTCCCTACATTTGTAGAAAAGAGAAGACACAACTTTGACCGTCTTCGTGCTGCACTGGAAGAAGTAGAAGATAAACTTATTCTTCCGGAACCATGTCCAAACTCAAAACCAAGCTGGTTCGGATTCCTTCTTACCTGCCGTGAGGGCGTGGATAAGAACAAAGTGGTTCAGTATATCGAAAATCATGGCGTACAGACACGTATGCTTTTTGCCGGAAATATTGTAAAACAGCCTTGCTTCGATGAGATGCGTGCATCCGGAAAGGGATACCGCGTTGTCGGAGATCTGGCAGTAACAGACCGTATTATGAAAGATACTTTCTGGCTTGGTGTATATCCGGGTATGACTGATGAAAAGATTGACTATATGGCAAAAGTGATCAAAGAAGCTTTGCAGTAAAATACAGCTCAAAATAAGGAAAGAGATATTCAAAATGGAGGATGGCAATGAAAATTAAGTTATCAAATTATGTGGCACAATTCCTTGTGGAACATGATATCGACACAGTATTTACGGTGACAGGCGGAGGTGCTATGCACCTGAATGATGGTTTGGGACATCAGGAGGGACTGCATTGTGTATACCAGCATCATGAACAGGCATGTGCGATTGCCGGAGAAGCGTATGCAAGAATACACAATAAGATGGCAGCTGTCTGCGTGACAACAGGACCGGGAGGAACTAACGCGATTACCGGTGTTGTCGGTGGATGGCTTGATTCAATCCCAATGCTTGTAATCTCGGGGCAGGTTCGTTATGATACGACGGCGCGCAGTACGGGATTAAACATCCGTGCAATGGGAGATCAGGAATTTGACATCTGTAAAGCCGTGGACAGTATGACAAAATACTGTCAGATGGTCATTGATCCATTGGATATCAAATACTGCCTTGAAAAGGCATTGTACCTTGCAGTAACCGGTCGCCCGGGACCTTGCTGGCTGGATATCCCTGTTAATGTGCAGGGAGCTTATATTGAGACAGACGATCTTCGCAGTTTTGATCCGGCAGAATGTGCCGCAGAAGTGCCGAAGAAATTCTCAAAAGAGACAGCCCAGACGATCATTGAGAAAGTAAAACAGGCAAAACGTCCGGTTATTAATGCCGGCAGTGCGATTCGTACGTCCGGCGGCTATGAGGAGTTTTGCAAATTAGTAGAAAAATTAAATATTCCGGTTGTTACAGGATGGAACAGCATTGATCTGATCGCAGATGAGCATCCATTGTATGTAGGACGTGCCGGAATCATGGGTGACCGTGCCGGAAACTTTGCAATTCAAAACAGTGATCTGGTGCTCTCACTGGGAAGCCGCCTGAGCATCCGTCAGGTGGGTTACAATTATCAGACATGGGCAAGAGAGGCTTATACGATTGTTGTCGATGTTGACGAAGACGAATTGAAAAAGCCGACAATTCATGTTGATATGCCGGTATGCGCAGATGTAAAAGATGTGATGAAGACACTCAATGAAGAATTGGGTGATGTCAAATTAGATACGGATGAGTTCTGGCTGAATAAGTGCGATCATTGGAAAAAGACATATCCGGTTGTTCTGCCAAAGCATTATGAGCAGAAAGAACCGGCAAATGTGTATGCCTTTATCAAAGAACTCAGCCGGAGACTGCCGGAAGGTTATATGACGGTAGTGGGAAATGGTTCTGCCTGCGTAGTGGGCAGCCACGGTTATGAGATTAAAAAAGGACAGCGCTTTATCATTAACTCTGCCATTGCGTCGATGGGATATGATCTTCCAGCGGCAATCGGAGCCTGCGTTGCCGACGGAGGAAAAGAAATTGTATGTATCAGTGGAGATGGAAGTATTCAGATGAATTTGCAGGAATTGCAGACCATTCAGACCAATCATCTCCCAATCAAGATTTTTGTTATTAACAACAATGGATATCATTCCATTCGCCAGACGCAGTCCAATTTCTTTGGCGAACCGTTTGTCGGAATCGGCCCACAGAGCCATGACTTGGAATTTCCGGACATGGAAAAGATTGCGTATGCCTATAACTATCCATTCTTCCGCTGTGATAAGAACGATGAATTGGATGATACGATCTCAAAGGTATTTGCAACAGAAGGAGCAGTAATTTGTGAGATCATGGTTTCGATTGATCAGAAGTTTGAACCAAAATCAGCGACGAAGAAACTTCCGGATGGCAGTTTATTCTCACCGCCACTGGAAGATCTGGCACCATTTTTGGATCGTGAGACATTCAAAAAAGAAATGATCATTGAGCCGATTTCAGAGGAATAGTTCAGAGGAATAGTATAGAGGTCTCCCAACCAATAAGAGATTAAAGGAGAATGGAAAGATGAAAAAAAGACAACCAAGATGTCTGGTATGCGGAGGGGAATTCTTTGAAAAACCTCTGCTTGAATTTGATAATATGCCGGCTTCCGCGCAGGATATTCCGGATGAAAATGAAATTGCAGAGGAGAAAGGGGTATCGCTCAGTTTGTATCAGTGCCGTGGATGTGGTCTGATACAGTTTGACTGTGAGCCGGTAGCTTATTATCGCGATGTAATCCGTTCCGGCGGTTTCTCCAAGACAATGGTAGAATTGCGCCGGAGCCAGTACAAACATTTAATTGAAACGTATCATCTTGAAAATAAGAAATTCATAGAGGTGGGTTGTGGACAAGGCGAGTTTTTGTCCGTACTTACCGAATTCCCGGTTCAGGCTTACGGAATTGAGCATAAGCAGGATCTGGTTGAAATGGCAGCCGGAAAAGGACTGCAAGTGGAACGGGGATTTGTCGATAATGGAGAAGTCCGTCTCGAGAATGGTCCGTTTGATGTCTTTCTTTCCTTTAATTTTTTTGAACATCAGCCTGATCCCAATGGAATGCTTCAGGGCATTTATAACAATTTGACAGAGGATGGCATGGGTCTTGTGACAGTACCGAGTTTGGAATACATTTTGGAAAATGATGGATATTATGAACTGATCCGTGACCATTTGGTATATTATACATTTGATACACTTCGGTTTGTATTGGAAAAAAATGGATTTGAAGTGTTGGAAGAAGAGATGGTAAATCGTGACACGCTTTCCGTTATTGTGTGCAAGAAAAAGAAAGTCGATGTGTCAAGAATCCAAAAGAGTTATGATACCATCCGAAAAGAAGTACATGAATACATTGACAGACTGCATGGCGAGGGAAAACGGATCGCTGTCTGGGGAGCCAGTCATCAGGGATTTACCTTAGCGGCGACAGCAGAATTGACAAAAGATGTTGAGTATATTATTGATTCTGCTCCGTTCAAGCAGGGACGGTATGCACCGGCATCCCATATTCCGATTATTTCTCCGGATGATGCAGTGGCAGATCCGGTAGATGCAATTATTATTATTGCGCCGGGATATACGAAAGAGATTGCATCCATTATCCGGCAGCGATTTGGAAAAGAGACAGAAATTGCTGTGTTAATGACAAATTCTCTTCAGAGATATGACGAGATGGAAGCATAAGATTTAGTTGAATGGAGAATGGACGATAGAAATGAAAAAAATTGTCGTGACAGGGGCAACCAGTTTTCTGGGACGAAATATGACGGCTGCCCTTTTACAGCATGGATATAAAGTATATGCACTTGTGCGTAAAAATTCAGCCAATTTGGCGTTGCTGCCGGAACATCCGGAATTAGAACTGGTTTATGGCTCTCTGGATGATCTGGATGTGCTGGAGACAAGTGTAAATAAGGCAGATATGATGATTCACTTTGCTTGGGATGGTTCCGGAGATGCCGGACGGGCTGCGGAGGAAGTTCAAAATAAGAACGCAGTGTATTCGATGAATGCGTTGAAAGTGGCGGAAAAACTTGGATGTACGCACTTTTTCTTTCCGGGATCACAGGCAGAGTACGGAATCTGTCAGGATAAAATTACTGAGGAGACAGAATGTTTCCCGGTTTCCCCGTATGGAAAAGCAAAGATTGCATTTGCCCGGCAGGCAGAACAGTTTTGTGCGGATAAATCCATACGATTTGTTCATATGCGGATTTTTAGTGTGTATGGTTATGGAGACCGGAACGGAACGTTAGTGGATACCTGTATACGCAAATTAAATCAGGGACAGAAAGTAGAACTTGGTGCTTGCAGCCAGCTTTGGAATTATCTGTATATTACGGATTTTGTGAAACTTGTTCTTGGACTTATGGAACACGGATGCGAGGAAGGCATCTATAATGTCGCAGGAACGGATACACGTGTTCTGCGGGAATTTGTCCGGGAGATTTATGACTGCTCCAACAAAAGCGGAGAAGTTGTTTTCGGAAAAGAGATAGAAAAACCGGAAGGAGTTCCTGTGCTCAATCCGGATATTACAAAGGTAATACAGGCATCGGGATATGTTCCGGATACGGATTTTTCGCAGGGAATCCGTGAGATTATGAAACAGTCAGGGTTAGACAGTTAGTGAAAAGGAGATTGAAATATAATGAAAGCATTTGTTTTAGCTGAACCGGGAGTTGTACGCTGGCATGACGCACCGGAGCCGGAATTGGTTCCTTATGGTGCTATTTTGAAACCGATTGCGGTTACTCCGTGCAGTTCGGATGTACATACGGTATTTGGCGGCGGTTCACCTAAACAACCCAATCTTGTGCTTGGACACGAATGTATTGCGGAAGTGCTGGAAGTCGGAAGTGAAGTAAAAGATTTTCGTCCCGGCGACCGTGTAGCTGTTCCGGCAATTACACCGGACTGGCGTGATAAAAGCATTCAGGATGGAAATTACAAACATGCCAGTGCTCCGTTTTCCGGACATCAGCTTGGAAGAACACAGCCGGGAGTTTTCTCGGAGCGTTTTCTTATCCGTGATGCCGATACCACACTTGCGCATATTCCGGAGGGAATAACCGACGAGCAGGCATTGATGTGTGTCGATGTAGTTACGACCGGATTTACCGGAGCCGAATATGCTGATATCAAGATCGGGGATACGGTCTGTGTTTTGGGGATTGGCCCAATTGGTTTGATGGCTGTTGCCGGTGCTGCCTTGCAGGGAGCCGGAAGAATTATCGCTGTTGGTACACGCCCAATATGTGTAGAATTGGCAAAAAGGTATGGTGCGACAGAGGTTTTGAGTTATAAAGACGGCGATATCGTAGAACAGGTAAAGCAGATGACAGAGGGAATTGGAGTGGATGCTACGATCATAGCCGGTGGGAATGCAGAAGTGCTGACACAGGCTTATGATATGACAAGATATGGCATTGGAACAATTTCCAATATAAATTATTTTGGCGGAACCGGATATCTTCCGTTGCCGATTTTTTCTGGGGGCCGTGGCATGTGTGGCAAAACACTTCACATGGAACTGGCAAAAGGCGGAAGAATGCGTATTGAACGCATCCTTTCCATGGTTCAGTATGGAAGACTGGATCCTTCCCCACTGGTGACACATCATTTGGAGGGACTGGAGAAAGTGGAAGACGCATTGTATATGATGAGAGATAAACCAAAAGATTTGGTGAAAGTAATGGTACGATGCGTGTAATGATATGTTTTTTAATATAATACTAAAATATTAATGATAATAAGGGGACGACTTAGTTTATGAAGAAGACGATATTGTGGTATTTTGCTTTATGTGTTATTGTAACGGGTATTGCTATATTTTTAACAGCGACGTATCAGTTGCCAGATCAAGTAACCTTTAGTGGAGGGGATGGAGCATTAGGAGAGGCATTGATTAAAAGCATACAAGAGAGCGGATTAAAAGGAAATTTATTTTGTGACAGACTAGGGGCGCCGGATGGATCTGCACTTGTAGATACTCCATTTCTTGATTGGTTATTTGTAATACAAGCTTGGATAATATCATGGTTTGTCAAAAATCCGGGAAGAATAATGGTTA
>FR893996.1:4232-9999 GCA_000434115.1 Roseburia sp. CAG:309 | reverse complement strand
ATGATTTTTTTCAGTGTGAATGTTACAATAATGCTTGACCATCTCAGCCGAAGAATTACATGAGATAACAGGAGGTCAAAAGCAAGTAGTGATAGAAATGCCGAATGACAAATATTAGAAGAAAGCGATCTGCGTCGCCGGAGGAAACGGATGCCTTGAATTTGCCCGGAAGGTCATGCGGGAATTCTATCAAACAAGATAGAAATAGGTGTTTTTCACATATTATTTTCCGTAAGTTTCTTTTAATATCTGCTTGAATTTTGTCACGGCAGGATTGTGCACGGATTCTTTGGAATAGGCAAAACCAACGGTACGCGTCGAGATATTTTTGCGTAATGGAATCTCGATAAGCGTGCCGTTTTTTATGTCTTTTTCTACAAAATTTCGAATAAGGCAGGAAACACCCAGCCCGATTTTGGCAAATTCAATCAAAAGTTCCATATTACTTGTTTCAAGAATCTGGCGTGTTTCGATGGAATTGGCGGAAAAATAGGCTTCAATATGCTGCCTTGATATATTTTCATGATCCATAAGCATAAGAGTTGCCTTTTGAAAAAAGGCAGGATCTTTTTTCGAATAATCAATTCCCTCACGCAATTTCAAATTTTCCAAATATTGTCTGGAAGCCACAAAAGTATAGGACAAGTCGGTCAAAGGGGTAAATGCCAGAGATTTTGAAGCACTGGTTTCTACCAGCAGTCCGACGTCCATCTTATTGGCGGCAAGCTGCAACGCGGTTTCACGGGACGAAAGCCCATCGATCGTGACACGGATATGCGGATTCTTTTCAACAAATGTCTGAAGAAGCGGCAGCATAATGTGCTTACACAAAGTGGTACTGGAACCAAAATGGATCTGTCCTACTTCAAAGGCGCGGTTGCGCTGTAACATCTGTTCGCCCTCCTGAATCGAGGAAAAGGCAGAGGCAAGATGCTCGTACAAAATCCTGCCATCCTCGGTGCATTTAACACCCCGCGAGCCGCGGATGAGAAGCGTGGTTTGGAGAAGTTCCTCCAGTTTTTTTATTGACTTGCTTACGGCAGGCTGGCTGATGAAAAGTTCATTGGCAGCTGCTGAGATGCTGCCGTTTTTGGCAACCGTGTAAAAAATGTGATATTGTGATAATGATTCCATAAGGGCTCCTTTCATTTTTGGGATGTTACTTTGGGGGGGCGTGGGGCACCCCGGAATGGTTTGATATCCAGCGTTTCAGTGGTGCAGGTGTGAGCGTTTAGGTGGCAAGGCACCCCGGAGAGACTTGATTTCTAGCATTTCCGAGGTGCATGACCAAAACAAAAAGCAGTTTCCACAAACTAAGTAGTTATACTATACCATAAAGGAATAGAAAGGAAAAGAGATATAAATAAAAGTTATAGAAAATATAAGAAAAGAATATTTTACTTTTTGAGAATTTTTTGTTACTATATATAAAGTGAAAGGCTGAAAGAGTTTGAGATAGAAAAGCAAAAAGGCAACCTCAAAAGGAAACCAAGGCGAATCAAGTTGCTTTTGCATCCCCCAAAACCGGGGAGGCCGCATAACTCGCGACTGGAAATCCCCAAACCGGGGAGCCCGTATAACCGGCGGTTTGAAATCCCAAAACAAGGGATTTCATAACCTCACAACCTCGCTGCTCCCGGCGAACCCCGACAGCCTACCCTTAACTAAGTAAAAAATCCCTCAGGGAAAATAGTAAAAATAGAAAGGATGAATTGACGATGGGAATGACAATGACCCAAAAGATTCTGGCAGCACATGCCGGATTGGAAAGTGTTCAGGCAGGACAGCTCATTGAAGCAGATCTGGATCTGGTATTGGCAAATGATATTACCGGACCGGTTGCCATTCATGAAGTAGAGAAGTTAAATAAAAAGACCGTATTTGATAAGGACAAGATCGCACTTGTTCCGGATCATTTTACACCAAATAAAGACATCAAGTCTGCGGAACATTGTAAGTGCGTGCGCGAGTATGCGAAAGCACAGGGAATCACCAATTATTTTGAAGTAGGAGAGATGGGGATCGAGCATGCCCTTCTGCCGGAAAAAGGTTTGATCGTAGCAGGAGAGACATGTATTGGAGCTGATTCACATACATGTACATACGGAGCACTGGGAGCATTTTCTACAGGTGTAGGAAGTACAGACATGGGTGCCGGTATGATCACAGGAAAAGCATGGTTTAAAGTACCATCTGCAATCAAAGTTGTACTTACCGGAAAATTGCAGAAATGGGTAAGCGGAAAAGACGTGATTCTTCATTTGATCGGCAAGATCGGGGTAGACGGCGCATTGTACCGTTCTTTGGAATTTACCGGAGATGGTGTGGCAAGTCTTACAATGGATGATCGTTTTTCTATCGCCAATATGGCAATTGAAGCCGGTGCAATAAATGGTATTTTCCCGGTAGATGAGAAAACGATTGAATATATGAAAGAACATTCTACAAAAGAATATAAGATTTATGAACCGGATGAAGATGCAGAATACGATGAAGAGATCGTAATCGACTTAAATACCCTGGAGCCAACGGTTGCGTTCCCACATCTTCCGGAAAATACAAAGACCGTAAAAGAGTCCGGTGATGTGGAGATCGATCAGGTTGTTATCGGTTCTTGTACCAATGGACGAATCGGAGATCTGCGTGCTGCGGCGAAGGTATTGGAAGGACGTAAAGTGAAAAAAGGTATGCGTTGTATCGTATTCCCGGCGACGCAGGCAATTTATCTTCAGGCAATTGAAGAAGGACTGATCCAGACGTTTATCAAAGCGGGAGCGGTTGTCAGCACACCGACTTGCGGACCTTGTCTTGGCGGACATATGGGAATCCTTGCTGCCGGAGAAAGAGCTGTTTCTACGACAAACCGTAACTTCGTTGGCCGTATGGGACATGTGGATTCGGAAGTTTATCTGGCAAGTCCGGCAGTTGCAGCAGCAAGTGCCGTGACCGGAAAAATTTCTGAGCCATCCGAATTAGGATTATAGAAAGGGGAAGAAACCATGAAAGCATTAGGAAAAGTTTTTAAATATGGAGACAATGTAGATACAGACGTTATCATTCCGGCACGTTACCTGAATTCATCCGATCCGGCTGAACTGGCAACGCATTGTATGGAAGATATTGACAAGGATTTTGTGAAAAATGTGCAGGAAGGCGATATCATCGTAGCCGAGAAAAACTTTGGCTGCGGTTCTTCCCGTGAACATGCACCGATTTCCATCAAGGCAGCGGGAGTCAGCTGTGTTATCGCAGAGACATTTGCCAGAATTTTCTACCGTAATGCGATCAATATCGGACTGCCGATCATTGAGTGTAAAGAAGCTTCTGAAAATATTGAGGCAGGAGACGAAGTGGAAATTGATTTTGACAGCGGAGTGATCGTAAATAAGACGAAAAATCAGAGCTATCAGGGTCAGGCATTTCCTGAATTTATGCAGAAGATCATCAAAGCAGAAGGTTTGATGAATTACATTAACGCAAAGTAAGACCTATTAGGAGTGAAAAAAATGTCGCATAACAATCAGAAAAAAATTGCTATAATCAATGACATATCAGGCTTTGGACGGTGTTCGATCGCAGTGTCACTTCCGATTATCTCGCATATGAGGATTCAGGGGTGTATGCTGCCGACGTCGATCTTTTCCAATCATACCGGTTTTGAGTCGTTCTTTTACGATGACTATACGGACAAAATGACGCCGTATATGCAGGAATGGAAAAAACTGGATCTTCGGTTCGAAGGAATTGCCACCGGATTTTTGGGCTCTGCCAGACAGATTGAGATCGTCAGCGACTTTATCAGACAGTTTCAGGATGAGAGAACCAAAGTGATCATTGATCCGGTAATGGGAGAAAATGGAAAAGCCTATCCGACGTATACTTTGGAAATGTGTGATAAGATGAAGCAGCTTGTGCGTTATGCCGACATTCTTACTCCAAATCTGACAGAAGCCTGCATGCTCACCGGGATGCCTTACCGGGAAGACGGCTGGAGCAAAGCGGATTTCCTGAAAATGACAGACAAATTACGTGAACTTGGTGCGGATAAGATTGTTATTTCCGGACTGAATTCGTCCTCGTATATTACCAATGTGGTAAGTGAAACGCCGGGCGAGATTAAATTTCTCCGGCAGAAGCGTGTGGGAAAAGTGCGTTCCGGAACAGGAGACATCTTTGCTGCGGTCATTGCCGCCGACTGTGTCAATGGGCATCCATTGGAAAATTCTGTAAAGAAAGCGGCCGCCTTTGTCAGAGATTGCATTCTTGCCACGGAAAAGAGAGATATCCCACCGACGGATGGGGTTTGTTTTGAAGACGTTTTGTATCGTCTCAAAGTTTGAGGAAAGGTGGAAAACGTATGGCAGATTATCATGTATTATCGGAAAAATTGCAAAAACAGATACTAGAAGACCGGAAAAACCACAGAGAAAATCCGTATGCCTTTTCAGATGAGGATATTGTGCGACGTGCACCAGCACATGACATTGCAAATTTGTGGCGTCCGGCCTTTGTGCGTGATATTGAAAAAATCCTTCACAATCCGTATTACAACCGGTATTCGGATAAAACACAGGTATTATCGGCTTATCAGAATGATGACATCTCAAGGCGCGCCCTGCACGTACAGCTGGTTGCCCGGATCGCACGGAATATCGGGCGCATGCTGGGCTTAAATGAGGATTTAATTGAGGCCATTTCACTCGGACATGATATTGGGCACACCCCGTTTGGACATGCAGGAGAGCGGTTTTTAAATGAATTGTACCATGCTCATACCGGCCGTTTTTTCAACCATAATGTTCACAGTGTGCGGGTATTGGATAAACTCGTGTCGCGGAATATGAGTCTGCAGGTATTGGACGGTGTCCTCTGCCACAATGGCGAGATGGAACTGGAGCGGTATCAGCCGGTGGAATTGACGGATTTTCAGCAGTTTGATAAGCGAGTGGAGGATTGCTATACCGATCCGGAGGCGAATAAACAGCAGATCCCATCGACATTAGAGGGCTGTGTGATGCGGATCAGCGACATTATCGCGTATCTTGGAAAAGACCGGCAGGACGCGGTAAAAGTCGGAATATTAAAAGACGAAGGGCAGTTTACCGGTGGAAAAATCGGAACGACCAATGCGGAGATCATCAATAACATGATCGTAAATATCATCGAAAACAGCTATGGAAAACCGTATCTCTGTATGGAAAAAGACTATTACGATGCCTTTTCAAAAGCAAAGAAGGAAAACTATCAGCAGATTTATCAAAATTCACGGGTAGATGGCGTGTATCGACAGATCCAGCCAATGTTTGAGCAGATGTATGAAGAACTGCTCCGCCAGGCACACAGCGTGGAGAAAAATTCTATTTTGTACCGTCATCATATACAATATCTGGCAGAAATAAATTATAACAGCGATTTTATTGATGATTATATGGAAAAAGAGCAGCCGGATCAGATTGTTGTCGATTATATCGCCAGCATGACGGACAATTATTTCCTTGCGCTGTATCAGGAATTGTTTCCGAATAGCAAAAATTCAGTGGTGTTTAATGGGTATTTTGAGTAAATGCATCATAGGGAGCATATGGGTCAAAAGGTTTTTTGAGGCTGAATTGAGCGGATTCATGTGCGTGTGCGAATATATCAGGTGAATATTTGCGGATTCCACTATGCCCAGTACATACATAACGAGGTTGAATAGTGCTGACAATTTTCTGCAAATGGAGAAGGGATTTTTTCCCTCTCATGATATAATGCTTGATATGATTGT
>FR893996.1:0-4175 GCA_000434115.1 Roseburia sp. CAG:309 | reverse complement strand
CATAGCAGTTTAGTCTCCTTTTCGGTTTTTAATTTGACAATAGTATAAAAATTTATTGTAACAAGTTGTTCGCAAGATGACAAGCACGAATAAATGAAAAGGAAGAAGGGATAGAAATTCTCAATAACCGGTTTTTGATCGATAGAGTATTGACAAAAAAGTTTAAGGAGGTAACTCTCATGAATTCGTTGCCTCCCAACTTGCGCGACAACCATTGCCATAGTTTCAAACTATGACAAACTGCTCTTTTTATATATTTTACAGCTGAGGTGTTTGTACTTATAATGAAATCAGTTAATTAACTAGACTATAAGTAAGAAATGGAGAAGATAATATGAGTACATTAAAGACACCTTTTCGTTATGATTTTGTAGGAAGTTTTTTAAGACCACAGGCGCTGAAAGAAGCGAAAGCAGCTTATCAGGATGGTAAGATAAGCAAAGAAGAATTTGATAAAGTAGTGAATGAAGAAATAAATAAAGTCGTTGCCAAACAGAAAGAATTAGGATTCCATGTTATTACAGATGGTGAATTCCGGAGAACATTTTGGCATCTTGATTTCATGTGGGGATTTGAAGGCGTTGCCCATGAAAATACGGGTAACGGCGTGAAGTTTGATGCAGAACTGGCAGTGCTTGACGACACGTATCTTGTTGGAAAAATAAAGCCAAAAGCGCATCCTTTTGTAGAATATTTTAAATATTTAAAACAATTTGAGGATGAAAATACGGTTGCAAAATATACGATTCCGGCTCCGGCACAGATGTATCAGCAGCTCATTGTACCGGCAAATTATGAATCAACAAGAAAATTTTATGCAACCGATGAGGAACTGATCCAGGATATCGGAACCGCCTATCAGAATGTGATCAAACAGTTTTATGATGCGGGATGCCGCAATCTTCAATTTGATGACTGTACCTGGGGTGCAATTGTTGGAGATGCTGCAAAACTCAGATATAAATCGCTGGGAATCGGTCTTGATGAAGTGAAATCAAAACTACTTGCTGTCAATAATCTTGCTCTTGAAGGAAAACCGGAAGATATGGTGATTACATCACATATTTGCAGAGGAAATTATCATTCTACATTCTTTGCAAGTGGCGCGTATGATTCTGTCGCAGATTATGTATTTGCCAAGGAAAATGTGGATGCACTTTTCCTGGAATACGACGATGAGAGATCCGGAGGATTTGCTCCGCTTGCGAAAGTTTCCGGAGATAAGAAAATTGTGCTGGGACTTATTACGACAAAATCGCCGGTATTAGAAGATAAAAAAGCGGTGATCAAAAGAATCCATGAGGCAGCCAAATATGTTCCGCTTGACCGCTTGTGCTTAAGCCCACAGTGTGGATTTGCTTCCTGTGAAATAGGAAACAAACTTACGGAAGAAGAACAGTGGGCAAAATTGAAACTGGTAAAAGAAATCGCCGAAGAAGTTTGGGGATAAATAGTAAAACACACACCGATTTCCGAGAGGAGATTGGTGTGTGTTTGAATGTGTTAGTTTGTTTCTAAAAGCCAATCGATGATATTTTGGGATTCAATACCATCAAAGGAATTTTCTAAGCCGGGATCTAAAGATAAAATTAACTTTTTGTAATTGTCACGTATTTTTTGAAGAGGTGCTAATTCCCTTTTTCGCACATCTTCATTTAACATAGATTCGGTAACTTGAATATATAATTTTTCATCTGCCTTTGTGGCAATGAAATCAATTTCCAGCTTGTCTATTTTACCAATAGCAACATCGTATCCGCGTCTCATTAATTCAAGAAAAATTACATTTTCCAAGATGTGCCCACTGTCTCTGTTGCGGTAACCTAAAAGGTAGTTACGTAATCCAATATCTACAATATAATATTTACCGAGAGTACGTAATAGTTCTTTTCCTTTTATGTCAAAACGTTTTATATCATAGAAAAAATAACTTTCGATAAGCGCATTGATGTACGCCTGAACAGTGTGAACACTAGGCTTTCCGCGTCTTTTCGATTCCTCTAGCAACCCTTCATTGGTAAGAATATTGCCGATAGAAGTAGCAGAAATATTACTGCCTATATTATCAGCGAGGAATAGAACAATTTTGCGAAGCAGAACGGAATCCGTGAGCTGTCTTTGTCCCCTGCGTTTTTCTCGTTCTAATATATCACGGATCACTACGGTCGAGTAAATCCCGTCTAAAAGAGCCAGAGCCTTTTCTTGGTCTAATCCTATATCTGAAATTCCGGGCATTCCTCCAAATTGCAGATAGGCTTGGAATACTTGTCTGGAGTCACAGGGACTACCGGATTTATCAAATAACGATATCGCCTTCCTGCCTAGAAAATTTTCAGATTCTTTTATGGAAAAATCATGAAAATCTAAAAACTCTTTAAAGGAGAGTGGAAGCATTTTTATCTCCACACATCGGCCGGAAAGATAGGTGGAGTACTCGGAAGATAAAAGGTATGCATTGGAACCGGTAATATAAATATCACAGTCAAGATCCACGCGAAATGCGTTGATTGCATCTTCCCAAGAGGGAATCCGTTGTAATTCATCAAAGAACAGGTACATTTTCTTTCCCACTGCTTTATGAGTTTGAACATAATTATATACTTCTTCAGATGACATTTTTCTAAAATCAAAGGATTCAAAATTCATTTCTAAAATCTGATCTTTCTGTATACCGGTTTCTATTAAATGTGAAATCATCAGTTTTAAGAGACTGGATTTACCACAACGCCGAATACCAGTGATGACTTTGACTGGCTCGGTGTCTTGAAAGCCGATTAATTTATTTAGATAAGTGTCTCTTCTTTTTAAATTGGTTGATTTAAGCATATCTATCACCTCACTAACAAAATCATAGCATAAAAATAAAAAGAAATCAAGTTTATGCCATTAACAGCATAAACTTTTGAAATTATATTATTTTATGCTATCGGAACAAGAAAATATGCGAGAAATTCCCAAGAAATACATATTTGCCACACCAGGCACAGCACCATCAAAATGAGGCCACCCCATGTTTGGACAGGGTTGTCTTTTTGCAAACCTTTATAAAATACAAAAAAGAATATCAATGCAAGCAAAACTCTCATGATGTTATTGTTTCCTTTCGAGGTCGGTTAAATACGTTTCTATTTTGCAAAATTAATTTCCTGAATTTCATTATTTATTTTAAGCGTTTTATGTAAAGAATCATATAGGATAACCAATCCAAATATGCTATTTCCGGGATACATATAGTATGTGTATGTAAAAGTTCCGGATTTATAATCTTCAGATTGCTCATAGGGGATAGGAAAAGCATTCTTTACAAAGTTCTCGTTCAGGTTGGAATAATCGTCTATTTCTTTTTCTGAATAACTCAATTCAGGGTTGATTTCATGTGTTTTCTTGTATTGCTCCAATTGTTTCGCTTGATATATTTTATTTAGATCAATGTTATGAAACTGAATGGTATCTTTTGTTATTGTGATGGAAGCATCGGGATATTGTTCAAAGTCCACAACCGGATAAGTTCCCTCAGTAATGGTTCCGTCTTTGATATAAATGAGTTTAAAAGCAAACCCCAGTATAAAGAGTGCAAGAATAATAATTATAGCAAATTTGTATTTTTTCATTGATTGTTTTTTACCTTTCTGTATGATTTCAAATAAGTTTCATCCAATATTTTACAATAAAGAAGCAGCCTAGTCAAGGAAAAACAAAAAAATAAAGAATTTACACAAATTGACAAGTAAAAAGCAGGATGGTATACTTGATTTTAGAAGTGAAGTGGTTTGGGCTTAGAAGAGGAGGAAAGAGTCAAAGTGTTATGGTTTCGGTATGATACAAAAACGAATGTGTCATGTGTGGTACTGTTTGTTGCAGCATGGATTAATTTGTTGATTCAATTTGCGTGGATCATGAATTATAGGAATAATATCAGTGAATTTTTCCAATATCCGGAATTTCATTATGGACAGGTGGCGTGTTGCAATAGTATGATTGTGATGCTTATCAGCCTTATACTTATCATAGGGGCAGAACATTATTCTAAAATTATAAATTGGGTGATCCCTGTGATTGCTTTTTTTCAGACAGCACAAATTCTGCTTGAGTTTTTGGTGTTATATGATATAAAACTTTTGTGGTATGCCGTGTTGCAGCCTGTACCGTTTCTCGTGACAGTGCTGTTATTTTTA
>FR893995.1:29056-47206 GCA_000434115.1 Roseburia sp. CAG:309 | reverse complement strand
GCAAGAGCTGACGTGTGCGGAGCGCCCTACATGCCGAACCAAACCAAGAAACCACGTGAGGAGAACAACATGAAAAAGAAGAAAAAGCAAGGTAAAAAAAGAAAGTGGCTGATTCTGCCCACAGTCGTTCTGCTGGCAGCAATTGTATTTTCCGTGCTTGTGGGAACCAAAGTCATTCGGATCAATACGCTTCTGGCGGCGGGATACCCGGTGCAGGGGATTGACGTGTCGCATTATCAGGGAGAGATTGACTGGGCAAAGATGAAGCAGCAGGGGATGGATTTTGCTTATATTAAGGCGACGGAGGGGAGTGCGCACGAAGACAAAAGGTTTGATAAAAATTGGAAAGACGCAAAGGTGGCGGGGATGCTCTGTGGAGCGTATCATTTTTTCAGTTTTGAAAGTGAGGGGGCAAAGCAGGCAGAACATTTTATAAAAAAAGTGGGAGATTTGAAAGGGAGCCTGATTCCGGTTGTCGATGTGGAATATTATGGAAAATATGCGGAGACGGCGCCGGATGTTGAAAAGGTTCGGAAAGAACTGGGTGAGATGGTCGATACATTGGAGGAAAAATATGGAAGAAAGCCGATGATATACTGCACATATAACGTTTATCGCAAGTATATTGAAGGGGCGTTTGATGAGGTGCCATTGTGGATCCGTAATGTGTATTATCCGCCGGAAGATATTGGAAGAAAATGGACACTGTGGCAGTATACGGACAGAGCGCAGCTGGACGGGTATCAGGGGGAGGAAAAATCGATTGACTGCAATGTGTTCCGGGAAGAAAAAGGACAGTTAAATAATTATGTAATACAATAAATGGAGGGATAGAATATGAGAAAAATTGGGACGACAGGAGTTCTTATGATTGCGTGTATTGTGGCTGTATTTAGCAGACAAAATATGGCAGAAGCGCAAAAGAAAATAACCGTGGTAGAAGGCGGCGAGAAAGTGTTGACAACCGATGTGTATAAGACAAAGACATCGGTAAATAACAAGAAAAAAGCCAAGGTATACAAACAATATCTGGATGCTTCCGACAAAATATCGACCTTGGCAGATAAGCCGGATAAAGCCCTTTTTGTGAAGGGAATAAAGCCCGGAAAAGCACAGGTGAAAGTGAACACAACTACAGGGGAAACGATATATGAGATCACAATTTTGTCCAAAGAAAAAGTGAAAAAGAAAGCGCGGAAATTGTTGAAAAAAGAGGTAAAAAATAAGAAGGGAATTTATGTGGATTTTAATCAGGATGGAATAGAAGAATACTACTATAATGGGAAAATTAATTACTATGATTATGAGAAAAATAAGGTGATTGCAAAGCGCTGTTTTACGGAAAAAGAGATTAGGAAAATACAAAAATTGTATTATTCTTCCAAGAGGCATCTGCTCTATGCAGAAATGGAAGGAAAGACAGCGGTACGTTTTGCTTTGTTTGACCGGGAAAAGATAATTGGCAGACGCGATAGAGAGATACGTTTTCTAAAAGTAAAAGAAAAAAAGGGGAAAATTTATTACGTATTAAATGATGAGTCATACGATCAGGATGATTATTGGTATCAGCCATATACAGAGGAAGAGATGAATGAGTTTTTGAAAAAACAGATCCCGGATGCGAAAGAAATACGTATCAACAGGTAAAATAATACAGCACCCTGCGAGGTATAGTGACAGAGTGCTGCGTAGGTGTATCTTATTAATCTTATTCTCTTTCCAATGGGAATGACATGCAGTGAGGCCCGCCGCCACCCTTTAAGATTTCTTTCAGGTCGACTTCAATGACCTTTAAGCCGTAGGCGCGCATCTGTTCATTTACGAGTTTGTTGCTTTTAAATGAGATGACGCGGTCATTTCCGAGGCACTGCAGGTTTGCGTGGTGCAGATAAACTTCTTCCTGTTCGACGTTGATGAGTTGGAATCCGCGTTTTTTGAGCATGGCTAAGAAGTTAGAAGGCAGCGCATCTTTGCAGACAACGGCAAGTTTGTCGGCGACAATGTTGAAACACATATCGAGGTGAAGGTTTGGGCGGTCGCACGGAACGCCGATCATCTCGTAGCCAAGCTCATTGACCTGGCGGCGCACATTTTGGAAGCCATCCCAATCGGTTCTGGCGATCACACCGTGGGCGAGAGTATATTCATCGAGATACCAGAAGTCTCCTCCCTCAAATCCGCCGGTAGTACAGCGCGCCACACATGGGATTCCAAGTTGTTTCATTTTCTTTTCGTATTCGGAAAGTTCACCGGCACGGCATGGCTCGCGGAATTTACCGGCGATGTAGCCTTCTTTGATACAGCCGCCGAAATCACGGGCAAATACTTCATACGGAAGATTTTCTTTGGGATCCATCAGAACTACTTCGACACCGTTTTCACGGTAAGCCTGCTGAAATTCCAGATGTTCCTTCATGCAGGCTTCTTTATTGGAAGCCTCGCCTTTATCCAGCCATTTTTCAGTGATGACATTGATCGGTTCAAATTCAAAATAAGTTGGTGGGCAGAGAAGAACTTTTTTCAGCACACCGGAAGCATTATTTACATAAGTTTTCATAATCGACACATCCTTTCAAGTTCAATCTGAGTTTATTATAAAGCAGGTAGTGGTAAACGACAATGTGTGCAGGAAATAAAATAAATTGTGCACAAAGCACAAAAAAGACAAGAAAAATATTGCATCATGGCGGTAATCTGATATAATGTAGGGGAAACGACAGCATTTGACAAACGACAAGGAGTGAGGATATGCATTGTAAAGATCTTCTTTCTATGGAACAATTAAAGGATTCGCTGCATCTGGTCGCAGGAGAACAAGGACTTGGCAGAAGTGTGCGGTGGATTTATTTTGCGGACTGCATTGAATGCGTAAAAGACCAGGATAATCTCGCACAATGGATTCATGGCGGGGAACTGGTGATTGTCACAAATTTACATTATTTGAAATCGGAAGAGCGTATGCTCGATATGATGCGGCAGTTTAACCGGAAAACGGCAGCAGGATTTGTGGTCAATGTGGAAGAGGCAAGTGATGCACTGCGGCAATTGGCGGATACGATGGATATGCCGCTTTTTGAACTGGACTGGAACCTCAAAACCGTCGATCTGTCGCAGATCATTTGTTTTGCCCTGGTGGAAGAGGCGAAAAATGAGACGAATATCAGCGAAATCTTTTCAACGATATTATATCAGATCGGATTTTCGGCAGCAGATGTCGTGCGGCAGGGAGAATATTATGGGTTGGAATTGGAAAAGCCGCATTTTGTGGCTGCGTTTGACATCGATCATCTGACTACTTATATAAAAGAAAACAAACTGCAGCAGGAGCGGAGAAAATCGTGCAAACAAAGTCTGCTTTCTACGATTAAAATGGAATTTTACATGGCAGGATTAAGCAAGATTCTCACAACACTGCAGTCGGATGCGGTGCTGGCGTTGATACCGGAAGAGGCATTTGACCATGCCAAATTGGATCATATTATCCGAAAAATACAAAATGAATTTGTACAAAAAAATAAAATGACCGTTTCCGTCGGGATTGGTTCCTCTTATGAACAGCTGCAGGATTTTTCAAAAAGTGCGACAGAGGCAAATCATGCGGTGCGGCAGATCCGGAGTGAGGGGGCAGAGCAAAAGATCGTGCGCTTTGAGGAAATCGGAATCTTTTATTTTATCAGCCGGATTGAGGATACCGGCTTGCTGGAACGCTACTATCTGGAACTGTTACAGCCGTTGCTGGAGTCCGATCATTATTCGGATGGAAACCTCTGCGAAACATTGGAGATGTATCTGAAACATAATAAGAATGCCAATGAGACGGCGGAAGCGATGTATATTCATAGAAATACGATGCGCTACCGGCTGGATAAAATAACAAAATTACTGCGGAGAGACTTAAATAGTATGGATTTCTGCACGGAATTGAATTTTGCTTTTCATATAAAAAATTATCTGAGCGGACAAAAACAGACTCGTCCGTACCGCTGAACATTTTGTGCATGAAGCACAAATGACTTTGTAAGTGAAAACTATAGACAGAAAAAAATAACTGTGCTAACATTTGTATTGCAAACGAAAGCAAAGGCGCTGTAGGAAACTACGGTGCCTTTTTTCTATAATAGGGAATACGCAAATGAGAGGATGAATTGTATGCTTGAAAAAGATTTGGTATTGCGAAATGTATCCAAAAGATATGGCGATAAGTTAGTAGTAGACGGTGTTGATCTCACGATCAATAAAGGTGATTTTTTAACAATTCTCGGACCAAGCGGTGGTGGAAAAACAACGGTGTTAAAAATGATTTCCGGATTCGAGAGCATTTCTTCCGGAGACATCTTTTTAGACGGAAAAACAATCGGTTCGATTCCGGCGCATAAAAGAAATTTTGGAATGCTATTTCAGAATTATGCATTATTTCCTCATATGACAGTGGCAGAAAATGTTGCTTATCCGCTAAAAATAAGACACACGCCTAAGGACCGGCAGAAAGAGATGGTTCATGATATTTTGAAGACCGTCGGACTGGAAGAATATGAAAAACGGTATCCAAGACAGTTGTCCGGAGGACAGCAACAGCGTGTGGCGCTGGCGAGATCCATTGTATTCAGCCCGGATGTGCTTATGCTGGATGAGCCGCTGGCAGCACTGGATAAGCAGTTAAGAAAACAGATGCAGCTAGAGATCAAAGCTATTCATAATAAGTTTGGACTAACGACAATTAGTGTTACTCATGATCAGGAAGAAGCGCTTACGATGGCGACGAAGGTCTGCGTTATGAAAGAAGCAAAGATCCAGCAGATCGATACTCCGGAGATGATCTATGATTGTCCGGTCAATACCTTTGTTGCGAATTTCATCGGTGAATCTACCGTCATACCGGCTACGATCAGGGGAATCCGTGAAGGAAAGATAACCGCTGTATTTGACAAAGATGACCGCCTGTTTGAAGTGGACTGCAAGCGGAGAGATTACTGGGCAGGATTAAATAAAAAAGTAAATTTTATCATCCGTCCGGAAAAAGTCAAGATTGTAAAAGAAGATTACGACGGAATTAAATTCCCGGCGCGGATCACAAGTTGTGCATTTCTCGGAGATACCTTCCGGGTAAATGTAATTACCGACAGCGGTATCGAATTTAAGATGAAAGTATTTTCACGCGGACACTATGATCTGAGTGTGGGAAACCGCTTGTGGGTCGGCGTTCGTCCTTATGATATGGTACTTGTTCGATACGATGATGAAATATAGAAAAGAGGGTTGTTTATGGCAGAGATGAGATCGTTTATCGGAAAACACGGATTGAAATTACTCCTTACTATTTCTGTTACATTTTTGCTTGTATTTATGATCCTTCCTATTTTGGATATGTTTACCAAAAGTGTAGTGGATGATAACGGATTTACCTGGAGTTATTTCAAAGAATTTTTTTCGAAGAGTTTATATGCAAAGATACTGTTAAATACGATTCGTTTGAGCCTGATCATTGGGCTGGTTAGCATCGTTCTTGGCTACCCGGTGGCATATCTTATGAATCGTGTCGGACCGGTATTGCGGTGTATTATCATGGGATGTGTACAGATTCCATTTTGGACGAGCCTGCTTGTACGAACTTATTCCTGGATCGCGATACTGCAGAATCAGGGAGTGGTTAACGTCGTTTTACAAAAGCTGGGAATTATCAAGCAGCCGATTCAACTTTTGTATAACGATGCCGGTGTTATTATTGTCATGACATATATTATGCTTCCCTATATGATATTTTCCATTTCTTCTGTAATGGGGCAGATTGATAAAAATGTGATCATTGCTTCAAGAAGTCTGGGAGCGGGAAAGACAATGACATTTTTCCGCATTTTTTTACCACTTTCACTTCCGGGAATTATGTCTGGTTTCTTTATTGTATTTCTGAATACAATGGGATATTATATCGTGCCGGCATTGGTTGGCGGACAGAAAAGCCAGATGTTTTCCCAGACAATTCAGAATGAATTAAGTGGTGTATTAAACTGGAATTTTG
Source organism: Roseburia sp. CAG:309 (assembly GCA_000434115.1). Taxonomy (GTDB): domain Bacteria; phylum Bacillota; class Clostridia; order Lachnospirales; family Lachnospiraceae; genus Eubacterium_F. The sequence goes on along the minus strand of FR893995.1, from coordinate 41,190 downwards.
CTTCGGCAATTTCCATCATATTAGTAATGGTTACTATGATGATCGTCCTGGCTTCCAAGGCGGCGACGAAGCAGAAATACGCAGAAGTCTGAGAGGAGGAAATGGTTATGATTGCAACAATTTTAGCGGTATTAGTGATCCTATTTATGATCCTTCCCATCTTTATTTTATACCCGATATCCTTCAGCCCTACTTCGTATATTGTATTTCCCAACGAAGGATTTTCAACCCAGTGGTATGAAAAATTATTTTCCGATCCGCTCTGGGCGCAGGCAGTACAAAACAGTATTGTGATTGCGATATTTACAACGATACTTTCGCTTCTGTTAGGAACGATCGCAGCCGTTTGTATGAACCGGTTTTCACATAAATGGAAAACCGTATTGGGAGAGTATTTCAGACTCCCACAGACCATTCCGATCATTGTAACGGCAATTTCTATTTACGCGCTGCTTTTAAAATGGCAGCTCAACGGAACTCTGCCGGGACTGGTGATCGCACATACGGTAATTGCTCTTCCGTTTGTCGTTACGACGATGAATGCGGGCATGGAAATTATAAATAACAATTTTGAAGATGCAGCAGTGAATTTAGGAGCAAACCGGTTTATGGCATTTTTCCATGTCACACTGCCGATGCTGAAATCTTCGATACAATCTGCTATGTTATTTGCGTTTCTGACATCGTTTGATGAAATCGCAGTAACCCTTTTTATAACGGGTCCAAGCGTGATTACGATCCCTAAGAAAATGTGGGATGGTATCCGTTTACAGATAGAACCTACGATTGCCGCATTATCCGCAATCCTGGTAAGTGTTTTAATTGTTGGGTTTGTGCTGACTACCCTGGGACAAATGATCAAAGCAGCACGGCATCATCATGCAAAATAAATAATTCATGTAAAGGAGAGATTAATTATGAACACGTATGTAAACAATGCGTATGGAACATTGAAAAAGGTATTGCTTTGTCCGATTGACAACTACCAGATCATGCCGATTAACTTTGTCGCAAAAAAGTGGATGGCAGAAGGCCACCAGATGGATTATGAACTTTGCAAAAAGCAGCATGAGGCTTTGCAGAAAGCCTACCGTGACAACGGTGTCGAGGTAGAACTGATGGAGCCAAAGGAAGGCTTGGTTTATGAGGTGTTTGCCAGAGATTTTGGTATCTGCCTGAAAGAAGGATATGTTCTCGGACACTTTAAAGAGCCATGTCGTCAGGGAGAGACACCAGAGTATGAGAAAAAATTAGCAGAACTCGATGTTCCTTGTATCGCACGCTGTACCAGTGGCTGCTTTGAAGGAGGAGACTTCTGTTTCCTGGATGAAAATACACTACTTCACGGTGTGATCGACCGTACCGATATGGCAGGATTTAACAGTGTCAAAGAACAGCTGGATTCGCTGGGTTACGATGTGATCCCGGTTCCGGTTGCCCGTAAGTACCTGCACATCGATGTCTGTATCAATATTATTGCAAAAAATACCGTTATTATCTGTCCGGATATTTTGCCGGAAGGCGTAGTGGCAAGATTTGAACGCCGTGGATTTAATATGATCAAGATTACACCGGAAGAGGTAATGCAGTATTCTGCCAATATCCAGTCTCTGGGAAATGGGAAAGTAATTTCTTCCACGACAAATACAAAAGTAAACCAGATTATGAGAGATCTTGGACTGGAAGTAATCGAAGTAGATATCAGAGAGATCGTAAAAGGCGGTGGTGGTATCCACTGTATGACATTCCCATTGGTACGTGAAGCTGAATAATCAAACTGTGGCACATTAACTGTGCAGAAAGAGAGGATGCTTATGAAATCAAAATGGATAGCAATCGTTATGACGTTAATTATGGTAGTTTCTTTGACCGCTTGCGGAAGTTCCGGCGATGGTTCCCAGAGCTCCGGCAGCGGCGGAAAGGAAACACTGGTTGTCGTTACCTGGGGTGGTGAATTGGAGACGGCATTGAAAAAGGCAGCAGAAGGATTTGAAGAAGCCAATAATTGTACTCTGCAATGGGAATCGGCTCCGGATTATTCGAAAGTAAAAGCAATGGTCGATGCGGGAGATGTTCAGTGGGATGTTATGTCCTGCGACTCCGATTTCGCTTTCCGAGGCGGCAAGCAGGGGCTTTTGGAAAAAATGGATTACAATGTGATCGACAAAGACGGTATCGAAGAGTACTGCTCTGATTATGGAATCCCGGCTTATACCTGGGCGAATGTCATTGCTTACAATTCTGCCAAATATACCGCGGAGACAGCACCGCAGACATGGGCGGAATTTTGGGATACCGATAAGTTCCCAGGGGAAAGAAGTTTCTATAAATTCCCATATCAGACATTGGAAGTGGCACTTTTGGCAGACGGTGTGTCAAAAGATGAACTGTATCCACTGGATGTAGACCGTGCGCTGAAGAGCCTTGACAAGATTAAGGACAAAGTAAGCACCTGGTGGGAAAGCGGTGCGCAGCCACAGCAGATGCTCTCTTCCGGACAGGTTGATCTGATCTCTGCCTGGGCAGGCCGGATCAATAGTGCGAAAGCCGAAGGATCACAGGTAGACATCGTGATGAATCAGGCCATTATTGTTACGGACAGCTGGGTTGTTCCAAAGGGAACCAAGCACAAAGAATTAGCAATGAAATTCCTGAATTTTATCACTCGTGCGGAAGCCGGCAAAACATTTTCCGAAAATATTACATACGGTCCGGCAAATGAAAAAGCCTATGATCTGCTAGACCAGAGTATTATAGATACCCTGCCGAGCGCACCGAAGTATAAGGATATGGTAGCAACCTATGATCCGGAATACTGGGCAGAAAATTATGACGCAGTAAATGAAAAATTCCAGGCATGGCTTCTGGAGTAATACAAGGAAATGATGGATTGGCAGGGGGCGGCGGTAAGCCGCCCTCTTTAAAAACAGAGAGGAGTGGAGACCATGTATCAATGCAGCAGAGAAAGAATGGAAGAAAAGATAAAGACATTTTCGAAAATAGGAGATGCCGGACATGGAGGGATTACGAGATATTCGCTGTCGGAAGAAGCATTAGAGGCTAGAAGGGAATTTGTACGCCGTATGGAGGCGATAGGGGCTGAGATCACAACAGATGACATGGCAAATATATATGCGACGATACCGGGAAGTGAAGAGGGAAAAAGAATATGTATGGGATCGCATGCGGATTCTGTAAAAAATGGAGGAAATTACGATGGAATTCTCGGCGTAATGTCGGCCATGGAAGTATTGGAAACCGTTGTGGAAAAAAAGATACCGCATAAACATCCTTTGACGGCGATGATCTGGACCAATGAAGAGGGATCTTTATATCCGCCGGTTATGATGAGTTCCGGAGTGGTATGTTATGACTATCTTCCGCCGGATATACAACGCAGCTACCGGTATGAGGATATGATGAAATCGGTCAGCATGGAAGATGGAAAGACGACATTTGAAAGTCAGTTGAAAAAATCCGGATTTGTGGGAGCAAAAGAAAACCGGATGTCGCCGGAAAATACACTGTGTGATTTTGAAACGCACATTGAGCAGGGACCGATCTTGGACGATGCGGGAAAAGATCTTGGTGTGGTAGACTGCGTATTGGGAATGTATCATTACCGCGTGCGGTTTTACGGACAGACGACGCACGCCGGAACATTTCCGATGCCAAAGCGGAAAGATGCTTTTTTTGCCGCTGCAAAAGCACTGTCGTATCTGCACGAAAAAATCGATGCCCTTGAAATTGAAAATCTGGTGTATACGACGGGAGAAGTGGTCTGCCATCCCAATATCAATACGTGCGTGCCGGATTATTTTGATTTTTCATTTGATGTAAGGCACGAAGATTCCAGGCAGTTGGATAAAGTGGCAGCCGTTGTCAAATCGCTGAAAACAATGGAGTTTTGCGGCTGTCGCTGTGAAGTGGAAAAAATATGGAAACGGGATACGGTATGGTGGAATGAAAAACTGGTAGGATATGTAAAAGAGGTGGCAGAAGAGATGGAGATCAAGCATCAGTTTATCCACTCCGGAGCGGGACATGATGCTCAATTTATCTCCTATATGGTTCCTGCCACGATGATATTTGCCCCTTCTGTAAAAGGGTTGTCACATTGCGAAGATGAATATACCAGTGTGGAACACTGCACGCTGGCGGCTTCCGTCATGCTGAACGCAGTTTTAAAAGCAGACAGCGAAGGCGTTTGAGGCAGCTGTTAAAACACTAACAGCGTTATATATACGCCGGCGATCGCACCGAGTGCTACGACCACGAGTCCGCGTTTGAAAAAACTAAGGATCAGCGCAATGGCGGTTCCGACGACCGCGGCGGCAGGATTTCCGCTGGATGAAAAAATGTCAGGAAATGTCAATGCACCGAGGACGGCATAAGGCGTATAATCCAAAAAGTTTTTCAGATAAACGGATTTGATCTCGCGCCGGAAAAATGTGATCGGAACAAAGCGCGGAATATAAGTAACGACGGCCATTACGGCAATCGCAATCAAACAATATCGTAAATTCATATCAGACCTCACTTTCCGGCGGTGTGTCGCCTGTGTCAGAAATCGGTTCCGGGAAGAGCCAAGCTCCGATCCCGGCGGCAATGACCGTTGACAAGATCACACGGAATCCCGATGAAATGTGGTTCAGTCCGGGAACGTAGCGGATGATACATGAACAAAGTACCGCAAGCAGGACAACAAAGCAGACGTTTTTCTTTTCGCGGGCGGCAGGTACGATCAGCGCGATAAACATTGCGTAAAGGCCGATCCCCATGGCGGATTGAAGTTCTGCCGGCAGCAGAGTCGAGATTGTTCCGCCTAAAAATGTTCCGAGAACCCATCCGATAAACGGAAGGGTGATCAGTCCGCCGAAAAATCCGGCACCGATCTGTCCCGGCTCCATGGAAGCCATGACAAACGTTTCGTCTGTAATACAAAAACTGAGGATCAGGCGTTTCCATACCGGAACGTCCCGCCGGAGCTTTTGTGACAGCGAAAGTGACATCAGAGAATACCGCAGATTGATGACAAATGTTGTCAGTGCAATCTCCAGATAGCCGGCACTTGCAAAGATCAGATTGGTGCCGGCAAACTGGCCTGCGGAGGTCACATTGGTGAGTGAGATCAATACGGCAGCCCACACGGGAATACCGCCGGATACTGCCATAAAGCCAAACGTAAAAGAAACCGGGAGATACCCGAGAAAAATCGGAAATCCCCGTTTCAATCCATACATAAATGATTTCATATTAATCTTCTTTTTCTGCCTCCATTTCCAATGTTTCGATCACGGAAGTACAATGAGGACAGCGGGTTGCTTTTATGTCAATTTTGCTGTAGCAGAAAGGACAGTTTTTCTCGGCAGGAACTTCTTCCTCCGTGTCTTTTCTGTGTCCCAGACTGGCGAGCGCATTCATTCCCTTCACGAGCAGGAAAATTACAAATACCATGATCAGGAAATTGATAACCGCGGTCAAAAAAGAACCGTATTTCACATCGACATCGCCAATGGTTAGTACCAAATAACTTAAGTCCGTGTTCGCTATCAAACCGATCAATGGAGAAAGCACATCGTTTACCATCGAGTTGATGATTGCCTGAAAAGCGGCACCGATGATAACACCAATTGCCAGATCCATGACATTTCCACGCAGGGCAAATTCTTTAAATTCCTGTAAGAATTTCTTCATAGTCGTTCTCATCCTCCTAAGTAGTTTGAATTTGTAAACATATCAAATTGTGTGTATGTCATACAGTATAGCACAGTCGTAAGGCTGAGGTCAAATAGAAAAGGCTTGACACCGCGCACATTGCCATTTATGATGAAGAAAAAACACACAGGAGACAATATGTTAAAACAAGATCAATTTGTTACCCCGCTGCTTGCGTGGTACGATAAAAATAAACGCGAAATGGTATGGCGCGACCGTGAAAATGCGTACTATACCTGGATTTCAGAAATTATGCTGCAACAGACACGGATCGAGGCAGCGAAAGATTATTTTGTGCGGTTTACGGAGGAACTTCCGGATATCCGGAGTCTTGCCAATGTGCCGCAGGAGAGGCTTTTAAAATTGTGGGAAGGACTCGGATATTATAACCGTGCCAAAAATTTACAAAAAACAGCAAAGATATTAGTAGAACAATATGGGGCAGAGCTGCCGGCAGATTATGAAAAACTGCTTGCACTGCCGGGGATCGGGCCGTATACGGCGGGGGCGATCGCTTCGATTGCGTATGGGATCAAAGTGCCTGCGGTGGATGGCAATGTACTCCGCGTGATGATGCGCTATCAGGCGAGCTTGGAAGATATTTCAAGAATGTCCGTGCGCCGCCGGGTAGAGGGTGAGTTGACGGATGTAATGCCGGAGCGCCCGGGAGATTTCAATCAGGCGATCATGGAACTTGGCGAGGTGGTATGCATCCCCAATGGAACGCCGCTCTGCGGCCGATGTCCGTTGGCAGCGACCTGTGAGGCAAAACAAAAAGGCGAGCCGGAACAATATCCGCGGAAGATCGAAAAGAAACCGCGCAAAATTGAGAAAAAGACAATACTTATTTTTGAAAAAGAAGGAACATTTGGGATTGCCAGACGGGAAAACAAAGGACTGCTGGCGGGACTGTATGAGTTTCCTTCTTATGACGGTCATTATAATAAGAAGAAATTGGAAGAAAAACTGGCAGAAGAAGGAATTACTGTAAAAAAAATCCAGTCTCTTGGGGCGGCAAAGCACATTTTTTCTCATATTGAATGGCATATGAAAGGCTATGTCATCGAACTTTCGCCGTCCGGGAAGCAGCCGGAACTGCTCTTTGCCTCGCTGGAAGAGGTCGAAAATACGTACAGTCTGCCGACTGCATTTCGGGAATATCGAAACAAATTGATAAATTTTGATAAAAAATAAAAAAGGGGGTGGAGTTTCTTAGAAAAAAGGTGTATTATAAGGGAAATACAATTGACAGGAGGAATTCACTATGTTGAAATGTTTAAAGAAAATTGATAAAAAAGCGACAGGACTTGTGGCAGCCGGCATACTGCTTGGAACCGCCGGTGTGAAGATCCTGGGAAGCAAAGATGCAAAGAAATTGTATACCAATTGTACCGCAGCAGTTCTTCGAGCAAAAGACTGTGTGATGAAGACTGCAACAAAGATTCAGGAGAATGCAGAGGACATCTACGCAGAGGCACAGATCATCAATGAAGAGCGTGCCAATGAGGAATTTGTAGATGGCGAAGAGGAAACTGCTGATGAGATTCAGGATTGAGCATGAACTAAAGGGGCGCATGCGTCTCCATGTCTGTACGAAGAAGATGTCGTATGAAGAGGCGGATACGCTTCAGTATTATCTGGGAAATTTTCCGTTTGTGACAAAAGTAAAAGTTCATGAAAATATAGGAAATGTCACCGTGAATTACGTGGGACCGCGTAAGCAGCTGTGTGAGGCACTTGCCGCATATCAGCCGGAAAAGGTGGAGGTTCCGGACGAGTTTCTTCATAATTCCGGACGGAAGTTAAATGAAGAGTACAAAGCGAAACTCATCAATAAGATGCTGTTTATGGCAGGTACAAAATTATTTCTGCCGGCACCGGTCCGCACGTTGATAACGGTGGTAAAGGCTGGAAAATATTGGAAAGAAGGCGTACAGACACTGGCGCGCCGGAAGATCGAAGTGCCGGTTCTGGATGCGACGGCGATTGGCGTGTCGGTGCTTCGCGGCGACATGAACTCCGCCAACTCGATCATGTTCCTGCTTGGAATTGGCGAGATCCTGGAAGAGTGGACACATAAAAAGTCGGTTGAAGATCTTGCAAGAAGTATGTCTTTGAATATAACCAAAGTTTGGCAGCTTGTGGATGGAAAAGAAGTGCTTGTTCCGTCCAACGCGATCGTACCGGGAGATGAAGTGGTCGTTCATATGGGAAATGTGATTCCGTTTGACGGCGTTGTGACGAGCGGAGATGCGATGGTCAATCAGGCATCGCTGACCGGTGAACCGCTTCCTGTCCACAAAACGACCGAAGGCTATGTTTATGCCGGAACAGTTGTGGAAGATGGCGACTTGACTCTGAAAGTGGAAAAATCAGCAGGTGGCACACGGTTTGAAAAGGTCGTTGCGATGATCGAGGATTCGGAAAAATTGAAATCTTCACTCGAAGGAAAGGCAGAACATCTTGCAGACCGTCTTGTGCCATACACACTTGCCGGTACTGGTTTGGTATATCTTCTTACACGAAACGTTACGAAGACACTGGCAGTATTGATGGTAGACTTTTCCTGCGCTCTGAAACTGGCGATGCCGATTTCCGTGCTTTCTGCAATACGGGAGGCCAGCCATTATCAGGTGACCGTAAAAGGTGGAAAATATCTGGAGGCAATGTCAGAGGCAGATACGATCGTATTTGATAAAACCGGAACACTGACGAAAGCGCAGCCGACGGTAGTTGATGTGATTCCGTTCTGTGAGGCGCAGCCGGATGAATTACTTTGTATCGCGGCTTGTCTGGAAGAACATTTTCCGCACTCTATGGCAAAAGCCGTCGTCGATGCGGCGGCACAGAAAGGACTTGTGCATGAAGAGATTCATTCCAAAGTGGAATACATCGTCGCACATGGAATTTCGTCCTTTGTGGAAGGAAAAAAAGTAGTGATCGGAAGTGCGCATTTTATCTTTGAAGATGAAAAATGTGTTGTACCGGAAGGCTATCAGAGCCGGTTTGATTCGCTGCCGGAAGAGTATTCGCATTTATATCTGGCAGTAGACGGAAAACTTTGTGCAGTAATCTGCATCGAAGATCCGCTTCGGGAAGAGGCAGCCGAAGTCATTCAGCAGTTAAAGAAAGTCGGTATCAAAAATGTGGTTATGATGACGGGAGACAGTGATCGTACTGCACGCGCCATCGCCGCGCGGGTTGGTGTAGACCGGTATTTTGCGGAGGTGCTGCCGGAAGATAAGGCACATTTTGTCGAAAAGGCGAAAGCAAACGGCTCGAAGGTCATTATGATCGGAGATGGAATCAATGACTCGCCGGCATTGTCGGCTGCAGATGTGGGCATTGCCATCAGTGATGGAGCCGAGATTGCGCGCGAAATCGCAGATGTGACGGTCGGAGCGGACAATCTGTATCAGATCGTGACTTTGAAACAGATCAGCAATGCGTTGATGAAACGGATTCATACGAATTATCGACGGATCGTTGCCATCAATGCCGGTTTGATCGTTCTTGGTGTAGCAGGTCTGATCCAGCCTACGACATCGGCACTGCTTCACAATTCTTCGACACTTGTTATCAGTCTGGAAAGCATGAAAAATCTGCTGGAAGGATGAGAAAAAGAATAGATGAATAAATAAAGCGGGCGGGCTGCTCTATTCGGAACAGTCCGCCCGTAATTTATTGTTTCGTTAGTCATTGTAACCATTTGGATTCATGCTCTGCCATTTCCACGAATCGGCACACATATCTTCCAAATCGTATTTTGCTGTCCAGTGAAGCTCTTTCTCTGCTTTGTCGCATTTGGAATACAATTCGTCCAAGTCACCGGCACGGCGGGGTTTGATCTCATAAGGAATCTTTTTGCCGCAGGCTTTTTCGTAGGCATGAACGACATCCAAAACGCTGGAACCCTTTCCCGTACCGAGATTGTAGATTTTTACTCCGCAGTTTTCTTTGATTTTCTCTAACGCTTTTACGTGACCGTCAGCAAGATCAACCACATGCACGTAATCACGGACACCGGTGCCATCGTGTGTTTTGTAGTCATCTCCAAATACACCGAGGCATTCACGCTTGCCGACAGCAACCTGCGATACGTAAGGTACGAGATTATTTGGAATACCCTTTGGATCCTCGCCGATCAGACCGCTCTTGTGGGCTCCGATCGGATTGAAATAGCGGAGCAGGATGACATTCCAGGAATTGTCAGCGGTGTGCAGGTCGGTAAGGATTTGTTCTAACATCCATTTGGTCCAGCCATACGGATTGGTTGGGGATCCCTTCGGACATTCTTCTGTGATCGGGATAAAAGCAGGATTTCCGTAAACGGTCGCTGACGAACTGAAAATGATATTTTTCACGTTGTGGTTCCTCATACAGTCTACGAGATGTAGTGTCCCGGTAATGTTGTTGTGATAATATTCAATCGGTTTTTCCACCGATTCGCCGACGGCTTTTAACCCGGCAAAATGAATGACCGCGTCAATATTTTCTTTGTCAAATACGCCGTCGAGTGCTTCTTTATCTAACAGATCGACTTCGTAAAAAGCAGGTTTTTTTCCTGTAATCTCGGCAATGCGTTCCACTGCTTTTTCATTGGAATTATAAAGATTATCGACGATCACGACCTCGTAGTTATTTTCCAACAGATCGACACATGTATGGCTGCCGATGTAACCGGCGCCCCCTGTAACTAATATTTTCATATAGAATCTCCTTTCAGTATGGGTTGTAATTATCAAGTAAAATGGCAAGCGTTTGTCACATTTTATAATGCACGCGCACCATCCGCAATTTCGGCAATGTAAAATTCCGGAATTTTATCATAATTCTTTTTGTAAACTTCGGAAAGTGCGGTTTTGAAATCTTCTATTTTATCCGAAGCGACAAGGCTGACGGTACATCCGCCAAATCCGCCTCCCGTGATCCGGCTGCCGGCGACAAACGGCAGGCTCCAAGCTGTCTCAACCAGAGTATCCACTTCCGGACACGAAACTTCGTAGTCATCGCGCAGAGAACGGTGCGAAGCATTCATCAGTTCGCCAAAAGCGGGGATATCATTTCCTTTTAATGCCTTTACTGCGGAAATCGTGCGCTGATTTTCCGATACGGCATGTCGTACGCGCTTTCGGATCACTTCGTCGGTGATAAGGTATTTATTTGCCTCAAATTGCAGGTCGGTAAGATCTCCGAGCGCTGAAATATCAAGTACCCGTTGCAGCATTAGAAGCCCCTTTTCGCATTCGCGGCGGCGGTCATTGTAAGCCGAGGAAACCAGACTGTGCTTTACCATGCTGTTTGTAATTATCAGTTTGTAATTTCCAAGATTTACCGGAATCCATTCAAAATCCAGAGAATTGGTGTCCAAGAAGACAGCATGATCCTTTTTCCCCATCGCGGAGGCAAACTGATCCATGATACCGCAGTTCATGCCGTTGTATTTATTTTCAGCAGCTTGTCCCAAAAGAGCGATCTGTGGCAGGGAAAGCAAATCGAAATGGAAACAGGTTTTTAAAATAATTCCTGTCAGCACTTCCAGCGAAGCCGACGAAGAGAGTCCGGAACCGTTTGGAATATTTCCATAAATATACAGATCCATGCCTTTGTTGATCGGATAGCCGTGCTTTGTAAATGCCCAGATCACACCCATCGGGTAGCTGATCCAGCGAGAGTCTTCCAGTGGTTTTAAGTCATCCAGTGATGACTCGATCACACCGGTTTCCGAAAAGTTTTCAGAGTAAAACCGAAGTTTCCGGTCTTCACGCAAATGTATCAGCCCATAAGTTCCGACATCCAGCGCACAGGGGAAAACATGTCCACCGTTGTAGTCGGTGTGCTCCCCGATCAGATTCACCCGCCCGGGGGCGAAAAAAGCCTCCGGCTGGTCGCTCGTGCCAAATATGTCAGTAAATTTTTGTTTCATTTCATCCAGATTCATAAGCTGCCCTTTCTTGTGTGTCTAATAATGTTGTGATAAGTGTATCATGTTTTTGGAATTTTGGCAAATAAGGATATTGCTGCAAAAAATATCATGGCTTTTTTGGAAGAACTATGGTAAACTGTAAGATATAGCAAAAAATGAATGAAAGTAATGATTCAGGCGCAAAGAAATCACAGTGGAGGATTTTACAGAATATGGAAGACAGAATACCTGTATATATCATTGGACATAAAAATCCGGATACCGATTCGATCTGTTCGGCAATCGCGTATGCGGATCTGAAAAATAAAGTGCATGGCGGCGGTTATTATGCAGCGCGTGCGGGGCAGATCAATCAGGAGACGCAGTATGTGTTGAAGTTTTTTCAGGCACCGGCACCACAGTACATTGAAGATGTTATGACCGAAGTGAGTGACATTGAGATTCGGAAAACAAAAGGCGTATCGGGAAAAATTTCATTGAAAAAAGCATG
>FR893995.1:0-28993 GCA_000434115.1 Roseburia sp. CAG:309 | reverse complement strand
ACATCGGAGAAGGATGAACTGCTTGGCTTGATTACGATTGGAGATATTGCGACAGCGTACATGGACGTGTATGACAACTGTATCCTGTCTACGGCAGGTACTTCCTATAAAAATATATTGGAGACGCTGGAGGCGACAATGGTCGTGGGCGATGAAGAAGCAACGTATGAAAAAGGTGAGGTAATTATCGCAGCGGCAAATCCGGATGTCATGGAAGATTATATCCATGAAGGAGATATGGTAATTTTAGGAAACCGCTATGAATCACAGTTGTGTGCGATCGAGATGGGGGCGGACTGTATCATTGTATGCATGGATGCGAAAGTGTCGCGGACAATCCAGAAAATGGCGCAGGAGCACGACTGCAATATCATTGTTACCCCATACGATACCTTTACGGCGGCGCGTATGATCAATCAGAGTATGCCGATTGAATATTTCATGAAGAGAAATGATCTGACGACGTTTCATCTTGCGGATAAGACGGAAGATATCAAAGGTGTTATGGGTAAAAAGCGGCACCGTGATTTTCCGATTTTGGATGAAAATGACCGCTATGTTGGCATGATTTCCCGCCGAAATCTGTTGAATCTTCGCAAAAAGCAATTGATCCTGGTCGATCATAACGAGGTTTCGCAGACTGTGGATGGCATTGAATTTGCCCATATATTGGAAATTATTGACCACCATCGGATTGGTACATTGGAGACGCTGGAACCGGTCCTTTTCCGCAATCAGCCGCTTGGCTGTACGGCGACGATCATTTATCAGATGTATCAGGAGCATGGGATTGAAATTCCGAAAAATATCGCCGGACTTTTGATGGCGGCGATCATTTCCGATACGCTGATGTTTCGTTCGCCGACCTGTACGCCGGTGGATCAGAAGGCAGCAGAAGATCTGTCAGAGATCTGCGGAGTCGAGATTGAGGAATTTGCAGTAGATATGTTTGGCGCGGGAAGTGATCTGAGTTCCAAAGAGCCGAAAGAAATTTTCAATCAGGATCTCAAACGATTTGAAGTGGGCGATATTGAATTTATCGTAAGCCAGATCAATTCGATGAACAGCATTGAGCTTCAGGAAATTAAGGAGAAAATAGTGCCTTATCTGGAGGAAGTGTTTGAGGGGCTTGGCGTATCGATGGCATTTGTGATGCTTACAAATATTGTCAAAGAGAGTACGGAACTTTTGTGCTTTGGTGAAAAGTCCAAAGATGTTGTCAAGGAGGCTTTTCAGCTTTCCGGCGACATGAAGCGCATTATATTAAAGGGACTGGTATCAAGGAAGAAACAATTGATCCCGAGTCTCGTATCTATTTTACAACAGTAATGAAGGAGCATTCTTATGATCGAAATGAGAAGAGAAAAGCGCTGGCCAATTGAATTAAAATTGGAGATCAGCAGTCTTTTCAAACAGGATAATGTAAAAGTGGAAAATATCAATGCACCAATCGAGGTGTTTGATGTATCCAAAGCAGGAATCGGATTCCGTACCAAAAATGTACTGCCGATCGGCTACTATTTTAATGCGAAACTGGTGCTGGGAGAGCAGGGAACATTAAATTGCGTGGTACGTATCATCCGCCAGCAGCAGGATGGCGACGAACATATCTATGGCTGTGAAATTGTTGGAACAGCATCCATTATGGATTATCTGTTTAATGATTATGCTGCAAGCCTAAATATTTATAATTAATTAATAGAGTATTAGTTAAATTATACCTCTCGTTCTGTTACTATAAGTATAGTATTATATGATAGCGGAATGAGAGGATTTTTTCTATTTATCTTGAAAGAAGCGGTTTCATATGAAGAAAACGACAGAAAAAACAGTGGCATTGGTCATGGCGGCAGCCCTTTGTATTACTTCAGTAGTTTTGCCGGCGGATGCCAAAGTGAAAAAACCAAAGTTAAATACCAAAAAGATGACATTGAAAAATTTGCTGACATCAGTAACGTAAACCTGTATGGAGGCGAGAACGTGCTCCAGCCGGAAGAGCTGGAATTGCCGCCACAGGCACAGGGAGCAGTGATTTGTTCCTATGGTGGCAGGGATTATGTCATTTCTTCCTGCTCATATGGACGAAATAATAAATCTAAAATATATGTTCAGTTGTTGGAAAGGGCACAAGGAATAAATGGCCTTATAATGTTGTCGAGTTATCAGAATGCAGCAGTATTTGATTACCCGAATATGACGGAAGATATCGAATTACAAAGTGGAAGACTTTATATTAACCTGGAATCCGCAAGTACAGTATACAATACAGGAAAAGAAGGAAACATGCCGATAGATCCAAACGGACAGGCTACAGAAAGTCCGGCTCCAACGTCATTGCCACAGCCAACTGCTGTGTCAACACAACAACCCACACCAATTACAAGTGCAGTGCCTGAACAGCAGCCAAACTTAAATACAAATATTGTACCAACACAGCAGCAAAATGACAACAGTAAGAAGAGTAAACAAACAATGATTTCATCGACGGTTATGATTTTGCTGGTTATGCTGTTTCGTGTTCGAGCAGCGGCGAGTGGATTCATGTGAATGAGGGAAAAGTGTATGTGGATACACACCATAGTTTGACCGGATTCGAATGGAATGATGGAAAGTGGACTTCGAACGAAATTGCGCAGAAAATGGACAAGAACTACAAAGACTATGACACCGAATTTGCGAAGCAGTTTTTCTGGAATTTTGATGTTGCAGACAGCGTAATATTCTGGAATAATACGAGTAAAAATAGAAAGAAAATAGAAACCGATTCGTATGAATCCGATTCGGTATTTCGCGTGCGGCTGGTAGACGGCGGTGTTAATGTTGAGAGTCAGTTTGGTATCGATATTGTCCGTGATCGGAAAAAGACGGAGCAAACGGTTCTTGTATATGATACCAGTGCGATTTATAAAAAAGAAAATGAACCGGTTATTTGGTTCGATTGTGTTCAGGGTAAGACGGAGAAAAGGATTTGGAGTGCGTCGCCAAGTGTATGGGATCAGACCAAATGGGAGCAGTATTATACAGTCGACGGAGATAAAAAAGAATCGACGGAGACAGTATGATCTATGATCCGGATGTGGTGACGCAGGAGGATGTGGATAAAATGGGAGCATTCATTGATCATTTGTGGAAGAATCGTCTGGAGAAAGCCGAGTGCCTGATCAGTACGTATGAATATTTGGATATGTATAGTGGTTACGGGGATATTATGCATGAGAAATTATTGGCGGAAAAAGAAAAAATGGAAAAAAATTAGTTTTTTTTCTTGCCAACGAAAAAAAAGTGTGCTAGAATGACAGACAAAGGCAAAGAAGGAAACGATTGCTTATGCAGTGACCTTACGACAGGAAGAGGCGTCACCGACTGAGAGCGCACTCACGGAAGCGGTAAGCAGGAGAACATTCCGGAGCAGGTAGGCTGAACTAGAGTAGGCTTGCACGGGTCGCACCGTTATCTGTCAGAAAAGAGGAAAATTCCATGAATTTTCAACGCGGGTGGTACCGCGGGTAAGAAATGAGAACATTGATACCCGTCCCGGCGAAGCTTCAGGCTTTGCTGAGGCGGGTTTTTAGTATAGAAAATATAATGCTGAAAACAAGTTTCAGAGCCGGAGCAGAACAAAAATTTGTTTCGTAGAGCCACCAAAAAAGACACCGCATACAGGCGCATTGTCTTTTGGATTTGGAACATTGGCATCTACAGAAGGAGGTACTCATGAAATTTGTAACAGGAAGCACAGAAAAGCAAGTAATGGAGATCTCGGATGTCCTGGCGCAGTTAGACAGTCTGGCAGGAAAAGAGATTCGGATGAACGGAGCAATTCACACCATACGTGATATGGGAGATGTTGCTTTCATCGTGTTGAGAAAACGGGAAGGTCTGGTGCAGACCGTCTTTGAGACCGGTGCGGTCAAAGACAAGGAACTGAAAGACCTGAAAGAGGCAGCGACAGTCGAAGTCAGCGGAGTCGTTGCATTGGAGGATCGTGCACCGAACGGATTTGAGATTCGGTTGACAGAAGTTACCATTTTGTCCGAACCGAAGGAGCCGATGCCGATTCCGATCAGCAAATGGAAATTAAACACATCACTCGAGACAAAATTAAATCTTCGTCCGATTTCACTTCGAAATGTCAGAGAGCGGGCAAAATTCAAGATTCAGGAAGGAATCGTTAGAGGATTCCGCGATTACTTATTTTCACAAGGATTTACAGAAATTCATACCCCGAAGATTGGTGCAAAAGGTGCCGAGGGCGGAGCTAATATTTTCAAATTGGAATATTTCCACAGACCTGCCGTACTTGAGCAGAGTCCACAGTTTTATAAACAGATGATGGTCGGTGTGTTTGACCGTGTATTTGAGGCGGCGCCGGTATTTCGTGCAGAAAAACACAATACCAAACGGCATTTGAACGAATACACATCGCTCGATTTTGAGATGGGTTATATCGACAGTTTCCAGGATATCATGGAGATGGAAACCGGATTTTTACAATATACAATGAAACTTTTGGAAAAAGAATACGCAAAAGAGCTGAAAATGCTCGGCGTCACACTTCCAAAGACAGACGAGATCCCACAGGTTCATTTTGATGAAGCAAAGCGTCTCGTGTCGGAAAAATACGATCGCAAGATTCGCAATCCTTACGATCTGGAGCCGGAAGAAGAGATGTTAATAGGAAAATATTTTAAAGAAGAATATGGTGCAGACTTTGTATTTGTCACCCACTATCCTTCCAAGAAACGTCCATTTTATGCGATGGATGATCCGGAAGATCCGAAATTTACATTGAGCTTTGACCTGCTCTTTGACGGATTGGAAGTGACGACCGGCGGACAGCGTATCCACGATCTGGATATGCTCGAAGAAAAGATTGCGGCGAGAGGAATGACCGAAGAGGGAATGGAACATTATCTTCAGGTATTCCGCCACGGTATGCCGCCACACGGAGGTCTGGGGATCGGACTGGAGCGTATCACAATGAAACTTCTGGGCGAGGACAACGTGCGCGAGACAACATTGTTCCCACGTGATCTGAACCGACTGGAACCGTAAGGAAGAATGGAGGAAAATTATGGCAAATATTATTTCGGATGAAACGATCGAGTATGTAGGTATCCTTGCCAAATTAGAGCTTTCCGATGAAGAGAAAGAGCAGGCAAAAAAAGATATGGGTAGTATGCTCGACTATATTGATAAGTTGAATGAACTGGACACGACCGGCGTGGAGCCGATGTCCCATGTATTTCCGGTGGACAATGTGTTCCGCGAAGATGTAGTGACCAACGGCGATGACCGGGATGAAATGCTTGCGAATGCGCCGCAGAAAAAAGACGGTACTTACATGGTGCCTAAGACATTCGCATAAGGAGGGCAATTATGGATTTGATGAAATATACTGCCGTCGCTCTTGGAAAGAAGATCAAAGCCGGAGAAGTGACGGTAAAAGAAGCAGCGCAGGCTGCCTTAGACCAGATAAAGAAATCAGAAGAAACCTTAAACAGTTATGTGACGGTATTGGAAGAAACTGACATTTTTGCTCGCGCGGAAGAAGTACAGAAGCAGATCGATGCCGGCGAATTGACAGGACCGCTTGCCGGAGTTCCGGTTGCCATCAAAGACAACATGTGTACCAAAGGCGTACTGACAACCTGTAGTTCGAAAATTCTTGCCAATTTCAAGCCGACTTATACTGCAGAGGCGGTAGCTAACCTCGAAAAGGCGGGGGCTGTTATCATCGGAAAGACCAATATGGATGAATTTGCGATGGGAAGTACGACGGAGACATCCGCATACGGAATTACGAGAAACCCACACAATACAAACCACGTACCGGGCGGTTCTTCGGGCGGTTCCTGTGTAGCGGTAGCGGCAGGAGAATGTTCGTATGCACTTGGTTCCGATACCGGTGGATCAATCCGCCAGCCAAGTTCTTTTTGCGGTGTGACCGGATTGAAACCGACGTATGGAACGGTTTCCCGTTATGGTTTGATCGCGTACGGATCTTCTCTTGACCAGATTGGACCGGTGGCAAAAGATGTGACAGACTGTGCGGCTATTTTGGAAGCTATTTCCTCCTATGATAAGAAAGATAGCACCTCGATCCGACGCGATGACCTTGATTTCACATCGGCACTTGTCGATGATGTCAAAGGCATGAAGATCGGTATTCCGAGAGACTATTTTGGCGAAGGACTTGATCCACAGGTCAAAGCAGCCGTATTGAAGGCTGCGGATGTGCTGAAAGAAAAAGGTGCGGTCGTGGAAGAATTTGATCTGAGCCTTGTAGAATATGCGATTCCGGCGTATTATGTCATTGCGTCAGCGGAAGCAAGTTCGAACTTGTCACGTTTTGACGGTGTCAAATACGGATATCGTACGAAAGAGTACGAAGGGCTTCATAATATGTATAAAAAGACGCGTTCCGAAGGATTTGGCCCGGAAGTAAAACGTCGAATCATGCTTGGTTCCTTTGTTCTGAGCAGTGGATATTATGATGCGTATTATTTGAAAGCGCTGCGTACGAAAGCATTGATCAAAAAGGCATTTGATGATGCCTTTGCCAAATACGATGTGATCCTTGCACCGGCAGCTCCGACGACAGCACCGGAGATTGGAAAGAGCCTCAGCGATCCGATCAAAATGTATCTTGGCGACATATATACAATTTCTGTCAATCTTGCCGGCCTTCCGGGAATCTGCCTTCCTTGCGGAAAGGACGACAAAGGGCTTCCGATCGGCGTACAGATGATCGGAGATTGTTTCAAAGAAAAGACGATTATCCGCGCGGCTTACAGTTACGAGCAGGCGCGTGGTGACATAGAAGCATAAGGAGGAATGTAAGATGGCAAAACAATACGAAACCGTCATTGGTCTTGAAGTCCATGTGGAACTTGCGACAAAGACGAAGATTTTCTGTGGATGCAGCACCGCGTTTGGTGGCGCTCCGAATACACATACCTGTCCGGTCTGTACCGGTATGCCGGGTTCCCTCCCAGTGCTGAACAAACAAGTGGTGGAATATGCAATGGCAGTCGGACTTGCGACAAATTGTTCGATCACGCAGTATTGCAAATTTGACCGTAAAAACTATTTTTATCCGGATAACCCGCAGAACTACCAGATTTCACAGCTTTATCTGCCAATCTGCCGCAATGGACACGTCGATATCGAGACGCCGGCAGGGAAAAAACAGGTGCGTATCCATGAGATTCATATGGAAGAAGATGCCGGAAAATTGGTGCATGATGACTGGGAGGACTGTTCTCTCGTGGACTACAACCGTTCCGGTGTGCCGTTGATCGAGATCGTATCGGAACCGGATATGCGGAGTGCGGAAGAAGTTATTGCGTATCTTGAAAAACTGCGCATGACGATCCAATATCTCGGCGCTTCGGATTGTAAACTAAATGAAGGTTCGATGCGTGCCGATGTCAACCTTTCGGTTCGCGAAGTCGGCGCCAGTGAATTTGGTACACGTACCGAGATGAAAAACCTGAACTCGTTTAAAGCGATTTCCCGTGCGATCGAGGGCGAACGTGCTCGTCAGATCGAACTTATCGAGGAGGGCAAAAAAGTCATCCAGGAGACACGCCGTTGGGATGATAACAAGGAATATTCGTATGCGATGCGTTCCAAAGAGGATGCACAGGATTACCGATATTTTCCGGATCCCGATCTTGTGCCGATCCGAATCAGCGACGAGTGGATCGAAGCCGTGAAAGAACGCCAGCCGGAACTTCAGGATGCGAAAGCCGAACGTTACAAAAAAGAATTTGATATTCCGGAGTACGACATCGGTATTATTACCGGTTCCAAAAAACTCGCCGATATCTTTGAAGAGACGACGGCAATCTGCCACAATCCGAAAAAGGTATCAAACTGGCTTATGGTGGAGACCATGCGTCTCTTAAAAGAGAAGGAAATGGAGCCGGAAGACATTACATTTACGCCGGAAAATCTGGCAGCGTTGATCCGGCTGACAGACGAAAATGCGATTAACTCGACCGTCGCAAAAGAAGTCTTTGAAAAAATGTTCTCCGAGGACATTGATGTCAATCAATATGTCGAAGAAAACGGCTTAAAGACTGTCAACGACGAGGGTGCTCTCCGTTCTGTAGTCGAGCAGGTGATCGCGGACAATCCGCAGTCGGTAGCCGATTATCAGGCAGGAAAGACAAAAGCCATCGGATTCTTAGTCGGACAGACGATGAAGGCGATGAAAGGAAAAGCAGATCCGGGAATGGTAAATAAACTGTTGAAGGAACTGTTGTAGATAGAAGTTCGAAAATAATTTTAGCCGCAGCGCGGACTGGTTTGGAATGAGATCGGTTCGAACTGCGGCTTTTTGCAAAACATGTTATTTCATTTCTAATTGTTTAGATCTGTGGACGTATTCTGCATATTATTTTGATTGTTTTCTTGGTGGAAATCCATAAAAGCACTTCGTCCATGATCAGATTCTATTATGTGAGAAGACTACGTTATCCCGGATACGGGATAACCAGAAAATCC
This sequence comes from Roseburia sp. CAG:309, assembly GCA_000434115.1. Lineage (GTDB taxonomy): Bacteria > Bacillota > Clostridia > Lachnospirales > Lachnospiraceae > Eubacterium_F. Next base: position 20,479 of record FR893995.1, on the reverse strand, counting down.
ATCAATCTGAGAGGTCACTGAGGCACCAGCATTACCGAAGCATAAAACATTCCATCCTTCCATTCAAAACGGGCGTCCCCATTATAGCGTTCCGCAGTTATCCGCACAGATTCCGTCCCAACGCCAAAGCCCCCATGCTTGGAGGAAACAAGCCGCCTTGCATCGAATACCGGCGGCTGGTCGCTGGTGTTGTCCATTGTCAGATAAAGTGGCTGGTTTTCTTTTTGGCGGGTGCGCAGACGGATGATGCGCGGCGTTCTGGAGGCGGCACAGGCGTCAATGGCATTTTCCAGCAGGTTTCCCAAAAGCGCACAGAACTCCGGCTCTGGAATGACCGTCTGCTCCTCCATCTGGACCATAGCCTTCAGGTCGGTCTGCTGGAGAAGGGCCTGTTCTGCATAATGGTGCAGGACGGCATCCACAGCATAATTTTTGCAGAATGGACGGACCGTATCTGGAGGCAGGCTCTCCCCATAGGCTTTCACATACTCTGCCACTCTGGACAGGTCGCCACTCTCCACACAGCCCTGCAATGCCTTGAAATGCTGGCGCAGGTCATGACGGGCGCGGCGGGTGTCGGAAATGTTCTTTTGCAGAATGCGGTACTGGGCGGACTGTATTTGCAGTAGCCTGTTTTCCTGTGCCAGACGCATATTTCTGGCAAGTCCCCGCGCCATCCAGTAAAACAGGGCATAATAAAGCAGCATCAGCCCCAAAAGTGCAAGAATTAAAATCGGATAGAAGTGCATCACACGGTTGGTATAAAGCGTGGAATATTTCCTAGGGCGGAGGGTGGTATTCAGACACCAGAACACCAACGGCAATATCCAGAATATATACCAGGTTTCCGGCATTTCCACTTCATCCAACAGCCAATGGGCGGCGTGTGTGGCAGGGTAGCATAAAATTCCCAGCAGCAGCCAGCACAGCAGGACATAAAGAATGGTACTGTTTAGGGAAAGCGCAACTACACCACTCCGCCGAAACAGAAGGGCATCTATCAGAATTGCCAGATTATACATGCTGGAAAACACACTGCAAACCGCCAGAAATACGTTGACGGTTTTCCACCGAGATAGCGGAACTGCTTTGCAATAGAACAGCAGAAGCAATACCTGCGTCAAAAGCATACAGAGCTTTGTGCTATAACGAAGCCGCCAGCAGAGCCAGCCCATCCCTACACACCACAAAATCAGAGTAGGAATGCCCCACAGCAAGAGGAGCTTTCCCTTGCCGTTCAGATGGTTTTTCATCGGCAGAAAGCACAGAATGATAGCGGGGAGAGAGACGGAAAGCTCCAGCATCGGGTGGAGTATATCATAGAGTTCCATTTTTGAAGCCTCCTCTCATGCGGGCATAGGCAAAGGAAAGATATTTTTCCCGCACCTCCTTATATTTTAATCGGCTGACAGGAACAGATGTCCCATCTGACAGAAGAAAATGAGTTGCCGTTAAGCTTTCCACCTGCTCCAGATTAACCAGAATGCCACGCATACAGTCGCAGAAATAGGGATACGCCAACAGCAGAGCCGCAAAATCAGCCTGCCGCATGGAGATGAGGCGTTTTTTTCCGCCAAGCAGATGAACCACTACTTTGCGACTTTGGTATTCGGTATAGGTAATTTGATGAAGCAGGAGTGGTGGCTGTTCTGCTACACCCGGAATGATTACGCACTGGCTTTGTTCCAAAAGCTCCGCACTGCAGCGTGAAAGTGCCTGTGTTAGATTTTCATAGGAAAAGGGCTTTACCAGATAATATGCCGCCCCAACTTCATAGCTGTCCACAGCGAACTCTTCGGTGGTGGTTGTAAAGATTAGCTGACAATGCGTATCCTGCTCCCGAATTTTTCGGGCAACCTCCATACCGGTTATGCCGGTCATATAAATATCCAGAAAGATTATATCAAAGGCATTCGGAGCGAAATGGGCAAGCAGAGCTTCGCCGCTTTCCAATATAACAGGGGGAGGAACCAAAGGAATCCCCTGTTCTGATGCCCAGCGGCAGAACAGCTTCCGCAAAGCTTCGGAATCGGTGGAAAGGTCATCTACAATGGCAATCCGCATAATTTTCGCCTCCTAACTTAAGAAGTTTGTTTTTCTGGAACTATTATATCATATTTTTTTTGGTTTGACCTACATTTCGTGCAGATTTTTGACATCTCATGCAAGACCTATTGACAGAGTGGTGAAAAATGGTATCCTAAATTTAGTCGGTTCTGTAAAAGAATCGATTTTTTTCATGCTTTTTTAATCTGCTGTGGAAGGGAGGAGACGTGTTGAAGATTGCACTTTACAATGAAAACCTTGGGGAACTGGAAATTTTGTTAGGACAGCTTGACCAATGTGCCAGAGAATATCTGCGTTTTGCGGAGATTACCCCCTATGTGAGACAGGAGGATTTTTGCAGTTTGGTGCGGGACGGGCCTGAGGTTGATTTATTTGTGGTGGCGCAGGATGGCAGCTTTAGTCTGGAGATTGTGGAACTGCTGTGGGAGAAAAGACCGCATGCGCATATTTTTTGGCTTTCGGATTTGGATTTTGCCCTGCGTGCCTATCGGTACAATGCGGACTGGTTTGGGAAAAAGCCTGTGGATATTCATAGCCTGAGGAAAGCCTTTGGACAGGTTGTGCACCGGACAGGATGCTTTTGACAGCCATCAGGCTGCCGGAAAAGGAAAAATGCACCCGGCAGGGTGCAGGATCAAATAGTAATAGTAAAAGAACCGGGAGGCAAACACCCTCCGGTTGTAAGGAGGAAGATTATGAGAATCAAACTAAGGAGGCCGTTGGCACTGCTTTTGTCGGCGGCGATGACGGTTACCCTATGGGGAACACCGGTTTATGCGGAGAGCGAACAGCCGGGAACCGGGTTGTGTGAGCACCACACCGCCCACACAGAGGACTGCGGGTATGCCCCTGCACAGCTGGGGGATAGCCACAAAGAAAATGCCGAAGAAATTGAAGCCCTGCAGGCTGTTGCGGCAGAAACAACAAACAAAAAGCCGGCAGGAGAAGGCACAAAAGAATCCCCCTACCAAATTACCAACGCAGAGGAGTTGGCATGGTTTCGGGATACGGTAAACAACGGAACAGCCGATATTCACGCCAGACTGCTGCATGACATTGACCTGAAGAACGTCAGTTGGGAGCCCATTGGAACCCAGGAACATCCCTACAATGGCACCTTTGACGGAAACGCCTATACCATAAAGAATTTTCGGCTGGGGGACTACACTAAGCCAGACGAAATTTCTAAAAAGGGCCTTTTTGGCCGGATTGGAACAGGCGGTACAATACAGGATCTGGTTGTGAAGGTTGACCACATGGGCTCTACGATGAACGCCAACAATTTCAATGTTACCAAATGTGGACTGATTGCGGCGTATAACGCAGGCACTATCCAACGCTGCAGCGCCAGAGTCAATTATACGCTCTATGTCACGGGGGAGTTTGGCGTCATCGCCTACCAAAATAGTGGCACAATCGAAAACTGCCTGAGTGCGGTGGGGGCGGGAACTTCGGGTATTCGTATTCCGGATGAAGCCTCTGCTGCGGGCATTGCCTATGAAAATTCAGGCGCAATCAAAAACTGCCTGTTTGACGATGAACTCCGAACGGATGGGGGCACAGGCAATTCCTATACAGCGAAAGACTACGCCATTGCACAAAATAGCTCCGGTGGTAAAATCACAAACTGTTACTATTACCACTCCAAACCAAGATTCGGCGATGCACCATACGAGGGTGAGCTATACAAGGACGGAAACAACACTACTGTAATATCCAAGACGCAGAAGGAGATGGGCACCGGCGAAGTGACCTGGCTGTTAAATGAGGAGGGGAAGAATGACATCTGGCGGCAAAAAGCAATCGGCTCTGCGGACATTTCTCTGGATAAAAGCTACGGGAGGGTCAAGAAAGATGAAAATGGGAAGTATTCCATTGTAACCCCTCATATACACCGACTGGATAACGGCACGCAGACAGAATTCAAGGAGGTTAACTCTTTGGATGAAATCACAGAAGATACTTCAAACACAAAATACTACTGTCTGAGCAAAGATGTTACCCTAAGCGCAGCATGGGAAGCTCCGAATCGGGATATTATGCTCTGCCTGAACGGAAAGAGTATCACAGCCCAGAGCGATGTTTCTGCAATTACCGTAGGCACCGACAGCACCTTCACTCTGATGGACTGTGGGAAAGGCAAAATCAGCGGTAGCTCCTCCGGCGTTGCGGTGACAGGCGGCACGTTCAACCTGCACAGCGGCGAAATCAGTGGCAATACCACCGGTGTACTGCTTGATAGCGGGACATGTACGATGAAAGGCGGTTCCATTACCAAAAACACCATAGGCGTGGACTATCGGGATGGCACGCTTACCCTCAGCGGCGGAGCAAAGGTAATTGAGAATCAGGGCGGCGAGGAGAGTAAGACGAAAAATATTCTGCTTCACACAGGGAAAACGCTCTCCTTCGGGAAGCTGGATGCTGATGCACGCTTTGGTATTTCTGTAGAGAACTTGGATTCCTCCGAGGCATCCATCCCTGTTACTGACGCAACCGGCGGAGAATATTTCAACAACCTCTTCCCGGATGATGCGCTCACAAACGAGCTGTATCAGGAGGGTAATGTGGTGTTGCTTCGCGCACAGGGGCATACAGCGCACTGTGTCTGTGGTGGTACACACACCGACATTGGCAATCATGCGCAAGAAAAGAAGTTAAATTTTCAGCCGTGGAATCCCTATGCGAAAGATCCCGCAAAGCCTCAGATGCCGACCTCTATGCCTAAAGATGTGGACGGCTACTACCTGACACAGGATGTCACGCTGAAAAGCAGTTGGGAACCGTCGGATGTGGTGCTTTGTTTGAACGGACATAAGATGACCTTCTCCGGCTATGGTGCCGTGAAGATTTCTGGAAACGGAAAGTTGACGCTGACAGACTGCGGGACAACCGGCAAGCTTTGCCGAGAGGGCAATGAAGTATACAAGAAAGGTGGCATTTCCCTCTCAACAGGAAGCACCTTTGACATGTACGGCGGCACGATTACCGGTTTTCAGAACGGTGTATCCACCGACCAAGTGGGTGGAACAATCCATCTGTACGGAGGGACGATTACCGGAAATGAGACTGTCCACGGTGCCGGCGTGTTTTGCTGGGGCAGTAGTAGCAATCCCTCAACATTCATCATGTACGGCGGAAAAATCACAAATAACCGTGCAACCTATTCAGGTTCAGATACCAACGTAAAACCGTCAGGCGGAGGCGTATTTCTGAGAGAGTACAGTAAATTTGAAATGCACGGCGGCGAGATTACCGGCAACACCGCTACTTATGGCGGCGGTGTGTACTGCGGTGCAATTGTCGTCCCCAACACCGCAGAGATGATCCTGCACGGCGGCAAAATTACCGGCAACACCGCTACTTATGGCGGCGGCGTGTACTTCAAGGACAAAGCCTTCCGGGTCACCGGCAAAGGCGAGGTAACAATTACCGACAACACAGGAAATGCCGGAAAAAATGTGGTTTTGTTTGATGGGAAAACCATTCAGGTGACCGGTAAACTGCATGAAGGGACTCGCATCGGTGTGAGATCCTTTCATGATCCTACAGATGGAAACCCGATCACCATCGCCAAGGCAACTGATGGAGGCTGGATTCAGAAAGGAAACTTCACCTCTGACATTCCCGACTATGGTATCGCCCTATTAGATGACGGCAAAACCGTGCAGCTTCAGACACACCGGCATAGCTGGCAGTACATCGTCAGTGAGGACGGTACAACCATCACGGAAAAGTGTACGGCAGAAAACTGCGGACTGGCCGAAGGCAATGGTGGCAGTGTGACTATCAAGGCTCCTGCGGGTAATTTGATCTATGACGGACAAGGAAAGGCCGCAGTTCTGGAAAATACCCTTATCTCCGGTGTGGATGTATCGGAAATTACCTATACCAAGGATGGCACTGCTATTACCGGAACGCCCACCGATGCAGGCACCTATACCGCCGCCGTTACCGTGGGCGGAAAGACGGCAACAGTGCAGTACACCATTGCGCAGTCCGGGACTGAGTTTAGCGGCGGAGTGACAGGGACTAATACCTATGCCTACGGCGAGTCTATCCGCGTCACTGTGACGCCTAAGGCAACCGGAAAGGCTCCTGTTAAAAAGGTACGAGCGCTTAGCACACCTCAGGCGGGTCAGATGGCAATTTACGAAGGAGACAGACAGCTTACTGAGGCACAAACGGTTACCTCCGGCGAAGAGCTGATCTTTACCATCGACACCGCAAAAGCGAATCTTGGAAAGGGATGGCACACGCTCACCGCAAAATTTGTAGGATCACAAAATATGGCAGCGCAGGCAGAAACGAAGAAAGTATATATTAGAGAGGCCTGGATTTATAGTAGCTATGTTACGGTAAATGGCGAATCGTTTACCTATACAGGCTCTCCGATTACCCCTGCTGTAAGCGTAACATTAAAAGGAACACAGCTCATGAAGGACCGCGATTATACGATTGCCTATACGAATCACACCAATGTGGGCACAGCAACCGTGACCGTTACCGGCATAGGCAACTATGCCGGTACAGCAAAAAAAACCTTTGTCATCAGCAAGGCAGCGGCCCCTGAAATCAGTTGGCCAACGGCAAGCGCAATTACTGACGGGGAAAAGGTGTCGGACAGCCGCTTGAGCGGAGGCAGTACCCAATACGGTACATTCACTTGGTCGGATGCTGTAAAGGATACGATTCCCACAGTGGGAACTTCCTCGTACAGAGTGGTGTTTACTCCCAACGCAGATATGGAAAAGAACTATGAAACGATTACCACAACGGAGCAGGATGTTTCCCTAACCGTCAATGCAAAAAGTTTGACCGGTGCCCAAGTGACGGTATCCGGCAGCTATACATATACCGGTCAGGCTCAGATTCCAGCCGCTGATGCGGTAACGGTTAAGTTAGACGGTGAAACGATTCCTGGCGACCAGTACACAATCAGTGCCAGCGATAATACGAACGCCGGACAGGCCACCGTGACCGTCACCGGCACAGGTGACTATACCGGCACAGCAAGCGGAACCTTTACAATCGACAAAGCAACGTCGACCCCAGACCTGCCTACCGGTCTGACCGCCACTTATGGCGACACGCTGAAGGATGTACCTCTGACAGACGGCTGGGCTTGGGATGATCTAAGTACTTCGGTTGGCAATGTGGGAGAGAACACCTTCCCTGCTACTTACAACAAAGATAGTAGCGGCAACTATAACCCGGTACAGCAAAACCTTACAGTGAAGGTAAGCCCTGCTTCTTATAAGATCACGCTTACCGGGCAAGCGGACGACCCAACGCAGATTACTCTGAATGAGGCTGTGGTAGAACCCGGCAATACCGGTACAACAGTTACTTACGGCTACAACATCACAAATGAAGCCCCCGCAAACTGGCAGACGGAGCGTGTATTCTCTGGTCTGACCGCCAACACGACCTACTATTTCTTTGCAAAAGCAGAAGTTACTACAAACCATGCAAATACCATCAGCCAAGGCGTGGCAATCACAACTCCTAAAAAGTCTGTGAGCGGGATTGAGATTATCAATCAGCCTGCCAACCTGTCTTACACCAGCGGACAGACGCTGGATTTGAACGGTCTGTCAGTGAATGTGAACTACAATGATAACACAAGTGAAAACATTACATGGGATAGCGGCAAACTGACCTCCGATCCTGCTCAGGGAACGGTGCTGACGGTTGCAGAGCATAACGGCAAGGTAATTATAATCAGCTACGGCGGAAAAACGGCCAAAACCGATGCACTTACCGTGGGTAAGGCAGAGCAGCCGGCACCAACACCGGTTCCTGGTTCATCAGACAATGCAACACCGGCTCCGGGGGCAACAGAAGCACCGGTCGTGAACAAAGACCAGCTACCAAGAACCACATTTGTACGCCGTAAGAAAATTGGAAAGAAAGGCATCCGCATTACCTGGAAAGGGGTACGTGGAGCACAATCCTATAATGTTTACCGTGCGGAGAAGGCAAATGGCAAGTACAAACTGGTAGCAAATGTCAAAGAGAGTTGTTACACAAGCAAGAAGAAAAATGCACGCAAGTATTATTACAAAGTTGTTGCGGTAGCCAAGAAAAAGGCAAACAACAGCGAGATGAGTGCATATGCAATCTCCGCCAATGTGGATAAAGCAGCCGCATCGGCAGCTCAGGCGGCAGCAGGAAACACTGCAGCCACTGGCAAGATCAAAATTCTCAAAGGCAAAGTTACCAAGGTGAAAGCAAAGGCCAAGAAAGGCAAGATTGTTGTTTCGTGGAAGAAATACAAGAAGGCCAGTGGCTATATCGTATACCGCGCAGAAAGCAAATACGGAGTTTACGATGAATTTGCTGTAGTCAAGAAGAATTCTTTCGAAGATAAGGATTCTGTAAAAGGAAGAAAATTCTACTACAAAGTATGTGCCTTTAAGAATAAGGGTAATGGCAAGATTTTGAGTGGCATTTCGAAGAAAGCCAGTGTAAAAGCCAAATAGAAAACAATTTGTATATAGTAACAGAACAAAGACGGGGCTGCCGCACGAAGGAATTTGTGTGGCAGCCCTGTTTGTGTTTGGTGGGAGTGTCGGGGTGTGGCTAGCAATGTCATTAAGATAAGAAAATATCACTATATCATACTTTTGGCCACAAATGGATTGACAAATATAGTCACAGATGGGACAATGGGGTTAATAAATTCATCAAACGTTTAGAGGAATACCGGGAATGGTGTAGAGGAGACGAATAAATGGACAATGAACTGTATGTAAAAGCGTTGGCATTTGCCAATGAGAAGCACGCCGGCCAGGCACGTAAAGACGGAGACACGCCCTATATCGTGCATCCGATTGCGGTGGCGGAGCTTGTCCGTAAAGCCGGCTATGGGAAAAAATACCAGATTGTTGCACTGCTGCATGATACTTTGGAAGATACAGATGCGACAGAAGAAGACCTTCGTATATTTGGTGAAGATGTGGTGCGGGCGGTCAAGCTTCTCACTCGTGCAAAAGGGGCAGTTGAGGAAGAATATGTAAAAAATGTTCTGTCGGATTCGATGGCAGCTGTTGTGAAAAATGCGGACAAGATCAGTAACTTATATGATTCTGCCTTTTCCGGAACTGTGGGACAAGTACGAAGTGAAAAGGCGAAAAGATTTGCAAAAAAATATGTTGAAAAAGCCAGAAAATATTATGCGCATAAGTTTTCTCCGGCACTTGATGACGCCATTGAAAAGGTGGATGCGCTGTTAGAGGATGAATATGTCAGAGACTGGCAGACACCGAATTATACAAGGGAAGAGATGAGAATATAGGATATGAAAAAAGGGCTGTGGCACATTTGCGACAGCCCTTTGGCAATTTAAGATAAATTCCCGTTTACATCACAGGTTAAAGAAACTTTTTTTGTTCTAGAGATAATGGGTTTTCCTTGTAAATATTCTGTACCAGTGGCTGTTGCGATGGCGGTATTTCCGCTTTTCGAAGAACTTTTGTTAGTTATTTTCCAAGAAGCAGAATATGCAGTAGCGGAAACAGAAGAACTAGTACATTTGGAAGATTTCCCTTTTACATAGGAAAAATTCCCGGTAACTGTTACGAACCATAGTTTGGCTCCAGAACTTGAGGTATAAGTTGTTGTTTTGTTGGCTGATCGTGTCAAAGAAGCTGTGCGAATCAGCGAGTATGAATGAAAATCGTTGGTTGTGATAGTCGTTTCATAATAACTGCCATCGGTTAGATATTCTATGCTGTGTTGCCGAATGACAGCGGCATTAGAAGTGGTAACGGGACAAAATACAATAAGTGACAATGCAATTAGTGTAATGATTATACGTTTCATGAATTATGTAACCTCCATTTATTCTATAATTTCAATAGTAGTGTCTTCGTTAGCTGGAAGAGCATTAATAAATTCTTGACGTGCGTTGTACAAAACGATATTCCATATTAAAAATGCAATCAAAATTGCAGATATCAGAACGGTACAAGTTGCTTTCACGTATTTGGCAAAAGAAAGTTTCCGGGAAAGATAGTCAGGATCAATACTGGTAAGGTAATGACTGACGATTTCTTCCGGTGAAGTGAACTCATGCTCGAGATCAGAATAAGTATAATCCGGATGTGCCATACAAAATTCCGTGACATTTGACCGGATATCTTTATAAAACCGTTTTTCATAACTTCCCCACACGGGAAGGATTGCACGGATTTTTTTTAAGTAGCGTTTTGAATCATTCATTGGAATCTCCTTCCGCATTTTTGCATTGCTCTGCAGCGTCATAGTTTAATACACGTTCAATCGCCTTATTAACAGTGTAAAAACTATCCAATAACTCTTTTAGATAATCTTTTCCTGCTGGTTCCAAGTGATAGTAAACGCGCGTAAGACGTTTTCCGATTTTGCGCTTTTCGCCGGAAATATACCCTTTGTCTTCTAAGCGGTATAGTGTAGGATACATAGATCCTTCTGGAATGGTTAAGATGTTTCCCGAACGTTCTTTGACAAGCTGCGAAATCTGATATCCATACAGATTACTTTCCTGCAGCAAGGCAAGAACGAGTAACTCCACAGACCCTTTTTTAAAAGTATCCTGATTACTCAATTTATAGCAGGCCGCCTTTCTAATAATGAAAAAAGTAACTGGGAATATAATAAAACATTAGTTTTATAAAGTCAATACCTTATTTGTCTAAATAGTGATTGACAAAGATGAATAAAGGAAGTATAATGAATTTGTAAATAAAAGGTAACTAAATGTGAAATATTAGGATGGAATGTTTGAATGATATATTTTTTGATAAAAGACATCAAAAGAAATTGGTTTTCTCTTTTATGGAATACCATACAACTTACAGTGGTCGCTTTAATTGCGGTGTATCTGCTGCAGGCTTTCTTAGATTACCGGCAGATAGAGCAAAAGATAAGTCAGATGACGGAACAGACAGAGATTTATATGTTTCGGGATCAGACGGAGGATACAGCACTGGATGAATTGATAAATGACGAAAAGAAATGTAAACAAATGGCAGATTGCTACGACGCATTTCAGAAAAAACTGCAGGAAAATACATCCAATATTAAAACATTTACAGCAGACGATTCTCTGGGATTGCCAATGCATCGGGAACAGAGAGGACAGATTCGCAGAGCATTGGGGCTGCCCAAAGAGCAAGAAGAACTCGCAAGAATACAAGTGTCAGAAAACTTTTTTGACATTTATGGCATTCAATGGGAAGGTGACAAAAAGGCATTTGTTAGTGGAAAAACAGAAACGATACCGATTGTGGCAGGGGCTGATTTAAAGAAATTATACCACTTGCATGACGTTCTTTATGATCAGGGAACGCAAAAATATGAAATTATTGGTTTTATGGACAAAGATTCTTTTTATGTGGCACCGGGAAAGACACGTGAAAAGATTCGTCTGGATCAGGCAATTATTCAATTAAACAGAGTAGACAAAGAAGACATATTTTCTTTGTGGGGGTATTATGATTCGACCTATTTTCTGGCAGATGATCTGCAATTTATGGAAGATGAAATAGAACAATTGCGAAAGCAGGAACTGCTCAAATTGAGTGTGAATAATTATACAAAACAAATGGACGCGATCCGTGTGGATATGCAGGATCAGATGGTATTGATGGGAAGTATTGTACTTATCATACTGGTTTTTGGCTTTGTGGCATTGACAGCAAATATTTTTCGTTTTATCAAGGAGCATAAAAGGGAATTTGCAATTCATCAGATGTGTGGGGCAAGACGGAAGTCGATATGTGTGAGAATTCTAATTCCTGTGTGGAGTATGTATTTTATTATGTGTGCGATTGTTTTACCGGCAGGTGGAAATACAAAGGCAGTATGGATCAGTATTTTGGGTCTGGCATGTTATATTGTGGGAATCAGTTTCATTCCATACATTTACTTGCGAAAAGATACCATCCGTGGAATGCTTCAAAATACATTAGGTTAAGGGGGCTGTGATGAGACAATTTTTTTATCGTTCCGGTTTCGTGATTGCGATTGAGATTATGGTTTCTGTGCTTTTTATATTGTGTGCGAATGCCATGATAAATGAAAAAAAGACATATCTGCCGATAGCAGAATTAGATGAAAATTATATGCTGTTTTTTCCGTCATTGGAAGAAAAAAATACGGTGGAAAAGATAGGATTAAAACTTCCGGATAATGTGCGTTGCGCTGGACTGCGGTTTCAAAAAGGGGCGGCGGTAGTTCTTGGCAATGGTGTACCATTAGAAGAGGGAAGAACATTTACAAAAGAAGACCGGAAGACGAGAGCAAATGTACTGCTGCTTCGCAGAGATAATCTTCCACTTTGTAAAAAAATGGGAGGAAAGAAATATTATTCATTACAGGGGACAATGTATGAAGTGATTGGGGTTTATTCCGATGGAGAGCGGAATGACAGCCGCTCCAATGAATATCTTGTCAATTTGTATGCTGCCGGGATAAGTGGGGAAGATGACTGGGAATATGGATTTTTGGATGCGTCAGAAAAGGAGCAGAGAATGTTTGCTGACTCTCTGAAAAAAGAAGGTTTCACTTTTGCGGCAGGAGACCGGAAAAAGGAATATTTTAATCGAAATGTGCAGACAAGTACAAAGGCGGCACTTGCTATTTATAGTGCAGTTGCGGTAATTGTTTTTGTTAATATTTTTTCGGCAATTGTTGTGTGGATCCGCGGAAGAAAAAAAGAAATTGTGATCCGTAAGATGGTCGGCGCAGAAAAAATACAGATTTTTGGCTGGCTGGTAAAAGATTTTATGATATTAGATGCAATTAGTTTTGGTGTTGGGACAGTCATTTCCGGTGGACTGTTAGCGATGCTGGCAAAGTACGAGTTTTCGCCGTCGTGGATTGTAGTGTTTGGCAAAAGACTGGAATGGGGAGCGATAGGAATTGCTGTAATTCCGGCTTTGATTATTGGATTGGTTGTAATAAGTATCCAAGTGTGGTGGTATCTGCGACATGAAATTATACAGATTATTCGAAGTGAATAGGAGGAAGAATTGTTGATGAGACTGGAAAATGTAGGAAAGACATATCGGGAAGGAAGTATCGCTTTTGAGGCATTAAGCAATGTAGATCTTGTGATTAAAGAAGGAGAGAGTGTTGCGATTATGGGGGCTTCCGGATCGGGGAAATCCACTTTGTTAAATATCCTTGGTGCGATGGACAAGGCGAGTGAAGGAAAATATTATTTGCAGGGAGAAGAGATAAGTTCGTATTCTGAGAAGCAGATGGCACACATCCGAAATGAAATATTTGGATTTGTAATGCAGGATTTTGCCTTAATTGAACGTGAAACGGTAGAAAAAAATGTTATCCTCCCTCTTTTATATTCAAAACGGTTCCATCATCAGAAAAAAGCGCGTGTGGAACAGATATTAAAGGAAGTAGGATTATTTGAAAAACGACATCAGCCGGTGACAAAACTTTCCGGTGGGCAAAGACAGCGAGTGGCGATCGCAAGAGCGATGGTAAATGATGCTTCTGTACTTTTATGTGATGAACCGACAGGAGCGCTGGACCGGGCAACCGGCGACGAGATTATTCGTTTGTTTATGGAACTTCATGAACAAGGGAAAACTTTGATCATAGTCACACATGATGAGACAGTCGCGCGGCATTGTGAGCGAGTGATTCGAATTACAGATGGGAGGATTGAACAATGACTACATACAAAAACACGATGCGATTATTTATACGAACAATGAGTGTCAGCATTCCGTATCTTCTTTTATTGGCTGCAGAGAATGTGTTTCTATTTCGACTGCTTCATGCCTTTGCAGGAGCGGCCACAGAGGAAGTACAGGCAATCTATTTTTTGATGGATATGAATTATCTTTATGTGTTGGGCTTTTTGTTCTTTTTATTTATCTCCTGTGAATTTATGCGAAAAAGCAGGGAGGTAAATTTGGTGGAATCCATGCGGGAGAGAGCGTGGATCGTGGAAGGAAATCAGTTTGCGGTGCTTGGAACATTAATTCTGATCTATGCACTTGTATTTTTGATTTATGTACTGGCGGGTGTTTCTATTTTGCATATGCCGCAGATGTGTTTCTTACAGATGTTAAAGATACTTGGGGTTAATATTTTCTTACTCTCGTGTGCGGCAGTGGGGATGGGATATTTGATTTCACGTATTCCCAACCGATACGCAGGATATCTGGTGATTCTTGTCGTGCTGATGCTTATATTGCCGGCAAATGCAAAATATTTTTCGATGTTATCGTGGGGCAGAGGAATTTCGGTTTACTGGCTTCGCGACTGGCTGTATCTTTTGCCGCCGGATATTCAGGCACTGGGAGATCCATTATATGGAGTTCCGGTAGAGTTTTACCGCATTGCCGTGATGCTTCTTTGGATCGGGATCGGTGGCTGGCTTTTTGCGCGTAGTGTATGCAGATATACAAAAGCAAAAAGAAGAGTGGCAGATGGTCTGTTTATCGTCTGGACTGCCCTTTGTGTGCTGGGTGCAGTGAATGAGGGAAGTGTATTACGCATGACAGATCATCCAAAGAGTGCGGTATCCGAAGACCAAAATTATTATGAAACACAGCCGGAAATAGAAGAAACACAGAGTGATTTTCAAGTGCAGGCGTACGATATGGAGTTGACGTTTGGTCACGAACTTTCGGCAAAAGTGACAGCATCCATTATGTCGGAAAATACACCGAAACAATGTTATTTTACACTCTATCATGGATACAAGATTTCCAAGATAGAATCGACAGAGGGAGAAACACTTTCGTTTACGCAGGAGGGAGACGAGGTGGTGGTAGAGACACCGCAGCAAACTTCGCAACTCACATTTTATTATAAAGGAAGCAGTCCTGTTTTTTATGCAAATCGAAATGCTTGTTTCCTGCCTGGATTTTTTGCTTACTATCCGGTGGCGGGAGCGGAAAACCTGTATGAGAACGGCATGTGGAAGGTAAACAAAAATGAGACAGCAGCTTTTACAATTCACACAAAAGGACTAAAAGTGGAAAGTAATCTTCCGGAAAATGGAGATGTCCGTAAAGGAGAAACTTCTTATGTGACGTTAGTGGGCGGTAATTGTAAGGAATTGGAAGAAAATGGAAACGCGCAGATTGTTTATCCACTCGATACGAATTCGCTGGTGGCAGCAAAACAATTTACCACATCAGAATTTTCGGAAGAATGGAAACAGCTTATGACATTTCTTGATCTGAATGAGACATCGCCGGCGCAGGAAAAAACGGTAATCGTGATACCGGGAAGTTTTGCTTTTAACACGCTTTTAAATGAATATTATGATCTTGGCGATCATGTGTTGACGCAGAATACGGTTTCGCCTCTGCAGGTGCTGGCGTCAAGCATAAAAGCGACGGGAAAGACGGCCCTGAAAGACATCTTTTTCTCGTATGACTGGCAGACAGAAAATCCGGCGGAAATTGAACTTTTAAAAGATTTGTCGGAAGGGGCAGAATTGACAGAAGAGGAAAAATTACAGGATGATTTTATCCTAAAAATGCGTGAGTGTGGTACAAAATACGTGGCACAACTGACCATAAAATATTTAATGGATGAAAATGATAGCAGAACACCAAACGAATTTGTGCAGGCATTGCAAAATGCAGAGGGAGGCAGACATGATAAAGATTGAAAATGTAAGTAAGAATTTTCGCAGACACAAAGCAATCAAAGGATTTACTTGTGAACTTGACAAAGGATGCTATGGACTTCTTGGACCGAATGGGGCAGGAAAAACAACACTTCTTCGCTGTATACTTGGACTATATCCGGTTTCAGAGGGTGTGGTTTCGTTACAAAAAGGAGAGCAGATCGGGTATCTTCCCCAACGTTTTGGAATGTTTCATGAACTGAAGGTAAAAGAAATGATGTATTATTTTGCTGCGGCGAAAAAGGTGCCGAAGGACAAAAGAGAGGCTGAGATTGAGCGTGTGCTTGCCGATGTGAATTTGTCTGAAAAAGCGGAAGAAAGAGTAGGACATTTGTCTGGCGGAATGCAGCGGCGACTTGGTATCGCACAGGCAATTCTGGGAGATCCGGACATTTTGTTTTTGGATGAACCGACGACAGGACTGGATCCGGAAGAACGCAGTCATTTTAAAGAAATTATCCGGAAATTGGCAAAAAATGACAAGATTATCGTGATTTCCACTCACATTGTGGAAGAAGTGGAAGCGGTGTGTGACCGTGTCTTAATTATGAAAGACGGGACACTTTTGGAAAATGTGACGGTAGAGGAAGCATGTCATTTTGCCGGAGACGATAATGCCACACTTGAGCAGGGCTATTTACAAAGACTGAAAGAGGCGTAAGGATGAGTAAATTATATTTTGTTCAAATGACAAAAAATAAGCTGCGGTTTGCGGTGCCGTTGATTGCTTTATTTGTGCTGATTCCGGCACTGGCGGCACTGATTTTGACCGGACCGGAGTCAGATATTAAGATGGCTGACTGCATTCGGCAGCTTCATGTATGGGTTCCGCTTTTTTCAACTTGGTGGATTCTCCTGTATGCGGGAGATTTCTTTTCCCATGATGGCAATGAGTTGATGTATCTGATCTGGAAACCACATCAAATCATTGCCTGCGAAGTGGCTGGCGTGTTTGGGTATATGATAGCGGCGGTACTTTCATTTGGTGTGCTTCAGATAATTCAGCCATTTGATATCTTACTGCTATGGCAGATATTGTCAGAAATATGGATGATGGCGGGTATGGCATTTTTCTGCTGCTTCCTCTTTCAAAGTACGGGAGCAGCGCTGATGACAGCGGTTTTATATGGGATTTACCTGAACTTATTTGATGGACTGCATATGTTTTCGGCAATTTCCATTTTCCCGCAGCAGACATTGACGATTGAGACGGATCCGCTGCGCATGACTGCGGCAATTATAGCAGGCAGTGTATTTTTTGCTGCGGGCGCTGCATGTGTGAAATATAGGAAAGTATACTGGTAGAAACGTCCAATTGGAAGAGAAGGCGAAAGGTAAAAAATATTATGATGTATGCTCTTGTTGGAATTTTGTTTTTAGGATTGGCGATCTTTTTTTATGATAAACATTTTAACCGGTTAAAAGTGCTATGTTATTATATAGCCATAGTATTTCTTGTCCTTGCGGCAATAGAGGTGATGGTAGGAGATCTTCGCTTGGTATTTGGACATTAAAAAGCGTTCTTTTCTTAATTCATCGTTTGAGGCGATGGAAAGAAATCGGCAAACTTGACTATTCGGTGAGCGCAAATGCACGGTTTATCGTGAAAGATGGTATGGCAGCGGCCGTGCTTGAAAAGAATCAAAGTGATGAAAATACCGGCGAAGTTACGTCGATGCCGGTGCTGGTAACGATTGATTTAAAGAGCGGTACGGCGACAGAATTGGTTGAGCCATTGAATCAATACCGCGCACAGATTTCGCTGCATAGTGTGAATGACAATACGGTGTACTATAGTTATTCGTATTGGGATGAGAAAAAGGAAGTTGTGGATAAGTGCGGGGATCCTGCGACGACGGTGGAAGAAATGAAAGAATTGATGAAAACCAATGCGCATACATTTGCCGGCTTCCTCTCGACGGATGGAAATCAGGGAAAAGAAAATGAACTGGAGGCGGCCGATGCCCCAAATGTCGTTTATATGGACGAAGACAATGTGTATCTTACGAAGGGAACGGAAAATTCGTTGTATAAAATGACGTTCGAAACTATGGAAGCGGAAAAAGAGGCTTCCTGGGAGAGTGACATGAATTTTATCGATGGCATGATGGTTTATGGAGACCGTGCTTCAGAGAAAACCAAATTCCATGCTGTCAATTTTAAGGATGATGGGAAAACCAGTGAGTTTGAGGCGCCTTCCGACAGCTTGTTTACTGCGGTGATCGGCGAGGATCTGTATTATACCTATATGCCGGAAGTAAACGAAGAGGGCGAAGGTACGACGGAGTTAGGGGTGGCACATTTGAAATGATTACTGTGCCTGCATCGTGTCGTGCACATTTATCACTTCGTCTTTTAATTCCATAAATACATCGACGAGAAGGGGGTCAAATGCAGTACCGGAGCCTTCTTCGATGATATCTGCAAAACTGTTAAAGCGGTGCTTTTCGTGCAGTTTGCCGGTCCCGTGAATATACATAATGATAATGTAAAAAACTGGAAATTAAACTTGCTGCTTCAAACGGTTACCGTACACAGATATAAACCCAGTACACGATATATAAGGTAACCATAAAGATTCCCTCACCCCGGCGGATTTCTTTGCGGGAGCAGGAGAAGATCCAGCACAGGATGCTGATAAAAATAAGAAATACGAGGTCAATCGCATTTTCCGTGATAAAGGCAATCGGACTGATTGCAGAACCGACACCGAGTACAAGCAGAATATTGAAAATGTTTGAGCCGATCACATTTCCTACTGCCATATCGACTTCATTTTTCCGGGCAGCTACGATCGAGGTGACAAGTTCCGGCAGACTGGTTCCGATCGCGCAGATCGTAAGTCCGATCAGTGTCTGGGTCATACCAAATGCCGCAGCGATGTCAGATGCAGAATCTACGACAAAGTCACCGCCATATTTGATCGCTACACCACCAAGTATAATGAATAATAGACTTTTCCACACCGGGAGAATTTTCGCATCTTCGCCTTCTACCTCAACTTCGATGCCGGCAGCTCTTGCTTTCAGGGCAGAACGGATCATGACAATGAGGAAGATGGCAAAGCAAACTATAAATACGATACCTTCCACGCGGCTGATCGACATTCCCAGCCAGCCGGCCGCCAAAAGCAGGATGGCACATACGATAGAAACCGGAAAATCACGCTTTCGTGTATCTTCATGAACGGCGAGCGGTGTAATGATGGCACACACTCCGCATACCACGAGCAGATTGAATATATTCGAACCTACGACGTTGCTTATTGCCAATGAGTTATTGCCGGCGAGCGATGCGGTCACACTGACGGAACATTCCGGAAGGCTTGTCCCCATGGCGACTACCGTCATTCCGACGATCAGGGAAGGCACGCGCAGCTGTTTGGCGATACTGGCGCTTCCGTCTACAAAAAAATCGGCTCCTTTGATCAGGAAAACAAATCCAATGATCAGAAGGAGAAAAGATTGAAATAATGACATATTAAATGTACTCCTTTTCATTTTTGGTATTACGATTCAGAACTCCATTCCCCACATTCGCATTTTGGTAAATACTAGTGTATCACGATTTAAAAAAAACAACAAGAGGGAAGTGACAAAAGAATAAAAGTGTGCTATAATGCGTACAATAAATACACAATGAACGGAGCGTGATAGTATGTATCCTTATTATATGTACTGGGATCCGACGTATATCCTTGTGGTGATCGGAGCGGTTATCAGCATGATTGCGTCGGCGAATGTAAAGCGAAGTTTCCAGAAAAACAGCCGGGTTTATAACCAGCGCGGTCTGCGTGCGGAGCAGGTGGCAGAGATGATTCTGCGAAGTGCCGGTATCACGGATGTCAGCATCCGCCGTGTGAGTGGTGATCTGACAGACCATTATGATCCGAGCAAAAAAGTAGTCAATCTATCAGATTCGGTGTATGGCTCGACTTCTGTTTCCGCGGTTGGGGTAGCTGCACACGAATGCGGCCACGTTATCCAGCATGCGAGAGGATACGTGCCGATCACAATCCGTACGGCACTCGTACCGATCGTCAATTTCGCTTCCCGGCTTTCGATGCCGCTCATTTTGATCGGTTTGATCCTCGGTTATGTCGGACTGGCAAAAATTGGTGTCATTCTTTTCTCCGGCGTACTGATCTTTCAGCTGGTGACACTTCCGGTTGAATTTGATGCGTCCGCACGTGCTATGCGGGTGCTTGACAGCTTGGGAATTCTGTATGGGGATGAGATCAAAGGCGCGAGAAAAGTATTGTCCGCAGCGGCGCTTACGTATGTGGCAGCGGTTGTGAGTACAGCACTTCAGGTATTTCGTCTGGTGCTTCTTATAAATAATCGAAGAGATTAATTTTTCTCTTGATATATTGCGCAAATTTAGGTATACTATAGTTACAGATTTACTTTCCTGGAATGTTCGACACTCTTGAATTTTTGAACCTACAATACTTTAAACGGGATTCCTATATCTGTGTTTGGATGCCGGGCCATCCCTGCTGACTTGTCAGTACAATGGAAACATTGCAAATGGAAGGCAGAAGAGCACATGCGGTCGCCCACCTAGCATATGCTAGGAGTCAAAAATCAGGAACCGGCATTTTGGGAAGTAAAAGAGTACTGCATAAGGCGGCGAGAAATCGTCGCCTTTATCTGTTTTGTGTGATTTATGGTTAGTTTATAGAGTTTATGGTTTGGGTGGTGAGAAATGGAAATGTGGTCCGAGGAGAGAAATTATGGTCTTGGGTCAAGC
>FR893994.1 GCA_000434115.1 Roseburia sp. CAG:309 | reverse complement strand
CAGCGTTTATTTTGGTACAATCCGACCTTTCATCGGGCGTTGTTGTTATGGTTGTACTTGCGATGATGATTTTGTGTTCGGGCATGAGTAAAAAGATCATTGGTCCGGTGGTAGCTGTATTGATTCCAATTGCCGGATTTTTGATATGGTATATTCAGCAGCCGGGGCAGAAGCTGCTTTATGATTATCAGCTGCGACGTATTACCGGATGGCTGCATCCGGAAACAGAGGCACTTGGCATTATGTACCAGCAGAATAATTCGGTATTGTCGATTGCTTCCGGAAAATTGTATGGAAAACTGCTGATGGATGGTTTGAGTGAAAACCGCAACTATAATTCGGTCGATGTCATCGAAAGTGACTTTGTGTGGGCTCCAATCAGCGAGGAATTTGGTTTTATCGGCTGTCTGATCATATTAGGTTTGTTGTCGATCATTATTATTAAATGCTTTATCGCAGCCAAACATGCGAGAGATTATCTCGGAATGATGATTGCTCTTGGAATTGGCTCCCTTTTCTGCTTTCAAACATTTTTTAATATATGCGTAGTGACAAGGTTACTGCCCAATACAGGACTTCCGCTTCCGTTTTTGAGCAATGGATTGTCGTCCATGTTAAGCAATGCGATGGCGATTGGAATATTGATCAATATTCAGATTCAGCCGACACGTGGAAATAGCAGCAGTTTTGTTGAAAGTCTGGCATTGGAAAACAATTTATCTTGGAAAAAATGATACTTCTAAGGAGGAATATACATGAACATTGGATTGATTGCCCATGATTCAAAGAAAATCTTGATGCAGAATTTCTGTATTGCGTACCGTGGCATATTATGCAAACATGATATTTATGCGACGGCTACGACAGGAAGACTGGTAGAAGAAGTTACAAATTTGAATATTCATAAATATCTTGCCGGGCATCTGGGAGGCGAGAAACAGCTTGGTGCGCAGATTGAGAATAATGATATCGATCTCGTTATCTTTTTACGCGATCCACTCACGCCAAAATCTCATGAACCGGAAGTTACGACACTTTTTCAACTATGCGATGTTCACAATATCCCGTTGGCAACCAATGTTGCAACAGCGGAGCTGCTTGTGAAGGCTTTGGAACGGGGAGACTTGGATTGGCGCGAGTTGGTTCGCCAGTAAAGGGTCAGTTTTTCAACCTTCCGCAAAAACTGATCGCATAAAGACCACATATACCGACAACAGCATATATGATGCGGGATAAAATCGACATTGTGCCGCAGATAAAAGCTACAAGGTCAAAACCAAAAAATCCGATCAATCCCCAGTTAATGGCACCAATGATAACAAGTGCCAGTGCAATATAGTCAATTGTTTTCATATTGAGAAACCTCCTTTTGTAGTAATGTTAGTTATTTACAAAAAGCATATTTTTATTCATGAAAAATGGTCGTATCATTTAAAAGAAAGGAAGCATTCCGGTTTTGAAAAAAAATAAAACAGTAGTTAAATATCGAAAACCGTTAAAACCGAATATTGCATTGCTGATACTGCTCATTATTATCGCGTATGTAGTGATCATTTCCTGGAATTATTTTCATGATGAACATATCAGCATATACGAAGTAAACGAAACAAGTATTGCCGATGACAGTACACTGACGGGATTTATTTTACGTGAGGAAGCTGTCGTTTATTGTGAACAGGAAGGATATATTAATTTTTATCACGCGGATCAGAGCAAGGTGGGAAAAAAAGAAGTTATCTACACAATTGATAAAAATGGCACCGTAAATGATCTTCTTGAACAGGTACAGTCGGATCATCAGACAACCAGCTCTGACATACAGAAACTGCGGGAAGTCATTAGTGATTATTACAGCAATTACAATCAGGCAAGTTATTATACAGTAAAAGATTTCCATTACGATATTGAAAATACGATCTTTGAGCAGAGCCGCAGCAATCTGTACAGTGATATAAAAAAACAGCTGTCGGAAGCCGAAAAATCAAATGAGATTGTCAAATCCAAGGCGGCAAAGCCGGGTGTGATTTCTTATTCCGTTGACGGATATGAAGACATTACTCTGGATCGGATCAATCCGGATTTATTTAAAGACACCACTTCGGTTGAGAGAGAGCAGCTTAGTTCCTCGGAAAAAGTTGCAGCAGACGTTCCGGTCTATAAACTGGTAACGAGCGATGAATGGAAGATTGTCGTTCCGCTTACCGATGATCTTGCCCAGAAACTGAAAGATCAGACAAGCGTCCGAATAACCGTAAAAAAAGATCAGGTGTCTTTTAACTGTGCCCTTTCGTTTCAGGAAAATTCCGGAACGCAGTTTGCGGTATTGACATCAGGAAGATATATGGGAAGATATCTGAATGACCGCTATCTGGATATCGAGTTAAATCTGAATGCGGCCACCGGATATAAAATTCCAAATTCTTCCATTATTAAAAAGAAAATGACGGTCGTGCCAAAAGGTTATATTACCAATGGTTCAGAAAAACCGGGAGAAGCGACGGTTCCCGGTGTGTTAAAAGTGACTTATGATAAATCCGGGAAAGAAACGCAGTCATTTGTTTCCGTTGAAAATGCAAGCGTAAAAGACGATAAGTATTATGTTAATGATACCATTTTGGCGCCCGGAGATACCATTGTAGATCCAGCTACAACGCAGCTGGTTACATTGAATACGCAGGAGAGTGTAGAAGGGGTTTATTGTGTAAATACCGGCTACTGCCAGTTCCGAAAGATTGAAAAAGTATATGAAAATAATGAATATACGATCGTTTCGCCAAATACAAGTGGAGGAATATCCAATTATGACCATATTGTGGTAAATCCAAAACTGCTAAATGAAAATGATTTTATAGAATAAATCAGCCGTTAGGAGGAAGAAAAATGGTAACAGAAAATTTGAAAATCGTAGAAGAAAAGATTCAGAAAGCGTGTGAGCGGAGCGGACGTTCCAGGGATGATGTTACGCTGATCGCAGTCAGTAAGACCAAACCGATTGAGATGATGCAGGAAGCCATGCAGGCAGGGGTTTCCATCTTTGGTGAAAATAAAGTGCAGGAAATTGTAAAAAAAGAAGTGGACCTTCCGAAAGAGGTTGAATGGCATCTGATCGGTCATTTGCAGCGTAACAAAGTGCGTCAGATTGCGGGAAAGGTGGCACGTATTCATTCGGTAGATTCCCTTCGCCTGGCAGAGCAGATTCAGAAAGAATATGAAAAAATTGGTGAGACTGCCAATATATTGATTGAGGTAAATGTTGCCAAAGAAGAGTCAAAATTTGGATTGATGCCGGAAGAGACGGAAGAGGTCATCCGTGAAATTGCGAAATTTCCGAACATTAAGGTGCGTGGACTGATGACGATCGCGCCATTTGTGGAAGATCCGGAAAAAAATCGGATACATTTTCAAAATTTACGTAAATTACTAGTTGACATTAACGCCAAAAACATTGATAATATTAGTATGAATGAGCTTTCTATGGGTATGACCGGAGATTATGAAGTTGCAATTGAAGAAGGAGCAACTTATGTTCGTGTCGGTACCGGTATATTTGGAAGCAGACAATATTAAGATACAGATAGAGAGGGTTTGATAGTATGAGTTTTAAATCACTTGTTAATTTTTTTAATTTGGATGGTATGGATGAAGAAGATGAATTTGAAAACTATGTAGATGATTTTGAACAAGAAACACCTCAGCGGACAGCTCCTGCAAGAAGCAGCCGGAATACAGCAAAAGAAACACAGGAAGAAAAAGGAAAAATTGGTGGATTTCGAGGATCCAAACCAAAAGTAGTTTCCCTGAACCGAACCATATCTGAGGTAAAGATCATATTCCCATCCTCTTTTGAAGATTCACAGGAAATATGCAATACATTGCTGGAGTCAAAACCGGTTGTAGTAAATCTGGAGGGCTTCGATGCTGACGATGCACAGCGTATCATGGACTTTATTTCCGGTTGTATTTACGCAATTAATGGAAAATATCACCAGATTTCAAAATATGTATTTATTTTTACACCGGAGCAGGTGGACATCAGTGGAGATACGTTGGATCATGTAAAAGAACAATCCGATACAATGCCTACCATTAACCGTGAATTTTAATGCATTCAGGAGGAAATACGTATGTTATCTTTAATTGAATTACAAAATAAAAAAGTAGAAGCAAAGCGAAAAAAATACGAAAAAGATGAGATGGATGCTTATCTTGAACTGGTATTTGACAATTATAAACAATTGACAGAAGAAAATGCAAAGCTGACCGAACAGCTTCGTAAAAAAGAGCGCGAGATGCAGGAACAGCGGGATGATCTCAACAGCAAGATTAAGACATTGAGTGATGGGGTTCAGTATTATCGTTCGATTGAGACAACATTGCAGAAGGCGCTGATCCTGGCAGAAAAAACTTCAAAAGAAACGAAGGATGCTGCAATATTAAAAGCGGAATCCATTGAAAAAGCGGCACATCTGCATGCAGATAAGATCATTAACAATGCCGAAGAAGAGTATCAGAAGATTCGTGAAAAATCAATGCAGCTGATCCAACAGTTCAATCAGTACAAATTGCAGTTAAAAGAGGCTGCCAGTGCACAGCTTCAACTGGTGGAGGGATCGGAGTTTGATATTCACAAGCCGGAAGATTTGGATGCGCCGGAAGAATCCGGGGAAGAAACGGCTTCTGCACAGGAAAAGCCGGCAGGTGTGGTAGAGGATTCTTCAGTAAATCCTGTCGTTGATAACACGGTGGCAGAACCGGAAAACGGTAAGGATGCGGTGGCATCCGATGAGCCGGAAAAAACAGAAGAGAAGCCGGCTGTGGCAAAAGAACCGAAAATGGACGAGGCTGACCGTACCGCAGAAATATTAAGTGCGGATACGATCGATCTGCGTGATACATTGGAAGCGGTAAAAGAGCAGAAACCGGAAGTACAATCCCAGGAAGTGAAAGTACAGCCTCAGGTAGAGGTTAAACCGAAAATAAAAGAAGAAAAAGAAGCGGACAAGCTGCCGGAAGAACCGGTAAAAACGGTAACAGAAGCAGCAGTTACCACCCCCGTGGAAGCTACCACGGTAAAACCCATTGATGTAACGTTTACCTCTCTGGATGAACCGGGAGAAAAAGAACAGCCCAAGGCGATGGAGCAGTTTGAACCAGCGGAAAAAGTGACAAAAAATGAAGATCTTGTTCCGACACTTGATTCCCTGTTACAGGATCTGAATATGAATAATAAAGAAAAGAAAACCGATGACCCTTTTGAGTTCTTAGGATCGGTGGATTTCTGATCGATTTGCACCATGGAAAGGAATAAAATTCAATGACAATAGTTTCAAAAAGAAAAACCCACATTACGATGGCGGTACTTTTTGTTTTCCTTACCTTTTTAGATCAATTGACAAAGAAAATAGCATCTATGTATTTAATTGGGAATGATATTGTGATCATTCCCAATATTTTAGAACTGCATTA
>FR893993.1:1723-5618 GCA_000434115.1 Roseburia sp. CAG:309 | reverse complement strand
TAGTTCGAGTAGTAAAATAAGTAAGAACTGCCAGTTAATGTATACGTTGCAAGAAACATTGGTGCAGTAGCTCTAGAAAGAAGGAAAAAATGAAAAAACTACTATTCATATGTTTTTTCGCCATTTGTGGCTGTCTGGGTTTTTGCCCAGACAGTCAGGCGAAGATGCTAATAAAAAATCAGAAAGCAGGTCCGCATTGTACATGGTCGTTAAGCGAAGACGGTGTGATGACAATTCGAGGAAAAGGAAAGGTTAAACTTCAAAGTAATCTTGCATGGGCAAATAAGGGAAATGTAAAGCAGGTTATAATACAAAAGGGAATAACAGAAATTGGTGAGTATGCATTTGGAAATTATGATAATCTAACAGAGATTAAATTGCCAAAAACTGTAAATGAATTAGAAGAAGAGGCATTTGCATATTGTGATAATCTCGTATATATTACGCTGTCTCCCAATATTAAAGTTTTACCAAAAGGAGCATTTAAAGAGTGTAAATCTTTAAAAAAAGTGATGTTTCCAAAGAAGTTAAAAGTGATAAAGCAATATGCTTTTTCCGGGTGTAGCAATATGGAAAAATTAGTGATTCCTGATAGTGTAGAAAAAATGGATAAACAGGCGATTTATAACTGCCGCTCATTAAAGAGCGTTACATTTCCCAAAAAGTTGAAGTCCAAAGAAAATCTGATAGAAAAATGTTACAGTTTGCGGAAAGTGTGTAATCATTCTTGTCTCAAAATTCCATTGGATACAGCAAAAGGACATCGCGTGTGGAGGAGCAAGGGAAAAATTATCAAGATGTTGGCACCCAAATCTACTGCAAAAAGTTTGGGAACCCGGTATAAACTGACATACGATTTACGTGGAGGAACGGCAAAAGAAGAACTTCCACAATATCGTTATTATGGGGATAAAACCCCGCTTCCAGAAGCAGAAAAGGAAGGATATCGTTTTGTGGGATGGCGAGATGTTTCAGAATGGAGCTGGAAGGACAATTTTGTTTGTTATTCTGAAAAAAATCTGCATTTAACAGCATATTATTTAAGGTTTTCAATAACTGCGGAGAAAGGTAGAAAATTAATATACAAATTCGAGGATGATAATTTTTATATGATAGATTTAGGAGAAAAAAGATATCTGACTTATTGTGTTCGCTTATCATGTGATGGTGGGAAAACATGGGTTTTTACAAATGGCGGTGACGGATATGGTAATGGTGGAGAATACATAGTTCGCAATCTTAATGAGAAAACAGAATATGTTTACGAAATAGCATACGCTCCTAGGGGAGAGCCGTTCGATGACGGAGGGCTAGCTGAATGGCATTTTCGTGGCACAGTACAGGTGATACCTTGAAAAGGTGTTTAAAGGAAAAGAGGAAAATAATGAGTAAATATGTAAAAATTTTACTACAAGCAATTGCTTTGCTTTCTATTACTTTGGGAGTGTTTTCCGCACAAGCAATGGCAAAAACTAATATTCAGTATGAGGTAATCAATGGTGATACTCTTGTTATATCCGGAAATGGAGAAACAGAGGAGGCTATAAAATACGGAAAAGAAGTAAAGAAATCACAAATTAAGAAATTGATTATTAAAGAGGGAATTACTAAAATTACACCATTAGGAATAGGAAAGTTTGAATCTGTAAGAGAAGTTGTTTTGCCAGATAGTTTGACAGAAATCGGGGATACTACATTTGCGGGGTGTTATAAACTGAAAAAGGTTCGGTTTGGGAAAGGGTTGCAAGTGATTGGGTACAGTGCATTTGCAAGTTGCATAAGTTTGGAAGAGATAGATATTCCAGACTCTGTAGTTGAAATAAGTGAATCTGTGTTTGCAAGCTGTCATAAATTAAAAAAAATTACATTGCCAGAACGGTTGAAAGAATGGAATTTTAATACTTTTCGAGATTGTCCAGCACTGGAAACAATTGTAAATAATTCTAAAATCCCATGCTATATGCCATGGTACAAAAAATACGTCACATGGCGAGTAGATGGGAAGAAAACGAAGACAATTCCAGCAGGAAAGACGGGAACATCTACAAGAAAAAAACTTTCGATACAGTATGACCTGCGAGGAGGTCAGGAAACGAAAAAACTGCCTCGAACTTATCGGTTTGGTGATAGTGTAACACTTCCGGAAACGGTAAAGAGAAAAGGATATGTTTTTATGGGGTGGAGTGATAAAATGTATGCGGATGTAGAAAAAGTAGAGAGCGGGCAGAAAAAGGCAAAGTTTTATGCGACATGGTATAAGTATAAAGTGGAGAGCAAAAAGACGGGAACGGCGACGGTTAGCTTTGACAGCAGTCAGGCGAAAGTGCTTCTAGAGGCGCATGCGATACGTTATTCCGTATATAAGGATATGAGCCTTTGTGATGTGGGACGATGATTTTAAGGTGAATGTTAGTGGATGGGGAGAGGTGCCGCTGCATTATTATTTAAGTGTGTCTGTAGATGAGGGAAAACATTGGACAGAAGTATCAAGTTATGGAAATGGAACAGATGAAGTGAGTTGGGATGATTTAATCGGTTATGAACCAGGGAAAGAATGTATTTACATGTTGGGACATGTCCCTGTAGAATCAGAAGATATTTATTTCTTTCAAGGCTGGTGCTTGCGAGGTATGACGATATTGGAGTAAAGTCATGAAAGGGAGTTGGCAGTAGAAAGAAATAAAAGAATGATTGAGGTGATCTTGTGGGAAAGATAATTCGTTTTTTTGCTTTTGTCGTAACGGTATTTTTGATTTTTCAGAGTCCGGTATCAGCAAATGCTGAAATGGAAAACGGCAATTGTGGAGAAAATAGCTCGTTTTCTATGAGCAAGGTTGGGACACTTGTTATCTCCGGGAATGGAAAAGTGACAAAATATTTTTCAGATGACAAAAATATAAAAGCAGAGCAAATTCAAAGGATTGTTGTCGAAGAGGGCATAACAGAATTAGGGAATAAGTGTTTTGCGGGTCTTGAAGAAGTGAAACAAATTACCCTTCCTACATCATTGCAGGGAATTGGTGAAGGGGCTTTTCAGCAATGTGCAAAGATAGAAGAAGTAAAAATTCCGGATTCGGTTGTTTCGATAGGAGAATTTGCCTTTGATTCCTGCGTTGCATTGAAAGAAATATGGCTGCCACAAGATCTCGAAAAGACAGAGAGAGCCTTATGTGCGAATTGTATAAATTTATCTGTTGTTCATTGGCCACAGACACTGCAAGTAATAGGATATGCTGGTTTTTCAGGATGTAATTCGCTGCAAACTGTGAAAATACCGGATACTGTAAAAAGGATAGAATCCTATGCGTTTTCATCTTGCAAAAACTTACAGATATTGATGTTTGGTTCTTCTGTTGAGAAAGTGGCAAAGAGTTATGCAAAAAATTCTATTGCACTGCGAAAAGTGGTTAATTATTCGGATATCAGCATTCCATTGGTGACGTCAAAAGGGAATTTGATTTGGCGTCTTGACGGGCAGAGAGTAGAAGTTTTGCCACCGAAAAAAACTGCGAGAGCAGAAGCAAAAAAATATCTTATTCAGTATAAATTAAAGGGTGGCAAGATAAAAGGCAGAAGGATAAATAAGCATGAATATGGAAAAGCGATGAAACAAAGATATCCGCGGAGAATCAAAGAATTCAAGTAATGGTAAAGGATCCAAATTATGGTAAAAGAAATTATTTGAAGGAGAACGGCGACGGTTAGCTTTGACAGCAGTCAGGCAAAAGTGCTTCTAGAGGCACATGCGATACGCTATTCCGTATATAAGGATATGAGTCTTTGTGATGAAAAATACTGTAACAAAAGCAAAGGGAAAGTGATGATTAAAAATCTTGAGCCGGGGAAGACGTATTATTTTGAGATTTGTGGGGTAAGGGATCCGGATCATCCATTT
>FR893993.1:0-1713 GCA_000434115.1 Roseburia sp. CAG:309 | reverse complement strand
GATATTCAAAAAATTCGAATATGAGTAACTCTACCTGGGTGTTTTCGACAACGCCTTATGGTAAGGGAATTAGCAAAAAACTTAAAAAAGGCAGGGTTTACTATGTACAAATTGCAGAAAGAACGTTAGGATTTGAAGAAGAGGATGATGATATGTGGAATCCAACTCTTGGGTGGATTATAAAGGAAAAAATACGGATGAAATAATATCTTTTTATCACTTTTACTGGTGCTTTCCTTGGTAATATGTGGTACAATGGAAACAGGAAAGAATTTTACAAAAATAGTAAATGCCTTTGTCGGCAAAATGTGAAGAAAGGAAGATTTGATGAAAAAAACATTACTTTTATTTCTGTTTCTATTTAGTATAGTTTGTTTTACAAATATACAGACATCAGCGGCAAGTACTGTCGCAAAAGGAAAATGCGGAAAAAATGCAACGTGGATTCTTAGTGAAGATGGAGTGATGCATATAAAAGGAAAGGGGATTTTAAAAGGGGAAAAGAATGGATGGAATAAATACCAATACAAAATTAAAAAGATTGTAATCGGAAAAGGAATTACAATCATTAAAGAAACTGCACTTGCCAGTATGCATAACGTAAAGGAAATAAAACTTCCGAATACCGTGAAAAAAATAAAGAATGGTGCATTTATGGATTGCAGCAAGTTAGAGAGAATTAATATTCCAAGTGCTGTAAATGAATTACCTAACAATATATTTAGTGGCTGCAAGAAAATACAACAAATAACACTACCTAAAAAATTAAAAAAGATAGGAACATACGCATTTTATAAGTGTAAAAGACTGAAACAGATAACAATTCCAAAGACTGTAACAATGCTGGATTCCCAAGCGTTTGTTGATTGCCTTAGCCTGACAACTATTGTTAATCATTCTAACAAGTCTTTAAGATTAGATGACTGCAAGGGAAAGAAAAAATGGAAAGTAAATGGCAAAAAGGCAAAAATACTTCCTGGAAAAAAGACAGCAAAAACAAACAAGATTTCTTTCAAGATTACCTATGATCTGCGTGGCGGAGAAGCAAAGGGAGAATTGCCTTCATCGTATTGCTACGGAGAAAAAGCTGCCTTGCCGGATGCAAAACAAGATTTCTTTCAAGATTACCTATGATCTGTGTGGCGGAGAGGCAATGGGAGAAATGCCTTCATCGTATTACTACGGACAAAAAGTTGACTTGCCGGATGCGGTAAAACCGGGTTATCAATTTCTTGGGTGGAAAATATTTTCATTTGGTGTATTTTCTAGATATTATCATTTGACAAGTTTTCCAAAGTATTGTAATCAGGATATTGATTTTGTGGCAATGTTTGTTAAAATGAATTTGTCGAATCTGTCCGGCGGTGAATTAAAGGTATCCGTTGATGATGGCAAATTGCAGACAAAACTTGAAAAATACGACGATCAAGATGATATGGAAATTGGATATATCGCTCAAATATCGGAAAATGAGGATATGTCAAAAGCCGAAACTCTTTGGTTGTCAAAAAATAAAACTACGGAATTATATGAGAATTCTTTTAAAAACTTAAAGCTAGGCAAACGTTATTATGTTCGTATTTCATACTATTATGAAGATGAATATGGAGAGGAAGATTTGAAATTGCTTTGTCCGAAATGGTATCTGAAACAGGCGGTTGATATTGTCAGATAAATGAAGCAGGTTCAATCGCAAAACTTAAAGGGAAGGTG
>FR893992.1:31531-32186 GCA_000434115.1 Roseburia sp. CAG:309 | reverse complement strand
TCTTTACAGGAGTACCAATCTTGACTTTGATTGTAGCTTTTTTCTTAGGATTCTGTTTGGATGTTACTGTGATCTTTGCAGAACCTTTGCGCTTGCGTGCCTTAACAACACCTTTTGAGCTTACGCTTACAACTGAAGCCTTGCTTGATTTGTATGTAACCTTTTTGCTTGCTTTTTTAGGTGTCACAGAAACCTTCAGTTTCTTTGACTGTCCTTTTTTCAGCACAAGGATTCCTGATCCGCCAACTTTGACCCCGATGGTGACTTTTTTCACTTTTTTAGCCGCCTGAGAATCAACGGAAGATACAGTCAAAGATGTGATTACCATAGCGACTACAAGCATCGCTGTCACAAATCTTCTGAAATACTTGGCTGACTGTGTACCGATTTGTCTCATCGTAATACCTCCTAAATTGTTTTGTGTTCCATTGCGGAAAAACTCCAATACATCCACAATGATATTTAAGTCGATTATAACACTACTGTCCACAATATGCAAGGGTGTTTTTGAATTTTGTAAAAAATACCAAAAATTTTTCTTGTTTTTTTTACAGTTTGTTCATATCTTACATATTTTTCCCACCATGACATAAGATGCATCTAAACATTTGCTATTATGTTTACTATATGAAATATTTTTGTCAGCATTATGGCG
>FR893992.1:26106-31450 GCA_000434115.1 Roseburia sp. CAG:309 | reverse complement strand
TATATAACCATTTTACTAAAGGAGTTTTTTACTTATGGACAATTCATTATTAGAAACCATTCACGATACATTTTCTCTGGAGTCAAAGGACATCAACCTATATGCTCCCCTGACGCTTGCCTATATCGGAGATGCTGTTTTTGAGATTATTATAAGAACTTTGATCGTAGAAGAGAAATCCGGCACAGTCAAGAAACTGCATCTGCGTTCGAGCAAACTCGTAAACGCCAAGGCACAGGCAGACCTTCTGACTGCGATTGAAGGGAGTCTGACAGAAGAAGAACTTTCTTATTATAAAAGGGGCCGCAATGCCAAGCCTCATTCCGTCGCAAAAAACGCAAATCTTCACGACTACCACACAGCGACCGGTTTTGAAGCTCTGATCGGCTATCTCTATCTCTCCGGTCAAATGACACGCGCCCTTGAACTCGTACATCAGGGGTTGGATTCTATAAAAGCGTCATAATCAGGTGCATGACCGGTGCCATGCCAAAAAATCCCGGAAAAAGCAGGATTGCACCGACAAATATACCGATCACCGTGACGCAGAGTGCAAAACGTACTCTGCTCATTGGGATACAAACTGCCAGCAACACTCCAAAACTCACAATACCTCCCGCGATCAGGTGCATACTCGATAAAATCAGTTCAGATAAGGAAAACCATTCTCCCATCAACGTAATTGCAACCAGACTTCCCACCATACAAATTGCTGCGGGCAGCGAAACGCGTAGAACATTTCGCAGGAATCCCCTTGGTATCGTCTCCTCATGATGTTCCAACGCGAGAACAAAACTCGGGATTCCGATGGCTGTCCCTCCGATCAGGCTGAGCTGGATCGGAATAAACGGATAGGATTTTCCTAATATAATATAGATCAGACACAAAAGGATGGAATATATCGTTTTGGTAAGATACAACGCACTTACGCGCTCAATGTTCGATATGATCGTTCTTCCCTCGCCCACGATCTGTTTCATGGAGGCAAAATCCGAATCCAGCAGTACAATATGCGCAATCTGCTTTGCCGCGTCGCTTCCTGCCGCCATAGCAATACCACAGTCAGCATCTTTCAGTGCCAGAACATCATTGACACCATCGCCAACCATTCCGGTCACATTCCCCTCTGCTTCCAGCGCTTTTACGATTGCCTGTTTTTTCTCCGGACTTACGCGCCCAAACACGGTATAGTTTCCGATCACTTTGCGCAGTTCTTCTTCCTCCTCCGGAAGTTCTCTGGCATCGACATAGTTTTTTGCTTCCGGCAGTCCTGCCCGCACACCGACAACGGAAACAGTCAATGGATTGTCTCCGGACAATATTTTAATCTGTACATTTTTCTCCCGGAAAAAAGCAAATGTCTCTGCCGCATCCGCTTTGATGATATCGGACAAAATGATAAATCCCACTTCATTTTTATCGTGTGTCAACAACAATACACGCATACCTTCTGCCGCATACACTTCTGCACGGGCAAGAGTTTTCCCATTTTCTGTAAGATATTCCGGTGCTCCAAGCCGATAATCGCCTTTTCCTGCAATCGTTACCCGCATATGTTTACGACTGGAACTAAACGGTACTTTTTCCGCAATGACCGCCCCCTGGGTTTTGGGAAAATACCGCCGCAACGCCTCCGTCGTAGCATTGGTCTCTTCAAAAGCGTACGCAAGAACTCCCAGCACTTCTGCCATATCTTTTTCTTCCGACAGCGGCACAAGTTCTTCCACCTGAAGATCCCCCGTCGTAATAGTTCCCGTCTTGTCAAGGCACAACACATCCACTCTGGCGAGAGCCTCGATGGCTTCCATCTCCTGCACGAGTGCATTTTTCCTCGCCAGACGCCCCACACCAAGGATAAAGGAAATACTGGTAAGAAGAACAAGGCCTTCCGGGATCATTCCGATCACGCCCGCAACTGTGTTTACAATAGAATCTGACAATGTATTGTGGGCGGAGTACCGCTGGATAAAAAAGAGAAGCAGTCCGATCGGGATCAACGCATAACTCACATATTTAATAATTCTGCCGATTGCATCCTGCATTTCCGAGGTCGCACGGCGTTTGGTCTTTGCTTTTTTCACAAGCTGCGTCGCATAATTTTCTTCTCCGGTATGTACGACTTTTGCAATGGCACTTCCTGCCACCACATCACTTCCGGAGTACACAAAATCGCCTTTCTTTTTCTGAACGGCAAGGGATTCCCCGGTCAGAAGTGACTCATTGACTTCAATTCCATCTGTTTCCAAAATTTCACAGTCCACCGGAATCTGGTCTCCGAGTAAAAACCGCACCGTATCTCCATCCCGCAGAAGTTCAATGTCGCATTTACAAAATTCTCCATTTTCGTAACGTCTTGCTTTGGTCGCTGTAACGACTGACAACGCATCGATAATACGTTTTACTTTTAATTCCTGCCCAATTCCGATCACCGCATTGGTGACAACGATTCCCATGAACAGCATATTTTTATATTGCCCGGACACCAAAACCAGTCCTGCCAGAACAAGGTTCAAAAAGTTAAAATACGTAAATATGTGCGATGAGATAATTTCCCACCGGCTTCGCGATGCCGTTCCTTTCATTGGCGGTTCCTCCGTGTAAATCTAAATCCTAATCCCTTATAAAACAAAAAGGAAATGACAGGCTTATAACCATTCATTTCCTCTCTCTAAAGCTAGCGACGGGAATCGAACCCGTGACCTCTTCACTACCAATGAAGTGCGCTACCGACTGTGCCACGCCAGCTGAATCATTTATAACAATCCATGGACTATTCTATCAAAGTATAATGGTTCTGTCAACAAAAACTTACCAAAATGCCATAAGTTTTTTCTTGATGCGCTGAAGTGCATTGTCAATGGATTTGGGTGTTTTTTCCAGTTCCTTTGCAATCTGCTGATAATTCATGCCGTCAATGTAAAGATTGACTACTTTCTGCTCAAATTCACTGAGATTCTGGCGGATATATTGTTCAATCTTGCCCACACGCTCCCGGTCAATCAAAATATCTTCCGGATTGGACACGCCAACCCATTCGAGCATCTCGCCCAGAGTCGCTGCCCCATTTTCTTCATTTCCCCGCGCTTCCACCGGAATATCAAGGGATATGTACGTGTTAAGCGGCGAATTTTTAAGGCGGTTCGCCCCTTTTACGGCATTGTAAAGCTGACGGTCGATACAAATGCTGGCGAAACTGCGGAAAACGGTCTCTTTTTCCACATCATAATCACGTATGGCTTTGTAAAGCCCGATCATGCCCTCCTGGATCAGATCGTCGTTGTCGCCGCCGATCAGATATAGGGCGCGCGCCTTTTTCCGCACGAGATTTTTGTATTTTTCAAGCAGATAATCGGTGCCTTCTTTTTCTCCCTCACGCACGCGGCGGATGATTTCTTCATCAGTAAGTGTTTCAAACCCACTTATTTCCATTTTTTGTTAAAAGCCCTTTCTTTGACGTACAATCTCATAAGCCAATACCCCGGCTGCCACAGAAGCATTGAGTGAATCAATATCTCCCGCCATCGGAATGCTCGCCACATAATCACAGTGTTTCCGGACAAGCTGGGACACTCCGGCGCCCTCATTTCCGATCACTAAGCCGATCGGCCCTTTCAGATTGTTGCGGTACATGATCTCGCCGTCCATATCGGCGCACACAAACCACAGTCCGCGTTCTTTCAATTTTTCCATCTCTGCCGAAAGATTGGTGACTTTTGCCACCGGTGTATAATGAATGGCTCCCGCAGATGCTTTTACGACCGTCGCCGTCAACCCCACTGCGCGGCGTTTGGGAATGATCACTCCATGCGCCCCGGCAAGGTTCGCGGTACGAATGATTGCTCCCAGATTATGCGGATCCTCAATCCCATCCAACAGAAAGAAAAAGGGATCTTCTCCCCGTTTTTCTGCCAGTGCAAACATATCTTCCACGGTGCTGTAACGAAATGCTGACAGATTCGCCACAACGCCCTGATGTTTTCCCGTCTCACTCATATGATCCAGACGCTCTTTTGGCACAAAATCCACCATTACTCCGGCTTTTTTTGCCTCACGGAGAATACTCAGAACCGGCCCGTCTTGACATCCCTTTAACACAAACAGCCTCTCGATCAATTTACCTGCGCGGAATGCCTCCATAACGCTGTGCCGTCCTTCCAGCCGAAGTTCATTTTCCTGATTTTCCATTCTTTTGTCCTCTTTCCTATGTGATATCGTTAATATACCATTTTAAGTTTCCGGCATCGCCGTCGTCCCCGAGTGCCCGTGCCATAATATACGGCTTTTCCGTCATTCGAACCGCAATGCCCTCTCCGGTAACATTTTGCAGAAAATATCCATCTTCAAACAAAACCGTTTCGTCGTCCGTAACTCCCAGATAATAGCAGAGAGATTCCACCACTTTGTCCGCATCTTCCGGCGCGCAGATCATTTCCTGCACTTCGTAACGGTCTTCTTCGTGTGTCACGACAGCGACTCCGTCGATCATCGTCTCATTTCGCAGCACGACAACTTTTCCGCCAAGCGTCTTGGTTTCTTTCATCAATGTATCATAATATTTGACATCGCGGTAAATGTAAACATCCAATTCACTCGCATATAATTGAGCATTAACAAATTCCACCGCCCGCTCTTTCAGCCGGCTGTCAAGATGCGAAAAGGAACCGGCATGATACCATTTATGCCGTCTCCCCTGAATTCCCATCTGCTTCCGATAATATACTCCATGAAAGCCAAAGGGTTTATAAATTTCTTCATTGGCAGGCGACAAGAACGCAAATGGCGCTCCTTCGTTTCTCGCATCCATCATTCCCTGATACAAAAGCGTTTTCATAAATCCTCTGTGCCGCCATTCGGGAGCTGTCGCAACACCCTCGATATAAGGACATTTCACTTTTTCTCCCCGTATGACCAGCGTATAATAATTAAAAAATATCATGCTTACCAGATCATGGCCTTCGTATTTTGAATACACCACGGTATGATCGGCTCGCTCTTTAAAATAGAAATCAATATAGGCATCGTTGTCGCCAAATATTTTTTTCCACAATTGCCTATGGTTCATAGTGCAGCTCCTTTGCTGTTATTCTAAGATACATACCGCCTGCGCCGATATTCCTTCGCCGCTTCCGGTAAATCCCAGCCCTTCTTCTGTTGTAGCTTTTATATTGACCTGATTTAATTCCAGCCCCAGAGTATTCGCAATATTTTCGCGCATTTCCGGGATATAAGATGCCATCTTTGGCTTCTGGGCAATAATAGTCGCATCGATGTTTCCCACCGAATATCCATTTTCTTCCAATAGCTGATCCACATACGCCAGCAGCCGCACACTCGATATCCCGCG
>FR893992.1:23006-26086 GCA_000434115.1 Roseburia sp. CAG:309 | reverse complement strand
ATCTCTCGTCCGTGTCCGGAAAATGCCTGCCGATATCGCCAAGTGCCGCCGCCCCAAGCAGCGCGTCCATGATCGCATGAAGCAGCACATCCGCATCCGAATGACCAAGCAGTCCGTATTCATACTCAATTTTCTCTCCCCCTATGATCAAATCACGATCTTCCACCAGCCGATGTACGTCATAACCCATTCCAATCCGCATATGCTTTCCTCCTTCATTTTAATATGATCAAAACCATTTCTGAATAGTTACATGATAACAAAAAAGTGGGGAAGATTCAAGGGGTTTTGGGATTTCTTGTTTTTTTGGGGGGTTCTTGTTTTTTGGGGGTTGGCGTTGGGATTGTGGCGGCGCGACGGGGCAAAGGCAGCTTTTTCCGGCGGCTTCCCTGTTTTGCGTTGCCTTTTACGTTGCCTTTCTCCGCGCACAAAAAAAAGAATGTCAAAAGACATTCTTTTTTTAGTAGCGGGAAAGGGATTTGAACCCCCGACACCACGGGTATGAACCGTGTGCTCTCGCCAACTGAGCTATCCCGCCATATATTGCGAAGCTGCTTTTTAGTGATAAATGGGACCTACAGGGCTCGAACCTGTGACCCTCTGCTTGTAAGGCAGATGCTCTCCCAGCTGAGCTAAGATCCCATTTGGTGTATCGCTTATCAGCAGCACCATTGACTATTATATATGGTGTCCATCTTTTTGTCAATAGTTTTTTTCATTTTTTTAAACTATTTTCAATCACAATAATCTCATAATTACAGCCAACCTTTATCCAAACAACGCCATAAAAGTTCCTCTTGCAAAGAAACTGAGGCAGAACATAATCGTTCCAGCGACCAGTACACCTCCCATGCAGGCGAGGACACTCTTCTTGAATCCCATGTCAAGGATACTGGCTGCAAGGGTTCCTGTCCATGCGCCGGTTCCCGGAAGAGGAATACCGACAAACAAAAGGAGTGCTATAAACAGACCCTGTCCTGCTTTCTCCTGTAGTTTTCTACCACCCTTTTCGCCTTTTTCAAGGCAGAAGGTAAAGAACTTGCCGATTACAGGCTTGTCCGCTCCCCAGACAAGGACTTTTCTGGCAAACAGGTAGATAAACGGCACCGGGATCATGTTTCCGATCACGGCAATAAGGATGGCAAGCCAGAGCGGCTGTGCATCCCAGAGTACAGCATAAGGGATTGCTCCACGGAGTTCAATGATGGGAACCATCGAAATCAATCCGACGAGTAACATTTTCTTTAACATAATTATTTTCCTTTCAATTTTTATTTGGGAAGTTTTACAATTTCTATGGAAATCTCACCATTTGGCAAAAATTCCATCCAGGCATAGGTGCACTCAAAGCCGCTTTGGCGCGGACGTGAAATGCTTCCGGGATTAAGAATTGTCATCTGACTGCTCTGCTCGACAAAAGGTGCATGCGTGTGTCCGTAAAGGACAACGTCTGCCTCATTTTGAAGCGCCCAGTATTTCAATATGTCTACGCCGCGCTCGACATGCTGATTGTGTCCATGTGTCATTGCAACCCTGTGTCCATGCAGACGGAACACATTTTCCGTGTGCAGTTTCGAATACGTGTCGCAGTTTCCGCGAACCATATAAACCGGTCCTTTCACCATCAGACTGAGATCCTCCGCGGCATCTCCCACATCACCGAGGTGAAATAATCCGTCGATCTGATCCTGATTTTTACGGATGATATCGTACATTCGGTCATTTTTTCCATGTGAATCACTAAAAACGATGTATTTCGCCATTTTTTTCTCCCATATTATGCCTGTTCGTTTAATTTTTCAACCATCTTGCGAAGTGCAATGCCCCGGTGGCTGATCTTATTTTTCTCCTCCGGCAGCAATTCTCCGGTTGTACAGCCTCGCTCCGGCAGATAAAAGATTGGATCGTAGCCGAACCCGTGTGTGCCTTTGGGTTCGTGCGCCAATTTGCCTTCAATCACACCTTTGGTCGTTATGACATTGCCGTCCGGATACGCGCAGGCGATGACACAGACAAAACGTGCGTCACGCTGTTCTTCCGGCACCCCTTCACAGCGTTTGAGAAGGTCGGCATTTTTGATGTCATACGACGTATCTTCGCCAAGATAACGCGCCGAATAGATTCCCGGCTCGCCATTCAGATAATCCACTTCAAATCCGGAATCGTCTGCCAGAACCATCTCGCCTGTCATTTCGCAGATTGCCTTCGCTTTGATGATGGCATTTTCTTCAAAAGACGTTCCGTTTTCCTCAATCTCCGTATGGATATCAAGGTCTTTGAGAGAAAATACATCGTAGTCTTCTCCCAAAATCTGTTTGATCTCCACAACCTTTCCCTGATTGTGTGTTGCAAATATCAATTTTTTTCCCATTTGTTTCATTCCCTGTGTAAAATTTTTGTAAAATTCAGGTCAAATTTTGACCCTAATACGACTAGTATATATGTTATCCGCAAAAAGCGCAAGCACTTTCAGGATATTTTTCCTATTTTTGCTGATCCTTAGCCGGTCGTCTCGGTGGCTTAATTCCCATATATTGGTAAAGATAGGTTTTCATCATACCATTATAGATCTTGCGGTTTTTGTCCGCCTTTTTACCGATCATTTTCTGTGCTTCTTCGTAACCGCTCAAAAGAAAAAATGACCACGTATCATTTTCCTTGAGGATCTGACCGATGCTGCGGTACAGCATTTCCATCTGTTTTTTGTCGGAAAGACGCTCGCCATACGGCGGATTGGAGACGACAAAGCCGTATTTTTTCGGCGAACTGAAATTGATGATGTCGCGGCGCTGAAAATGAATCTTATCTTCCACGCCGGCAAGTGCTGCATTGGCACGTGCCATTTTGAGCACTTCATCGTCAATATCGTAGCCCTGAATCTGTACTTCGGCATCCTCGCAGACCATATCCTGTGCTTCTTCCACGACGCCGTACCATTCTTTTTTCGGGATCAGGTTGTCCCATTCTTCGGACAAAAATTCACGGTTTAATCCCGGTGCGATCTGGCACGCGATCATGGCTGCCTCAATCGGGATCGTACCGCTTCCGCAAAAGGGATCAACGAGAATGCGATCCTTCTT
>FR893992.1:0-22971 GCA_000434115.1 Roseburia sp. CAG:309 | reverse complement strand
GAGCATCGCCGCCGCCAGCGTTTCCGTCACTGGCGCCGGTGCGGTGTATCGGCGGTAACCTCGTTTGTGCAGCGACATTCCCGTCGTGTCAAGCGATACGGTCACGATGTCTTTCATAATGTTAATGCGAAGCGGATACGAAGCCCCGTCTTCGGCAAACCAGCTGACCTGATATGTCCGCTTAAGGCTTTCCACCATTGCTTTTTTGACAATACGCTGTATGTCCGATGGGCTGAACAATTTACTGTTGACGGAGGTTGCTTTCGTTACCCAGAATTTTCCATTTTCAGGGATATAACGCTCCCATGGGATTGCCTTACAGGCTTCAAATAATTCATCAAATGTCTCCGCCTTAAATTCTGCCACTTTGAGCAGAATCCGTTCCGTCGTGCGGAGGAAAATATTTCCGCGGCAGATTCCTTCGGCATCCGCCAGAAAGGTGACTTTTCCATTTTCCACTTTTGAGATCTCATATCCAAGGTCGTTGATCTCCCGTTTTAATACGGCTTCCATACCAAAATGGCAAGGCGCAATTAACTCAAATATTTCTTTGCCCATCGTACTCTTTTTTTCCTTTCTTTTTCCAAATCCGGTAGCTTTCAAAGCCGCCGGCAATACTTGCCGCATGATATCCCAGCCGGTTCATTTCACGGGCTGCGTACATGCTCTGGTTTCCGCGGTCGCAGTAAAAGATCAAATACGTAAACTGGTGCCGCCATCCCTCTTTTTCCTGTTCCCATCGTTCGTACGGAATATTTACGGCTCCCTTGATGTGCTCTTCCTGATACTCCTCGCGTTCCCTTAAATCAATGAGAATCGTCCCTTCTCTTGCCTGCCACGAAGCCAGCTGGCGGATCGAAATAATCGAAAAACTCATAGTATCACGTTCTTTTTCTTTTATTATATGCGAGTTTTCGACAAAATGTGACATTCCGCGTTCGCCGCAAAAGAAAGGCCGCCTCCGGAATGGTGACGGCCCGTTCGTTTTTTCATTTCTTACAGTCAGTACAACCGCTTAGTTGTCACGGTGACAATTGGAACTGTTCGTAGAATTGGAAGCATTTGACGCATTGGATGAATTGGATGCGTTCGATGAATTCTTAGAACTGTTTTTCGAAGAATTCTGTGCGCGGTTTTTTGCCTTATTCTTTGAACTGTTTGAGCTGTTTGTACTATTTGTACTGTTTTGATTTGAATCGTAATCGTCTAAAAAGTTTTTCGCCATTTTTAAACCCTCCTGTCAACAATGTTTTGTTACAGGAGATAGTATCTGCGATTTTCGAATTGTTATGCAATTCAAGCTTTTCCAACAGAACCAAATAATTCCATTTTTTCTTTTACAGTAGCTTTGATTGCCTCTGCACCGGGAGCAAGAAGTTTACGAGGGTCAAATCCTTTTCCTTCGAGATCTTTTCCTGCTTCAATGTATTTACGTGTAGCAGCTGCGAAAGAAAGCTGACACTCTGTATTTACATTGATCTTGGATACGCCAAGGCTGATTGCTTTTTTGATCATGTCTTCCGGAATTCCTGTACCACCGTGAAGTACGAGTGGCATATCTCCGGTCAGCTGCTGAACGGCATCCAATGTCTCAAAGCTGAGTCCTGCCCAGTTTGCCGGATATTTTCCGTGAATATTTCCGATTCCTGCTGCCAGCATCGTTACACCGAGGTCAGCGATCATCTTACATTCTTTTGGATCTGCACATTCGCCGGCTCCGATAACACCATCTTCTTCTCCACCGATGGAACCAACTTCTGCTTCGATTGACATTCCTTTTTCTTTACAGATCGCTACCAATTCTTTTGTCTTTGCCACATTTTCTTCGATTGGATAATGAGATCCGTCAAACATGATTGAAGAAAATCCTGCTTCGATACAAGCTTTGGCACCTTCGTAGCTGCCGTGGTCAAGGTGAAGGGCAACCGGAACTGTGATATTCAGCTCTTCCAGCATACCATTTACCATGCCTACAACCGTTTTGTATCCACACATATATTTTCCGGCTCCCTCAGATACACCAAGGATAACCGGTGAATTACACTCCTGTGCTGTG
Organism: Roseburia sp. CAG:309; assembly: GCA_000434115.1. Lineage (GTDB taxonomy): Bacteria > Bacillota > Clostridia > Lachnospirales > Lachnospiraceae > Eubacterium_F. Next base: position 20,915 of record FR893992.1, on the reverse strand, counting down.
AGAAGAATGGATTTTGTCCACTCCAGGTTGTTGATGTTGAACTGACCTACTGCATATTTACCTGCTTTTGCTTTTTTGAGCATTTCTTCTGCTGATACTAACATCTTTCTTCCTCCATTTCTTTTTTTATTTTTGGTCTGCTTACACAGACTTATCGTCCACAACATTTTTTGTATTTCTTGCCGCTTCCGCATGGGCATGGATCATTTCTTCCAATTTTTGGTTCTTCGCGGCGGATCGTACCGGAATTTTTCTGCTTGCGGTACAATTCTTTTCTGCGCTCCGCACTCAGGATCGAATCCCACTGTGGCAGTGTGTACAGCCATTCGGCATTGCAGTCTACCATATTATAATACAATTTTTCGCAGTCAATATCCAATTTGATCTCGGTATCTTTTTCCATCGTTTCGATTGGGTTTGGCTCTTTCAAACTGTCGTTGATCCCATCCAGGAAACCAACCATCATAGAAAGCGGCACTTCGTACTTCTCTGCCAATTCCTCTACGGTTCCGGTCACAACTTCTGTCGGATTGGTCAAAAGTTTTTCATAAATGCCCTTTTCCAGTTGGAAATAGTTGTTCCAAAGCTGCTCTCCTTCTTTTGAATTCTGCATTTCTTCACTATATGCGTACTCACGCCATTCTTGTAACAATGACATAATTTAATTCCTCCTGCGATTTTGCAATTTTCATTAGGTATTCCCTTTTTTCATTGTATCACACTTTTTAGTGACAAGCAATTCTTTTATTTTAAAAAGGCATCGACACCATCCGCAATTCCTTTTACCATCTTTTTCTGGTAAGAAGCAGATGCCATTTTCAGGTCTTCGGCGCGGTTGCTCATAAATCCCATCTCGATGATCGTAACAGGGACTTTGCACCAGTTGATGCCTGTCATTGTGTCGGTGTACATTACTCCGCGGTTTTTGGCTCCGGTCGCCGCACAATATTTTTGTATCATTTTCTTGGAAAATTTCTGGCTGGCTTTCCGCACCTTCTTTGACATATACTTGTTATTTCCTGTCGGAGCGATCGACAATGCACCGCTTACGGATGAACTCTCCGAAGAATTTGCATGAATACGGATAAAGGCATCTGCCTTCGCGGCATTTGCCACTTTGGCACGCTCTACGTTGGAAATGTTGACATTGTGCTTTGTACGCACCATCACTACTTTATATCCTCTTGCCACCAATTCTTTCTTTACCTTTTTTGCCACCTGAAGGTTCAACTGGTATTCTCCAAGTCCACTTGCCTTTCCCGAAGTTCCGGAAGTCACTTTTGCCTTTTTGGTGGAAGATCCCGGGCCATTTGGCTCCAATGAACTGTTGCCCCGCAGCTGGTGTCCGGCATCAATTGCCACCACTTTCTGTCCGTCTTTTGTCGCTGCCTGTGTCACTCCTCCGGTCAGCAATACTCCCACAATCAAACCTGCTGCCAATACTCGTAATTTCATTTCGTTCCCTTCCTTTCATTTTCATTGTACCTACAAAAAAAGAGCAAACACATAATGCATTTGCTCCTTCGTGCGGAGTATGGGACTTGAACCCACACGTCTTTGAGACACATGATCCTTAGTCATGCCTGTCTGCCAATTCCAGCAACTCCGCATACCACAGTCAAGCCGCGTCCACGACTTGACTGCTTGACTATTGTATCAAATATTTTTTGCAATGTCAAGGATTTTTTCAAAAAATTTCAACTATTCTGAGCCAAGGTGTGGAAATCGACCAATCCACGCACTTTATTGTTTGATAAACCAGCTCAGAAGTTCTCCATTTTCCTTTTGTATTTTCTTCAACTGGGAATGTGGCAGTGGCGACATGACAGAACCGGTCTCAACGGTCACATTCGGAATTTTCTTGTTGTAAATAAGCCAGTCGCCAAATCCGCCATTGGGGTCTGTGCTGATGGATTTTGGCATAAGGCGGTAATGGGTAAAACTGTTTACCTTTTCTGCCAGCGCCTTCTGACGTTCATAGAGCGATGCCTCGGATTCAACATTATAATTCCAATACAAGATACTTCCGGTGGAATGGTAGTTAAGGGATGCCTTCCAGCCGGAAATGCGATTGACGAAATTCATCATCACACGGGTTTCCTTTTCCGATGCCGCCTTTTTTCCCGGATAGGAAAGTCCGTCCGCCTTTTTTGATTTTCCTTTTTTATTCCAGCCGCCCGGACAGTTAAAGTTTAAGTTTACCCCACGGGCGTTGCCTTTCCATGTCCGTGCGGAATTTTTCGTCTTTTTACAGATCTTCCGCAGTTTCGGATTGCGGATGGCATCAAAACCAAATTGGGAAATGGTTACGCCGTCCGGATTGATCATCGGAATGATATAAATGCATTTCCCTTTAAGCGCACTCTTGTAATCCGCGTATTCCCGCAAAATTTCTTCACTTTTGTGTGTGAGCATCTGGCAGTTGAGCCATTCTCTCGCATGAATTCCACCATTGATCAGATATTTTTTGGAAGCATACGGACTTCCGATGCGGAGGCACCAGATCGCACGTCCGTCTTCGCTGCTGCCGAGATTCTGTAACGCCGCTTTGCCACGATATTTCCAAGCAATCTTCCGAAGATCGGAAGTCATGTCCTCATACGTATACCGGCTGTCTTTCACATTGACGATCCACGGCTCTTCTTTTACCGTGATGCGTATTTTGAATTCGTTTTTTTCGGATCCTTTAACCTTCACGCTTATCGTCGTTTTACCCTTTTTGCGCGCCGTAATCTTTCCTTTTTTATCTACGGATGCTGCTTTTTTGTTGGACGAAGTAAAGGTAAGACGGTTCATTTTGTAGTTTGTGCGTATTTGCGCCTGTTTTCCCTGATAGATCAGTTCCGCACCTTTTCCTTTATTTTCCAGTTTCTTTTCAAATCGGATCTTTACCGTGAAACTTCGTTCTCCCGTCGCTTCGGTCACTTTTATCTGACAATTCTGTGCCTTGGACTGCCCTTTTTTCGTGCATTTCACTTGTCCGTTCTTTTCTATTTTCAGGATTCCGCGCCGGCACAGGGAAATGGTCTCGCCAACCGGTTCAAATTTTGCTTTTACGGACGTTTTTAACACCACCGTATCTGTTACATAAGAATTGATCCGATACTGTACTTTCTTTTTGCTTACCTGTCTCACAGCATTTTTATTTAACAGGGTAAATGGCGTAGCTTTCGGCGAAGCCGTCGGTACCGCTGATGGAATCGTCGTGGCAGATGCCGTCGGATATATACCAAATGGTGTATTCGTTGACACGATCGGTTCTACAGTTGTAGTCGTTGTTGGCAGCGGCGAAGCTGAGGCTATCGGATACGGTGTCCCGGATGGAAGTGTCGTCTGCGCTTTTGCCTCATTTGCAGGCATTTGCGTGAAAAATAAAGCCGTCAGAAGAAGCCATACCAGTTGTTTTTTATTTTTATGCGATGCCATGTCATTTCCCCCTTAAGTCAAATAGAAAGGGCACCTCAATATCTGAAGTACCCTTATGATTTCTTGTTATTGCTCTGTCTTATGCAAGTTTGCTTTTCGCAACTTCTACCAATGTTGCAAATCCTTCCGGATCGCTGATTGCCATCTCAGAAAGCATTTTACGGTTTACATCAACACTTGCCAGTTTCAAACCGTGCATGAATTTGCTGTAAGAAAGTCCATTGATGCGGGCTGCTGCGTTGATACGAGCAATCCAAAGCTGTCTGAACTGTCTCTTTCTCTGTTTTCTACCTGTATAAGATGTCTCCAAAGCACGCATAACAGACTGTTTTGCAACACGATACTGTTTGGATCTTGCGCCTCTGTAACCCTTTGCTAATTTCAAAACTCTTTTATGTTTTTTCTTTGCGTTTAATCCGCCTTTAATTCTAGCCATTTCTATTTACCTCCTAATTGCGTTCAAGTAACCCATCATTATGCGTAAGGCATAATCTTTTTCATTGTCTTAACGTTTGTCTCATCAACTACAGTTGATTTTCTAAGATTTCTTTTTCTCTTTGTTGTTTTCTTTGTCAAAATGTGGCTTTTGTATGCCTTATTACGAACCAGTTTACCTGTTCCAGTTACTTTGAATCGCTTTGCAGCGGCTCTTTTTGTTTTCATTTTCTGATTTGCCATAATGTATTTCCTCCATTTATATTTGATAGTGCCAAATGCGCTATCATTATTTTGCGGCTGTTAAAAACATGATCATGCTTCTTCCTTCCATCTTCGGATCTTTGTCGATGACTGCCACATCTTCCAATTTCTCAAAAAATGCGTTCAGCACTTCACGGCCAACATCCTTATGCGCCATCTCACGACCGCGGAAACGAAGCGTAACTTTCACTTTGTCTCCCTTGGACAGGAATTTACGAGCCTGATTGGATTTGGTATTCAAATCGTTGGTATCAATGTTTGGTGAAAGACGAATTTCTTTCACATCGATGGTTTTTTGTTTCTTCTTTGCTTCCTTTTCACGTCTAGCCTGCTCATAACGGTATTTTCCGTAATTGATAATCTTGCATACCGGTGGTTTGGCACCCGGGGCAATCTTAACCAGATCAAGTTCTGCATTTTTTGCCATCAAGTAAGCCTCTTTGGCTGACATAATTCCAAGCTGTTCTCCGTCCTGGCCGATCACGCGGACTTCTTTGTCACGGATCTGCTCATTAATCATTAATTCGCTGATGATTCGCACCTCCAAATGAAATAAAAAAAGATAACTGTTTTTAAAGCCAGCTATCCACAAAAATTCTTCATTTAAATGTATGAAAAAATCGGTTTGACCATTGCGCGCGCAATTGCGGCAAGGTGAGAGTGGATAACTCTGCTTTTTACACCTTTGCTATCATATCATGGATTTGGGTGGGTGTCAAGGGTTTTTTCATTACTTTTAGAAAATTTGTATGGCAAAGTATACGTTTGTAGTCTAAATAACTACTCCTTCCTTCTCAACATTATCATAGAACGGCAATGCTCCCAGCCAATACTTAAAATGTTGCTCGTTCTTTACAATAACACTGATGTCTACTTCATACTCCATAAGAAAGTCAAACGCAATATCGTATAGTTTATACTCAATTGGCTTTATTTCACTTTCAGAAAGAGATGTCAGAACCATGACATCCACATCTGAATTCTCATTAAAGTCGCCTCTCGCATATGAACCATATACAATGACTTTCCTTAAATCTTCTCCTAAGATTTTTCTTACCTCTTGTGAGAATAGATACATGACATTTTGAACCGGTTCCGGCATCGTCTCACCTCCTGTTTACTCCATGTATTTGTATACAAATGTTTACATTGCGTATTACACTTCCTGTGAACTATAAACTCGTTTTATGGCTTTTACTTTACTGCTGAGTCCTTTTTTACGCAACAGTTTCCGATATTCCTTAACCTTTGATTTTGGTACTTTCACTATTGTTTTCTTTGTAATGCCTTTGAATGCGTCCTTTGCAACATTCTTTGCTTTCAGCTTACGGGACTTAATAACAAGCAGCTTCAGCTTCTTGCATTTGCTAAATGCTTTTTTTCCAATTTTTGTAATATTCTTTCCTATTACAATTTTGGTAATTTTATTATTTTTCATAAATGCCTTGCTGGAAATAGAAGTCACACGGTAGGTCACTCCATTGACTTTCACAACCGCAGGAACTTTTACTTTTCCTTTGGCATTTTTCGCCGGTTTCTCATATTCTACTTCCGGATTCTCCGCATCGGCATTGGTTATCTTGAACGTCGATCCCTGACTGTCTTTAATAAATGTTTCTCCTTCTTTGGCTTCCTCTGCCGGAGTTTTTGTGCTGACCGGTGTCGCCGTTGGCTGCTGTGCGGGCGTTGCTGAAGGAACAATACTTGGTGTTGTCGGTGCCGGGCTTGCTGTGGCAGGTGTTGTTGGCGCCGGATTTGATGTTGCAGGTGTTGTCGGGATCGGGCTTGGTGTTGCCGGATTTGTTGGAGCTGGACTTGGTGTGATCGGATCCGGCTCCGACACCTTTGTCCATTTCGCAAAAAGTACCATAGTCCCAATATGTCCCTTTGGTATCTCTGTTATTCTTAAGGTAAATCCCGCATCCTTATACCAGCCATCAAAAGTATAACCTTCTTTTACCGGATCCTGCAATGGAATTGCCACCGAAACCGGAAGGTAAGTTGACGGGTTTTCTGCCGCATTGGTTCCGCCATCTAATTCGTAATCTATCCGATACTCATTCAATGCAATCTTTATATCTACATTCAGTTTGCAATTATATCCACAGTTATAAGTATAAGTAACGTTTGTTGCCTTTGGGTTAAATAGCAAAACACCATCTTTTAATGCTGCGCCTGTTATGTCGGATATACTCTCTGCATCCCAGCCGGGAAGCTGTGCCATATTTATCTCAACAATATCGACCAGCGAAACACGGCTGCTTGGTACAGTTGCTTTTGTAAAATTGTCTGGTACTTTTAATATTATTAACGGATTATTGTCAACGCCAAATGACCAATCAGCCGGATACAAGTTCGAATTTTGGCTGAGATCCAAAGCGGAGATCTTATTATCGCTGCACTTCAGTATTCTCAGTTTCTGATTCGCACTTACATCGAGACTTGTCAACTGATTATTTTGGCACTCCAAATTCTTCAAGTCCGGATTTTTGCTCACATTAAGGCTCGTAATCTGATTTTCCGAAATATATAAAGATTGCAGTTTTTCATTGGCAGCGACATCCAGACTTGTCAATTGATTATATTTGCACTCCAAAGTCTCCAAGTACGGATTATTACTCACATCAAGGCTCGTAATCTGATTTTCCGAAACATATAAAGATTGCAGCTTTTCATTGGCAGCAACATCCAGTTTTGTTAATTGATTATTTTTACACTCCAAAGTCTTCAAGTACGGATTCTCTCTCACATTAAGGCTCGTAATCTGATTTTCCGAAATATATAAAGATTGCAGTTTTTCATTGGCACTGACACTCAGACTTGCCAATTGGTTACTTGAACAATTTAACTCCGTTAAGTCTGGATTTTTGCCGACATTCAGACTTGTCAATTGGTTATTTTCACAACTCAATTTTTGCAACTGTTTATTTTGACTCAGATTCAGTTCCGTAATCTGATTTTGATAACATGCTAAATTAGTTAATACCGGACTGCCACTTATATCCAGACTTGTCAGTTTATTATTATAGCACCTCAGTATAGTCAGATTTGCCAGATTACTGACATCCAGACTTGTCAGTTTATTCCCACTACAGTACAGTTCTTGCAATGCGGTGTCTCCGCTTACCTTCAAACTTGTCAGGTTATTCCCCCAGCACCCCAGTGTAGTCAGATTTTCCAGATTACTGACATCCAGACTTGTCAATTGTTTATTATTATAAACATACAGCCTTTTTAAATTCGTATTTTGTCTTACATCTAAGCTCGTCAACCAACTGCCCTCACACTCCAGATCCAGAAGTTCTGTATTCTTTTGCAAATTGATATTCTTTATTAGATTTTGGGAGAACTTTAATGTCTTTAATTTTTTATTGTTCGTCACATCCAGACTTTCCAACCAATTTGTACTACAGTTTAATGTGGTTAATTCCAGATTATTACTTAAATCTAATGTGTTTAATTTATTGTTATCACATTCCAATGTGGTTAATTCCGGATTATTACTTAAATTTAAGCTGGTTAATTCATTGTCATCACAATTCAATATCCGGAGTTTGGAATTTCCCGTCATATCTAAGTCAGTCAACTTGTTTCCCAGACAAGATAACTCCTGTAATTCCGTAAAATGTTCGATTCCTTTCAGATTGAGAGCTTTTTCTTCACTAAAATTTTTACTCATATTAATTGAAGTTACAGCCTCTATCTCATCCTGTGACAGTTCGCCATCTCCATTCGAATCACATACATTGCGGACATATGTTTGGAATGCCGAATCCGGAAAATTTGTATCATTAATTTGCACATCCGATGCTTCTGCTTTTACAGGTGCCGCCGTATAACAACATACTGTCATTCCAAATAACAATATCCCCAGTCCCAGTTTACGTAGTCCAACTCTAATCATATTGATTCCTCCATTTCTTTCTTATGTATCCTCTTTCATGAACCATTATTATATGATTATACCACAAATCCATTTTCATGGCAATTCCAAACATTATCACTATGATAGAGGTATGATAAATCGTTTTAACAGACAAAAAAAGAGGCTGCCGCCTCACGATTTTTTAATCGTTAAAGCGACAGCCCTTTCTTGTTTGCGTATAGTTTTATGCAATAAGACGGTTCTATTCTTCTTACTTGCTATACTTCCTGCGAACTATAAACTCGTTTTATGGCTTTTACTTTATTACTGAGTCCTTTTTTCCGCAACAGTTTCCGATATTCCTTAATCTTCGATTTTGGTACTTTCACTATCGTTTTCTTTGTAATGCCTTTGAATGCGTCCTTTGCAACATTCTTTGCTTTCAGCTTACGGGACTTAATAACAAGCAGCTTCAGCTTCTTGCATTTGCTAAATGCTTTTTTACCAATTTTTGTAACATTCTTTCCGATTATGATCTTAGTAACTTTACTATTTCCCTTAAAAGCTTTTCCGGAAACAGATGTCACTTGGTAGGTCACTCCATTCACTTTTACAAATGCCGGAATTTTTACTTTTCCTTTGGCATTTTTTGCAGGTGCCTCATACTGCACTTCCGGATTTTCCGAATTGGCATTCGTTATCTTGAACGTCGATCCCTGACTGTCTTTAATAAATGTTCCTTCTTCGTTCCCTTCCTCTGCCGGTGCTTCCGTCGGTTTCTGTGTCGGTTGTGCGGTCGGCTGCTGTGTTGGCGCAAGCGTTGCACTCTGTGTCGGAGTTGTCGGCGTCGGACTTGGTGCTGCCGGGGTCGTCGGGGCCGGACTTGACGTAGCCGTCGGTGCTATAGTTGGAGTTGGCACTGCCGTCGGTGTCGGAATTGGTGTCGGAGTTGGTTTCGGCACCTCCGTCCACTTGGCATAAAGCGTTATATTTCCAGCATGTCCCCTTGGTATCTCCGGCATTTTTGATGTAAACTCTGCATCGCTATACCAGCCATCAAAAATATAATCTTCTTTTACCGGATTCTGCAATGGAATTACTTTCGGAAGCGGATGGTAGAATGTCGGGTTTGTCTCCGCATTGGTTCCACCATTTAACTCATAGGTTATCTGATACGGATTCAATCTAATAGTTAAAGTTACAGCCAGAGTAAAATTGTGTCCGCAGTCATAAGTATAAGTAACCTCTTTATCAATAGCTGCTTCTGAACTAATATCTTCCTCTGTTAAATTAAATACCAAAACATTATCTACTAATGTTGCGCCGTTTATATTTTCTATACTATCTGCGTCCCAGCCGGAAATCTGTCCCATATCGATCTCAGCGACATCAGTCAGATAATTCATCTCGGAATAATAAGTATTATCCGAATACTCCGGTGTTAATTTTAATACCTTGAGCGGATTCTGCGCAAACTCTGGGGAAGACAGCTTCGAATTTTGCCTGAAATCCAGACCATCAATCTCATTTCCATTACAATTCAGTGTACTAAGATCCGGATTCTTACTCAAATCAAGACTTTTCAATTTGTTATTTGCGCAATTCAGATGAAACAAGTTTGTATTGGCACTGACATCCAGACTTGTCAATCCATTATCTTCGCATTCCAAGGTACTAAGATTCAGATTCTTACTCACATCAAGATTCATGATGTTTGCATTATGCAAAGTATATAAATCTCGCAATGCCGTATTGCTACTGACATCCAGACTTGTCAAACGATTATATGCACAACGCAAATACTCAAGTTTTGTATTCGTTTTTAACTCCAGTGTTGTCAACCAGTTATGTTCACAATCTAAACTCGTTAAATTCGGATTCTTGCTGACATCCAGAGTCGATAAATCATTATTTGTGCAATACAATCCCTGCAACTGTGTATTTTGACTCAGATCCAATTCTGTGATCTGATTATACTTACATGATAAATAGGTTAATTCCGAACTATCACATATATCCAGTCTTGTCAATCTGTTCTGATCGCAGATTAGTGTTTTTAATGCAGTAGCTCCGCTTATATTTAAGTCCGTCAGTTGATTGTAGCTACAGTCCAGATCCAGCAATTCTGTATTTTTGCTCACATCCAATTCTGGCAAGTTATTGTTTCCACATTCCAATTTGGTTAACTTTGGAAAATACTCAATTCCTGCAAGAGAAGCGATTTCCTTTCGATTCACGGTGATTTCCGTTACTGCGTTTCTCTCAGCTTCTGACAACCTTCCATCGCCGTCATCAAATTGACCAACATATTCCAGAAATTTGGCATCCGGAAATGTCTTGTCATCAATCGGTACATCCGATGCTTCTGCTGCCTTTACAGGCGCTGCCGTATAACAGCATACCGCCATTCCAAATAACAATATCCCCATCCCTAGTTTACGTAATCCACCTCTAATCATATAGATTCCTCCATTTCTTTCCTATATATCCTTTTTGCGTGAAGTTTTATGCAATAAGACGGTTCTATTTTTCTTAACTGCTATACTTCCTGTGAACTATAAACTCGTTTTATGGCTTTTACTTTACTGCTGAGTCCTTTTTTACGCAACAGTTTCCGATATTCCTTAATCTTTGATTTTGGCACTTTCACAATTGTTTTCTTGGTAATGCCTTTGAATGCGTTCTTCGCAACATTCTTTGCTTTCAGCTTCCTGCTCTTAATGACAAGCAGCTTCAATTTCTTGCATTTGCTAAACGCTTTTTTGCCAATTTTTGTAATATTCTTTCCAATGATAATCTTGGTAATTTTATTATTTTTCATAAATGCCTTGCTCGAAACAGAGGTCACGCGGTAGGTCACTCCATTGACTTTCACAACCGCAGGAACTTTTACTTTTCCTTTGGCATTTTCCGCCGGTTCCTCATATTCTACTTCCGGATTCGTCGCATCGGCATTCGTTATCTTGAACGTCGATCCCTGACTGTCTTTAAGCAATGTTCCTTCTTCCTTTACTTCCTCTGCCGGAGCCTGCGTGCTTGCCGGTGTCGCCGGAGCAGGACTTGGTGCTGAAAGTGTTGTCGGAGCAGGACTTGATGTAGCCGGGGTTGTCGGCGCAGGGCTTGTTGTTACCGGGGTTGTCGGTGCAGGACTTGCTGTTGGCACTGCCGTCGGTGTCGGAATTGGTGTCGGAGTTGGTTTCGGCACCTCCGTCCACTTCGCATAAAGAGTCATATTTCCAACATGTCCCTTTGCTATCTCGGTTATTTTTGATGTAAATGCCGCATCTTCATACCAGCCATCAAAGGTATAGCCTGCTTTTACCGGAGCCTGCAATGCAATCGATGTCGAAGTCGGATGGTAGAATGACGGGTTTGCCGCTGCATTGGTTCCACCATTTAACTCATAATTTATCTGATACGGATTCAATCTAATATATAAAGTTACATTCAGAGTACAATTGTATCCGCAGTCATAAGTATAAGTAACATCTTTTTCAATAACCGTTCCTGAACGAATCTCTTCCTCTGTTAAATCATCAAATACCAAAACGTTCCCGACTAATGTTGCGCCTTTAGTAATTGATATACTCTCTGCGTCCCAGCCGGAAATCTGTCCCATATCGATCTCAGCGGTATCATATATATACATAGCGCTTGGCAAATTTTTATTCTCATACTTAGCTGTTACTTTGAATATCTTGAGCGGATTATTGTCCCACTCTAGGGTAGACAAGCTCGAATTTTGGCTGATATCCAACCCATCAATCTCATTATCCTGACAAAGCAACGTGTTAAGATACAGATTCTTACTCACATCAAGACTTTTCAAGTGATTATTAGAACATTGCAGCGTATACAAACTTGTATTGGCACTGACATCCAGACTTGTCAATCCATTTTCTTCGCAGAACAAATGCATCAAGTCCGGATTCTTACTCACATCAAGGCTCTTGATGCCCTTATTATGTGAAGTATATAAATGTATCAATGCCGTATTGGCGCTGACATCCAGACTTGTCAAACGGTTATATACACAACGCAAAGAGTCAAGTTTTGTATTCGCTTTTAACTCCAGCGTTGTCAACTTGTTACTTCCACAATCTAACTTCGTTATGTCCGGATTCTTGCTGACATCCAGAGTCGTTAAACTATTATTTGCGCAATGCAATTCCTCCAACTGTGTATTTCGACTCAGATCCAGCTCTGTGATCCCATTTTGACCACATGATATGTACGTTAATTTCAAACTGTCACCTATATCCAGTCTTGCCAATCTGTTATCCTCGCAGTTCAGTTTTTTTAATGCGGTATCTCCGCTTATATTTAAGCTCGTCAGGTTATTGTTAAAGCACTCCAGTGTAGTCAGATTTGGCTTATTACTGACATCCAAAACTGTCAATTTTTCAGCATAAAAACAATACAAACCTTCTAATTTCGTATTCTGACTTACATCTAAGCTCGTCAGCGGATTCTTTCCACAGTCCAGCTCCAGCAATTCTGTATTCTTGCTCAGATCAATACTGCCGATCTGATTTCCATAAAAAGATAACTTTTGCAGGGCTGTATTTCCGCTCACATCCAATTCCGTCAATTCATTGTTTCTACAGTCCAATTCAGTTAATTTGGGAAAATACCCGATTCCTTTCAGAGATTTTATTTTTGTTCGACCGCTCCCGTTACCGTTCACATTAATTTTCGTTACTGCGTTTCTCTCAGCTTCTGACAACTTTCCATTGCCGTCGTCATCAAATTTACCAACATCTTCTCGAAATGTGGCATCCGGAAATGTCGTGTCAATAATCGGCACATCCGGTTCTGCTGCTTTTACAGGTGCCGCCGTAGAACAGCATACTGCCATTCCAAATAACAATATCCCCATCCCTAGTTTACGTAGTCCAAATTTACTCATATATTTTCCTCCATTTCCATAACCTTGCATACCTACGTGCTTATTATATTATACCACCAATTCCGCTTCTTGACAATTCCAAACATTATCACTATGATAGAAAAAAAGACCACCCGGAGGTTTCTCATGCCAACATTACATAAACAACGAATCACCCAAAAATATACTGTCGATGATATCCTTTTTCTCCTCGGCTGGCTGCTCTTTCTGCCGTTTGTGGCACTGGTAATTTTTTACAATATCGGGTGGATTCACCCTACCGAGTGGCTGCCTCCATGCCTGTTTCATTTTGTCACCAAACTTCCCTGTCCGGGATGCGGTGGAACACGTGCCTTTACCGCCGTTCTGCATGGCGATCTGATTCATTCGTTTTTGTATCATCCGGTCGTTCCGTATTGTTTCCTCTTATATGTTATTTTTATGGTGACACAGACGATTGAACGGGTTTTTCGCAAGAAAACAAACCTGCGATTTCACGGACTTTCGTTTCGTCTGGAATATGTTTACGTAGCGGTGATCCTCATTTTGGTGCAATGGATCATAAAAGTAATAGCGGTCATCGTGTGACGACCGCTATGTTTTTTCAGTACCCGGAACAGGCATCCGCCTGTTCGAGCATCAATACGACGAAATGTCTACGCGGAAAAACTGCTGCATCCACTGCATCACTTCGTTTTCGTTGTTCGGATCAATATTATTGATGGATTGCAGATTCTCGACTGTGACATTGGACCAGTCGATCATCATTGCAAAGGAAACGATCATAAAAGCATTAAGTACAAGTCCCAGAATGTTCAGCACGAGACCGATGATCCCGAGTGTTCTTCCGGTGCCGCTTCCCTTTATAACACTGATGATGGAAAAGATTCCACCGATGATACTAAAAACCAGTCCTGCACCCAAACACATACAGCAGAGAATGGAAACGATTCCGAGGATAAGACCTGCGATCCCAAATCCTTTTTTGTCACTCTGTATTACTACGCTCTGTTCATTTTCTTCCATAATTTTCCTCCTTTTTTATTTAAAACCACATCCGCAGCCGGCGGACTGCAAACATTACCGAGCCGCTGCCATCGTCCGGCAGTTCGTCCGGTGACGGGGTTACCGATGGGACACCGATCGCTGACGGCGATACCGGCGATGTCTGCTGCAAACTGTCTGCCGAACCGCTTGTGAGCAGGATGTAAAGCACCGCAGAAACGATTCCGAGCGACATTCCCACAGCTCCCACGATAATTCCTGCGATAGCCAGATCCCGCTGACCGGCTGCCGACTCACGATATGCAAGGATTCCCAGCACTACGCCAACCATTCCGAGAATGATGGCAAAATACCAGGTCACACAACACAACACAGAAAAACAGGAAAGGATCAGCGAGGCAACCGCTTTTCCATTTATCTTTTTTGTCTCCATAGACTCCTCCCTTTCCGATTATTTTTCTTCGCTTACTTCAATCTTGCGGATCTCTTTGGTACGGATCTCTTCTGTGATATCCGCAATAAAGTCATCCAAAGCCACCTGACCCTCGTCGCCTTTGTAACGGCTTCGGAGAGACACCTTATTTTCCTCCTGCTCTTTCTGACCTACGATGAGCATATACGGAATACGGTGCAGGCGCGCTTCACGGATTTTAAATCCGATCTTCTCAGAACGGTTATCTACGGTCGCATCCACGCCGCTTGCTGTCAATTTTTGGCAAACACTATCCGCATACTCGGCATATTTTTCAGAAATCGGAAGCACGCGGACCTGCTCCGGACAAAGCCATGTCGGGAACATACCGGCATATTTTTCAATCAGCCATGCCAATGTTCTCTCGTAGCATCCGATCGAAGTTCTGTGAATGATGTAAGGACGGACTTTGTCGCCCTTTTCATCAATAAAATACATATCAAACTGCTCGGCAAGAAGGGCATCCCACTGGATTGTGATCATGGTATCTTCTTTTCCATATACGTTTTTGGCGTTAATGTCTACTTTTGGTCCGTAGAAAGCCGCCTCGCCGACATCCTCGGTAAACGGAATGTTCAGTTCGTTCAGGATATTTCGGATATCTTCTTCCGTCTCATTCCAGACTTCCGGCTCGCCGATATATTTTTCCGGATTTTCTGGATCCCATTTGGATAAATGATAGGTTACATCTTCTTCCAGACCAAGTGTCTGCAGGCAGTACTGCGCCAATGCGATACAATCTTTAAATTCTTTTACCATCTGATCCGGGCGGACGATCAAATGTCCCTCGGAGATCGTAAACTGGCGTACACGGGTCAGGCCGTGCATTTCGCCCGAATCCTCGTTACGGAACAGCGTCGAAGTCTCGCCGTAACGGCAAGGAAGGTCGCGGTAGGATTTCTGGCTTGCTTTGTATACATAATACTGGAACGGACAGGTCATCGGACGAAGCGCAAATACCTCTTTGTCCTTGTCCTCGTCGCCAAGGACGAACATTCCTTCTTTGTAATGATCCCAGTGGCCGGAGATCTTGTACAGATCGGATTTTGCCATGAGCGGCGTCTTGGTTCTCATATAACCGCGTCTTGTCTCCTCGTCCTCGATCCAGCGCTGCATTCTCTGGATCATTTTCACACCGTTTGGCATAATGAGCGGAAGTCCCTGTCCGATGACATCTACCGTGGTAAATAATTCCATCTCGCGTCCGAGTTTGTTGTGGTCGCGCTTTTTGATGTCAGCCAGATGCTCCAAATGCGCATCCAGATCTGCTTTTTTCGTAAATGCAGTTCCGTAAATACGGGTCAGCATTTTATTTTTCTCATTTCCTCTCCAGTAAGCACCGGAGGAGGAGATTAATTTCATCGCTTTGAGCGGCTTGGTACTCATCAAATGAGGGCCGGCACAAAGGTCGACATATTCGCCCTGCTCATAGAACGAAATCTCGGCGTTTTCCGGAAGATCCTCGATCAATTCCACTTTGTAAGGCTCTTCGCGTTTTTTCATAAATTCAATTGCTTCATTGCGGGGAAGAGTAAATCGTTTCAGCTCTGCTCCCTCTTTTACGATCTTTTTCATCTCTTTTTCGATCTTGTCAAGTGCCTCACGGTCAAGGGATTCCATATCAAAATCATAATAGAAACCGTCCTCGATCGCCGGTCCGATCGCACATTTCGCATGTGGATACAGACGTTTGACCGCCTGTGCCAGCACATGAGATGCGGTGTGGCGGTAAGCTGCCTTTCCGGCATCACTGTCAAAGGTCAAAATGTTTAATTCATGTTCTCCGTCTACTACTGTTCTCAGATCTACTACTTCTCCATCAAGTTCTGCCACGCAGGCTACGCGGGCAAGTCCTTCGCTAATGTCTTTTGCAATGTCAATAATTGCCATTGGTTCTGCATATTCTTTACAGGAACCATCTTTCAATGTGATTTTCATTCTCTACGATCTCCTTTCTATGGCTGCGGCATTTTTCCCGACACGCATTTTTTCGCTTTTTGCATTTTTCGTTTCTGCATGTCTCGCTGTCTGCACACAAAAGCCCGCCCCTCTAAACACTTAGGTTTAAAGGGACGGGCTGAAATATTCATCCGCGGTTCCACCCTTTTTGGTACATAAGACTGCACTTCCGGCAGTCGGATATACCCGGCTTCATTTGACGATAACGGAGTCACCGGACCGGATTGGGGCCACTCAGAGTTAGTTTTCAAACGCTTCCCATCATGGTACTTCCAGCCCGGGGCAGTTGCCTGTTTGCACGCCGCCCTCCGATACCACTCTCTGGCATGTTATCACATTTTACTCGTCTCTTCTATGTGTTATTGATTATTATAGTCATTTGCTTTTAGAATGTCAACAGGTTTTATGAACGGATTTTAACTTTTTTATTGAGGCCTCTCTGATAAAAAAGTTTTCTGTATGCCTGCTTTTTCTTTTTCGGCACAACGATCCGCACATTTTTACGCACTCCACGGAACGCCTTTTTCGCCACGGTTTTCTTCGTCAGTTTCTTTGTCTTCACAATAATCTTCCGAAGTGTCTTACAGTCTGCAAAGGCATCCTTCTTTATGTATTTTACATTTTTTCCCAGTATGATCGTTTTGATCTTTTTGCCGGTTCCAAATGCCTTCTTTTCAATTGAGGTTACTTTGTACGTCGTGCCGTCCACCACGACAGTATCCGGCACAACCACGGTTCCTTTCGTGGCAGCTGCCTTTTGATAAGCAACTTCCGGATTTTTACTGTCCGCCTTCGTGACGATATACCCGGCTCCGTTTTTATCACGGAGTTTTTCCCCTTTTTCCGCCGGTTTTGCTTCCGGTGCCGTAGTCTCTTCCGGTTTCTGCGGCTGTCCTGTCTCTCCCGGTTGAGCAGTCGTCCCCGGTGCTGCACTTGCAGACAGATTTCCCGTCGGCGCACTGCTCACGGTCGGATTTTGCGTTGGTGCGTTGCTTGCAGATGGGCTTGCCGTCGGTGTCCCGCTTGCAGATGGTGTCGGCATGGCTGACGGACTTGCCGACGGTGCCGCGCTTGGTGTCGGCGGAAGTCCGGCGGTCGCCGCAAATTCATACCGCACACGGAAATTTCCATCCGCATCCCGGGTTACCGCTACTTTTTGCCCATTTATCGTCACATACAGCTGCGTATTTTTATGGAAAACAGTGGCAGCCTGCTTTGGGCCCACCGTAAACTGAACGGCATAGACCGTTTCCGGATCCGCTTTTTCCTGCGGTGCGGCAGCACTCCACCGGCCTTCCCCGGTAGCAGCCTTTTTCTCCCAGCTTACATTTTCTGCCGCAACAAACGTCGATTGCTGTGTGATACCGTCCTGTAATTTTTTTCCAGTCTCCGGTGTCTCCACCGCTGCACTTAAGTAAAGATTTCACGGCATGATCTCTTCCGATCCGCCCTCCGAATCCACTTTTCCCGCATACGACCAGTCTGTGATCCGGGAAAGATTGGTCCGGTTTTTCCTCTCTTCTACGCCCATGGACGGATCGGTGGCAAGCGTAATATTTCCATACGCATCTACGGATAACACACGCCATTTCATCGGATTTTCTTTCTCCGTCTCATTCTCTGTCACCCAGATCGTATGCCACGTCGTCACTTGCTTTCCCTCGTCCTCTGTCTCCGAAGGATCTGCCAGTCCGTAATTGGAAAACGTGCAATAGACCGTAAAGGTACCATCGTCGTTTGCTTCGACCTGCGCATACTTTCCCTGATTCAGAACACACGGTGCTTCCATGTTTTCTTTCTCGGCTACCACCTGCGTCCGCAGACGATAAACTCCTTCTGCTTCTGCCAATTCTTCGACTTCCACGTCCATCCAGTTTCCATTTTCCTTTTTTTGCCAGTTCTCTGCTGTCACCGCCCAGTCTGCCTCATGGAATCCCATTGTTTCCGCGTAAAATCCTCTTCCATGCACCGGACTGTCAACAGAAAGCCGCACCGGCTCTTTCGTATTGCCGTCTGCATCCACCGTTCCCGCGTAGGTCCATTGGGTAAAGTCATCTAAATTTATGTACAGTGCCGGGCGAACCCCGTAAAAGGTGTTATTTTGAACCCCATCACCGGTAACTGTTCCATCCGGTTTTACAAAAACTCTAGCTGCTGTTTCCGCCGATGACACCCAAGAATGCGTACGCAGCCACCACTGATTTTCCACCGTTTGCTGTTTTCCCGCTGCATAGGCAGTACTTTCTGCCACTCTGTTTTTGCTTTCTTTATCCTTAGTCCAAAATCCATAGCCGGCATTGACAGAGTCTTGTGTCGATAAAAGGAAAACAGAATCCCAGTTTTTTAAAATATCACTATCCACAATCGTCTCTATTTCTCTATACCGGATCATTGCCCGCTCTTGTTCGGTAAATGCGGTTTGCAAAAATCCCGGATCTTCCTCCAACCCGCCGGTAGAATTGAGCCATTTCCGCATATCACTCTGTCCCCAGGCAATGTCACCTGCTTCGTTATCATTAAAATTTCTGTAGTCCAGAATCTTATCTGCCATAAGTAAGGCATTTCCGGCAGAGTCCACGGACAGTACACGCCATTTGACCGGCTCTTTTTCATCTGTTTCATCGGCCTTGCCATCCCCATTGGTATCATTCTGGTAATATTTTCCAAAATATACGCAGTCCCAGGTAGAAGTTCCGCTTCCATCCGCCTCCGGATTAGTCGGATTTTTCACTCCATAATTGTAAACCGGACAGACGAATGTCCGGCTGCCATCATCCTTTTTCGTCAGTCGCACCTGTTCTCCATTGAACCGGGCATAATCACAGCCGACAAACGAACTTCCCTCTTTTGCTTTCAGGGTAACACAGGCGCGGTACACCTGCTGTAATTGTGCTCTCTCATCTTTCGCGACATCGACCCATTTTCCCTCTTCCTTTTTCTGCCAGGAAACCGTGCTCCTGTCAGTATCAATATTTTCAGATCCCCGTACGGTACCGGAAAACAGGCTGCCCGCCGTCGGATTTTCGACGGTCACTTCGAGTTCTTCGGATGCTGTCGTACCCGCATAACTCCAGTGTGCTCTGTCAGAAAGCTTTAACCGCAGGGCAGGGCGGATCCATTGAGATACATTTGGAATAAAAGAATTTTGTGTATTCTTTCCTTCTGAATCAATCCAACAAACACAATTATCAACGTCTTTACGCGGCGTACGCAGCCACCAATAATTAGCAACCACCGCTAAATCCGTACCTTCTGCTTTTCTTGTATTGCTCTCACAATCGCTCGACGGATGAAATCCATACTCCGGATTGCTTACCTCCTCTAACGACAGGAGATAAATATTGTCCGTTACGGTCGCAGCACTCTCTGTTTCCAATTCCGTCTCTGCGATCGCCTCCTGCTCCGCTTCGGTAAAAGCGGCATTCAAAAAGGTAGAATTCAGCCAGGTACGAAGAGTACAGGCTTCCCAGTCGTTTTTCGCATTTTTATCAAAAGGCTGTATATCCAGCAATTTGTCTGCCAAAAGAAGCGCCGTCCCGTCTTCCTCTACCGACAGCACCCGCCATTTGATCGGCTGTTTTTCATCTTCATCGGTTACTTTACCATCGCCATTGGTATCCTTTTGTATGTAATTTCCAAAGTACACACAGTCCCAGGTCGTGATACCGGTTCCATCCGCCATGGTATTGACCGGATCTTTCACTTCATAATCCTCTGCTGCCTGTATCACTCCACCGTTTCCGCCCCCCAGTACAAGAGCAGCCACAAGCATCAGTGCCAGTAATTTTTTCCCTTTTTTTGCCATATTCATTCTCCTTTTCCTTTCGGTTTCCTGTAAAATGCAATCATTTTAACATAAATACAGGTACTTCTCAATACTCTTAACACGAAAGAACCAAATATGACACGAACGGGCAAAATGACGTGTTTTTACAAGTTATGGTAATACGGACAAATGTCCTCGTACGATCCGTCTTTCATCCGGAAGCCGCCCGGAATAACCCCCAGCTGCACAAAGCCAAGACGCTCGTACAGATATGTGCCAGAATTACTGACGCGTGGTATCCGATCTTGTCCACGAATCCGGCTGACAAAAGGTCGATCACCAGCTGGATCAGGAAATTCAGTGTGATCAGCAGCGTGATCTTCGCCATCGGGATATCATAGGTCTGCTGAAATGTTACAAATAACAATGGTACAAAATTATTGACAACCGCCTGCACCATATAGGCGATAAAACAGGCGGTCATGGTTCTTTGGTAGTTTTGGGGTCTGCACGATCGATTTCCTCTCTCTTTTCTCAGATTTTTATTTTTCTTAAAAATACCCCATTTTTCGCCGTTTGTCAACTGTCGTTACGTGTTTTTGAGGCGTTTTGTTACGCGTTTTTGAGGTGCTTTGTTACGTGTTTTTGACTTTTTTCATGTTTTTTGTATCCGGATCACACGATTTTGCCTTTGTACTTGACCCAGAATTCATTTTCTCTGCCCAGACCATACAAACTTCATATAGTTTTTGCCCCAAATCGCCATATTATCCATTTAAACCAAACTTCTCTCGTGATTTTATGGTTCAAAACGAATTTTTTTGGTTTAAACCAA
>FR893991.1:4889-7564 GCA_000434115.1 Roseburia sp. CAG:309 | reverse complement strand
AAAATTCTGAATAGTTATTACAAAATTCTATTAAAAGAGGAGAAAAAATATGGATTTATTAACAATTTTAGTACTTGGCATCGGACTATCTATGGATGCTTTTGCCGTATCTATCTGCAAGGGATTATCCCTCCCAAAACTTACCATTTCAAAATGCCTTATCGTCGGCGCATGGTTCGGTATCTTTCAGGGCATTATGCCGCTTACCGGCTATCTGCTCGGCAGTCGTTTTGAACATTACGTAGATACCTTTTCCGCATGGATTGCCTTTTTCCTTTTAGTATTGATTGGAGCCAACATGATCCGTGAATCGCTTTCTGAAGAGGAAAATAACGCGAATGCCGAATTTGGATTTAAAACCATGTTTTTTCTCGCAGTTGCCACAAGCATTGATGCTCTGGCAATCGGCATTACCTTTTCCTGTATCCCGGTTGTCATCACAAGTGCTTTGAACCGCACTGCCAATACCCTTCTCGCATGCCTTTTGATCGCCTGCACAACATTTTTAATATCTGTCGGCGGCGTAAAAATTGGAAATGTATTTAGCACTCGTTATCAGAAAAAAGCAGAAATTACCGGAGGCATCATCTTAATCTGCCTCGGCATTAAAATATTGATCGAACATTTTTAATGATATCCCATGGCAAGAACCGTAAATTCTTTTTTACGGTTTCCTTTCGCCATCCGGATTTCAATGGTATGTACCTTTTTGCTTTGTTCATTGATGGCAAGTACAATTCTTGCATTATTCCACCCATCCCTATTGTACCCATTTACTGTCTTTATCTTTTTTCCGTCCACAACGATATCCGCTTTTCCGGTATGGCTGTTTTTTGACAATTTGTATACGACTAAAAATTTATTACAATACACTTTTATTTTCAGTGGTTTGTTGGAATTCTTTCTTTTGTGTTTCCAGCTGTATGGGAATTTCGCCTTTCCGTCAAAGTGGAAAATCCCCGTTCTTTTATCTTTCGTCTTAAATCCACCGGCACTTACTCTTTTAATCTCATGGTTTTTCCCGGTATTACTCTTTTTGATACTATGCGTCGTAAGCATTTTCAACGTTTCAAACGCATCTGTTTTGTACGGTTTTACCTTCGAAACATCTTCCATAGAATCTTTTTGCGGCATCTGCCAGTCCACTTTTTCCAGCAGATTGGCAATACAGTCTGCCATAAACGCGTGCCCTGCGTTGGTTGGATGCCAGTAATCATGAAAAAACCATTCCGAAAATCCCGGTTGATCAAACTGTGATTTTACACCGTCTTTGATACTGATCATTGGAAGATCGTAATATTTTCCATAAGGAATATAGGTATCCTGTAAATTGAAATTATCACGGAATACCGAAAAAATCAAAACAACCGCACTTCCGGATTTCATTGCGCGGCGTATCAATCCCTCATAGGCGCCCCCTTGAGTACACTCCTCCTTGTCGTTCACGGCAAATTCCAAAAACAAAATATCCGGTCCTTTTCCTCCGTTTATCTTACTCTCTACATCTCTATGATAACGGATCGCGCCTAAAGGAGACGGCGTTCCGCTCATACCGGCATTTACGAAAGACACATTATCTAATGTGGCATATTTTTTTGTAAATTTTTTCCAAGACAACTCTGCATAACATTTTTCATTCGGGCTTGCCCCCACTCCTTCTGTAATGGAACCGCCGAGGTATGCGATTGTCACTTCTTTTCCTTCTCGCACTTTTTGGAGTGCTTTCTTCAAACGGGCATTATTTCCCGTCGAGACCAAAGAATCCGAAACCATCCTCTGATACTCCCAATCCCCGATTTTAAATGCAGCGGCACTTACTTTATGAGGGGCGCTGCCCATGACAATAAGCATACAAGCCAGCACCCCAAAACAAAATAACCTTATCCTTTTCATTCTCAATTCCCCGTTTCATTCTTTCGTATCCACCATCTTACTCTTTTCGAAAACGAATGTCAATACATTGTCATTTCGTATCCTGTAGTCCACAAAAACTATCGATCGGATCTTTTCCAACAAAAGCATCCGCTCCGCTCGAAAGCGCCTCGATCAGTTTTTCCAGTGTATTTTCTTTGGCATCGTAAATATTGATATACGTGCGCACCTGTGGAATATCGGAAAGCATCGTCGGCTGTCCGCATCCGACCGCGATCACGGGTACTTCAAATACATACCACGGAATTTCACCGCCGCCTTTCGACATTCCAAAGCTTGGTCTGCCTGCCATCACATCGCAAAGAGTGATCACAAGATCCGCCTGCTCGCGGAATTCGGAGATGGCGTTCTTTCCGGCAAAATAAATGTTCAGATCCGGTTTTTCTCCTTTCAAAGCCTTCTGTTTCATCTGGTCAAGCGGACTTTCGTAAACATACGCATCGTATCCGCGTTCGCATAATTTTTCTTTCACCGTCTCCGCGGGATTTTTTCCTTCCATGCCGCACAATTTCAGGAGTTCCACCATCCCCGTCTCATGTCCTTTAATGTGCACGATCATTACCTTTTTATATTTCTCCGGCGAAATTGGCAGCACGTCTTTGTCTTTGTATTTCACAAGCGTAAGACTTTTTTCACTGATCTCGCTCTGCTTTTTCTTAAATTCTTCATTTCCAAGTACCCTGTCCAGTGTATCCTGCTCCGGAACCATCTCTGCCGCACTTTTTTTATGGAGCTGTAAACGT
>FR893991.1:0-4822 GCA_000434115.1 Roseburia sp. CAG:309 | reverse complement strand
TCCGAGATCACCCCTCTCTGATAGGCGGTAAGCATCGTCTGATAATCCTCCTGCGGATCATTGAAAAACAGGAACATATCGCAGCCGGCGTTGATGGCACGCGGAAGCATTTCTTTTCTCGTCATCTGATTTGTCATTGCTACCATATGCGAAGCATCGGTCACTACGACACCTTGAAATCCCAATTTATCCCGCAAAAGAGTTGTCATCAATGTTTTATTCAGCGTCGCGGGCATCCACACTTCCTCTTCCGGCAGTTCCGGAGCAAGTTCACGCACATATTTCGGAAGCATAATATGACCGCCCATAATGCCTTCGACCCCATTTTCAATCAGTTCTTTGTAAACCATACCATATGTCTCATCCCAGTGTTTTGGTGAGAAATCATTAACATGATTGGACAAATGCGCATCACGGTAATCCACACCATTTCCCGGAAAATGTTTTGCCACACAGGCAAAATCCGTATTCTGGTGCGCACCCCTCACATATTCGACACTGCATTTTTTTACCATTTCCGGATCATTGGAAAAGGCTCTTGTCGAAATCTCCGTATTCATCGGATTGTAATAGATATCGCAGACCGGCGCAAATGCCATATTACATCCGATCGCCGCCGCTTCGGCATTTCCCATGCGCCCCATGTCTTCCGCGTAATCATGGTTTCCCGTCGCTCCAATCTTCATGCCATTACCAATATACGTTCCATCCGTACATGCACCATCGCCACCGGATTCCGTATTGCAGGCGATAAACAACGGAATCTTGCTGTTTTCCTGCAGAATCCGGTTCTGCTTCCATACCTCTCTCGCCGGCGCCGGATTGTAGCGACATCCTCCAAGATGATACGTCTGTATCAATTCGATCAGATCCTCCTCTTTTTGTGAAGAGGTCAATTGAAAAAATAACTGCCCTACTTTTTCTTCATCGCTCATCGCGTCAATCGTCTCGTGAACCCAGTCACAATCTTCTTCTGTCAAAAAAAACGGATTTGCTCTCAGATCAATGTTCATATTCTTTCATCCCTTCCTAAATTTTGATAAAATTGATTCTCATATTTTTGCTGCATCTCTTTGGTATAGTTTCCATTCAGCCATGCCGGAAACGCGTTTTCTCTTCCTTCCTGCCATGACTCCTCTTCTTTTCCGGCAAGAATTGGGAAAAATGGGATCCCCGCAACATCAGCACTTTCCTTATCGCCCAAAGCATCTCCGACCATCAAAACATGAGATGATTCGTATCCCAATGCACATACTTTTTTGAGGCACTCGCACTTTGTTCCCTTCTCTTGTGTCATGCACTCTGTAACATAGTTTAATACACTTGCCTCTTCCCATTCACGGCATACCGCCTCCCGATTTGCTGACGAAATGATATAAATATCTGTTTCTTTACATATTCTGGAAATGATGTCTTTTGCCCCGGTAAATACCTTTGTTTTGTTTTTGGGAAGCTGATCAATCGATTCATTTACTTTATCCGACCAGTCGAGTACCTGCTGTAATAATTTTGAACCGGTCTTTTTCACTTCTTCGGCAAGTGCTCGTTCCGAATATTCTCCCGTCGTCTGCAGCCAATGTTCCAGCCGGGGAAGTTCGTCCGCCTCACTAATCTTGTCTCTGAACTCATACAAAAAACGATAAATCCCTTGAAAACGATTGATTCCTCTTGTTTTCTGCCAAAGATTGATCTCTTCCCAGCGTTTTTCGGCTTCTTTTTCCCATGGCAGAAGATTCCACATTTTTATCGCTTCCGGGCCAAAACAAAACCGGTGTTTCGGTGTCATCGTATCCATGACACAACCGTCAGAATCCACACAAAAAGCATAATTTTTCATTTCGCCTCATTCTCCTTTTCTACCAGAATCCGCGCATTTTCCTGCACCTTTTTCCGATCCAGCGGATACAAAAATGCCAATGAGAGAGCGAGAAGGACAAAACCGACCGCCGGTGCCAGACAGGTAATATGGTAGATTCCATTGACGACGGATGGTTCAAATGCTGTCGCCTGACTATATCCGATGATGCTTAATAGAAGTCCCGCCACACCGGAAGACGCCGCCTGTCCTACTTTTCTTGCAAAAGAATAGACCGAATAGATTGTTCCATCGGATCTCCTTCCATCATGAACCTGCGCATCGTCAATGACATCCGTGATCATCGCCCATGTAATGAGTGAAAAGATCGCAATTCCGACATACGCAAAGGTATAAAATACGACAAACACATACGCATTCTGTAATTTCAAAAAGTTAGTCACAAAAAGCACTGCTGCCCCAAACAAAGCGGCGGCGATACCCAGCTCCTTTCTTCCCAGTTTTGCCGAAAGCGGCACCGTAAAGGAAGCACAGATCAGTGTAATAACCGTTCCTGCCAGTCCCGATAATGACTGCGCCCGGATGTTACCGTAAAAATTGGGGAAAAGATACGTTGTCATATTCGTAAGTGTCATTTGTGCCAGAATCATACAGATCGAGCTGACGATAATCCCAATCAGGGCACGGTTATGCACGATCCCCGAGAGCAATTCCGAAACACGGAACTGACTCGTCGTCTGCTCCACCTTTACTCGCTCCGTCGTCATAGCATAACAGATCAGATAACAGATCACAGCTCCGATCGAGCACACCAGCGCGGCAATCATCATGCGTGTTCCGGAAAGCACATTATTTCCGTTTTCATCCTGATAATATACGACAAGCGGCATCACGACTCCAATCACGGTTCCCGCCAGCGACGCACCGATTGTTCTCCAGTTTGACAGCTGTGCACGGTCCGATGGATTTCCGGAAATTGCCGATGCCATCGAACCATACGGAATATTGATCCCGGTATAACACACACTCCCCCACAGAATATACGTAAAAAACATCCAGAATATCTTAAATCCAAGCGGCATATGCGCAAACCAGCTTGCGTACATCAAAAAAGATGCCACGGCGACCGGACCGCACATTCTCCGAATCCAGATCACAAATTTTCCGCGTTCTGTCGGTTTGGTACGATCCACGATCTGTCCCATCGCCACGTCGGTAACGGCATCCACTACGCGGGCTGCCATCATCATTATACCGACCACTCCGGCGGGAACTCCCATGACATCTGTATAAAATTTCAATAAAAACATGCTTGACAAAATAAAGGTAAAATCATTGCCAAAATCGCCAAACATATAACCTGCTTTATCCCTTAATCCAAAAGGGCGTACATTCTGCTCCATAAGTTCCTCCATTCCAATTTTTGTCATTCAATGACTGCTGTTTGAAATGTAGTATGTGCAAAAATACGTCTATTATTCTTATTCTTTCATGCAATCAGTCTTCTTTCGAATCCTCTTTAAAAATACATATCCCACGAGACAGGCTATGAACTCAGTAATCGGGAATGCCCACCAGATGAGCGAAACTCCCATCTGACCATTTCTGACAAAAACAGAGAAAATTCCTGCCAGTGGCAAGATGATAAGAAACTGTCTTAGCAGTGAGATCACAAGCGATTCCATTCCACCATCCAATGCCTGATAAATTCCCTGATACGCGATATTGATTCCCGCAAAAAGGAAACTGATAGAGATAATTCGCATTGCGCTCATAAAATATTCTCTGGACTGTCCTGCATTAAATAACGTGGCAAATGCACCAGGGAAAATTTCTGTGATCATCACACCAATAACCATAAGTACAAGCGTATACATCAGTCCGTATTTTATTCCATCCTGAATCCTCTTTTTGCTCTGCATTCCGTAGGCATAAGCGATAATCGGTGTAATGGCATCGCGCAGTCCAAATGCTAAGAATAATACAAACTGCTGTACTTTATAAAACAATCCGTATGCGGTCTGTGCAGAGGCATTAAACTTCAAAATCAGATTCATAACATAAACCATGATTGACATAAGTGCCTGTGCAATGATTGCCGGAAGTCCGATCACATAAATTCCTTTGATAATTCCACGATCCGGCTTCATATACTTTGCGTCATGTTCAAATTCTTTATTCAATTTTATATGAAAAAGAAATAAGAGCACCGCAGATGCGACCTGTCCGATCACCGTTGCATAAGCAGCACCTTCTACTCCCATTTCCGGCACCGGACCGATTCCATAGATCATAATCGGATCAAGAATAATATTTACTACCGCTCCCACAACCTGACCTATAGTAGAATACAGGGAACGCCCCGTCGCCTGCAATAATTTTTCAAACAAAGAAAAAAAAATGATTCCAAACGAAATGACGCAGCATATTCTAAGATAACCGGTTCCCATTGAAATCACTTCCGGATCGACGGTCTGCGAGGAAATGTATGCTTTTACACCAAAAATTCCAAACAACAGACATACCACATATATGACTGCTCCTAAAAACAGGCTGTTTCCTGCCACTTTCGCCGCCTTTTTACGATTTCCCTCTCCAAGCGTTCTTGCTAAAAGCGCATTGGTTCCCACACCGGTTCCGATTCCAATTGCCACCATCAGCATCTGAACCGGAAATACGAGCGTAAGTGCATTCAATGCCGCTTCACTTCCCACTTTCATATTTCCCACAAAGGCACTATCCACAATATTGTAGACTGCCTGCAATGCCATCGATAAGATCATCGGTATTCCCATCTGAACCATGAGTTTCTTGACCGGCATCTCCCTCATCTTATTACTTTCCGCCATTTTAAAATCCTCCTATCTAATATGTATGTGTTGCCTCCTCGCAACACAAAAAAACGAGCAGTCAAACTGGATTTACGCTAGTTTGCTACTCGTTCAAAAAGTATTATATGGATCTTTTTTCAAAAAGTCAAGCGAATTTTTCACTATTTTAGTTCCG
>FR893990.1 GCA_000434115.1 Roseburia sp. CAG:309 | reverse complement strand
AGAAAATAGATTTTCTTTGTGGTGTTTATGATACATTAATATGAATAAGTTGTCAAGAAAAAGATGTCACACTAATACAAGTGTGGCATCTTATACTAAGAAGACTAATCAGTTGGAAATTTTGGCTCCCCAAAGAAGATGAAACTTGCACGATGGGAAGTCATGATAATGGTCAAAGCCAAACACATTGTACACAACTTATAAATTTTTGGTGTCATAAACTTCTTCATAGATTTCTCCTTTCCGCGCGATTCTGGCGCATAATAATTGAAATATTTGCAACACAATGACCCAATAGATAACATTTCTATAGGGAAGTGTTTCAAACGTGATCAAAATGGAAGAGTATATCAGCAATAAGAAGATTACACGCCGGGAATAGCGCTGTACATCTTTGGTCTGAAGGCGCGGACGCATGATAGAGGTGATTGGTCCGACCCAAGCAAATACGCCAAGTGTCAAAATCAAACCCAGGGAAAGAAATTTGGAAGATAATGGGTATTGTGCCAGACCGATAGCTGCTGTATAGAAGACTACAGTAAATGCGAGACAACTGAAAAAATGAGAAAAATGCAGTCCACCGGAATTGCTTCGAATGGATAAAAGAACAATCGTAGCAACCAGCATTTCATCTGCATAACCAAGTGGCAGGGCAATAAAAAATAAAATAACAAATTTTACGGCTTCAGAGACAATAGACTCGAATCCGTATAAAATCCTATCCGCCTCCAGCGATGAAAAATGAAATTGTGTCTGTAAGTAATTTTTCAACTTTTTTCTCATTTCAATCTGCTCCCTGTAATGCAATCGTATGTTTAATTTTGGTCGTTGGGAGAGTTTGTTTCCATATAAGAAGATTCCCCAATTGTTTTTTGTAATTGGGAAAAAAGTGTGATTAAATAACAATATGTATAAAGTGTATACAATTTCTGAAAACTATCCCTATCCATAGTGTGCTCCTTTCCATT
>FR893989.1 GCA_000434115.1 Roseburia sp. CAG:309 | reverse complement strand
GCCTTCTTCAATAGATGTTTTATCTCAATATCTTTTATCGGGCTCCTTTCCATCGCCAGCAAATAATCTTCTTTGTCAACCAAACTCCAGTCAACAACCACATTCAATTCTTCTTTCAGAAGCAAATCCAGCCATATTCTGGTACTTCTTCCATTCCCTTCGCGAAACGGATGTGCTATGTTCATCTCTACATATTTTTCAATAATTTCATCAAATGTTGTCTGTGGCATCTTCTCAATATTCTCAATTGCCGCTTCCAGATACATAACCGGCGCAAATCTAAAATTCCCCTTTGCCATATTTACGGTTCGTATTTTCCCTGCAAAATCATATATCTCATCAAATAAATATTTATGAATCGCCGCCAGCATCTGAAATGTTCCGGGCTTATATTGACCCACATATCGATTTTCAAACAACTCAACTGCTTTTTTCTTACTGATTTTTTCTTGCATTCTTGCCAATTCTGTGGAATCCGTAATATTAAGCTTGTTTTCTAATGCCATGATGGTTCTCCTTTCCAAGCACGCCTTAGCATGTTCTATTTTCCTTTTCTAAATTATATCAGTCTATATTAACATTTGCAAATGCAACTTTACATCGGGATAGCATAAATTGTTCTTCGGAAAAATATAAGCAAATCAGTCCTATGACAATATCAATAGCTTTTTCTAAAAATTTTGTTTTTGCAAAAGGTGTTTTACACTAACGTTATTTTCTTTTTTTCGCAATATTCAAAAATATTATTTGCGCTTGGCGTCA
>FR893988.1 GCA_000434115.1 Roseburia sp. CAG:309 | reverse complement strand
AAATTGGAAAGATAAGAGCAAAAATAAACTTAATAAAAGTTTGTTAAAAAAATTACCAAAAAAACAGCATACAAAGTTATGCAAACTATTGGAGAGTATCATTATTCTTATGAACAAATTGAACAAAGTATAACATACAACCACCAGCTCGACCGGTGGTTGTAATCATCCCTACATCGGATTTGCCACGCGGATTCCATTGACCTCCACCTCGTCACTGCATTCAATGACGATACAAGGTACACCGTCGATAATCTGCGTATTGACAAGGTCGGTTCGGTCCGGGTTTACCTGAATGGTGACATTCGGAGTTCGCACCTCAAATTTACGGAGATTGGCGATGTTATCTGCGACCAGTTTCTGATCTTCCCCAATATTTTCCGTAAATTTTTCTTCAAAAACATCGATTTTTTCTTCCGAAACTCCACACGAGGAGAGGATCTTTTTCACATCTTCTTTGTCCAGTTCGAGCGGTTCCGGATTTTCCCTGTTTTCCTCGATCATTTCATTTAAGTTTTCATGCAGATTTTTCACCATCTCGTAATCGCACGTTGTTCCGAGAGACTCCTCCACCAAAGCATGGAACGTTTCTTTTTGCTCCTTAGCAGGAATTGGAAATGTACAGCCGAGAAGATTGTAGGAAAAATCGATATCGACTTCATCCGCATTTTTAGCATAATAAAGCAGGCTGTGGATGTCTGTGTTTCGGTCG
>FR893987.1 GCA_000434115.1 Roseburia sp. CAG:309 | reverse complement strand
GCTGCGGCATCGCCAGTTGAAAAAAATCGGAGAATATCAGGATGAGGTATTGAAAAAACAGCGGGAAGAGGTTCAGAATATTTATGAGACAATGCGCGGATGGCGGCATGATTATCACAATCATATGCAAATGATGAAGGCCTATATGTCGATGGATCAGGCAGAAGAGATGGTAGATTATCTGGATCATCTTGAAGAAGACCTGGATGGGATCGATATGGCAGTCCGGACCGGAAATGTATGTGCGGATGCGATCCTCAGCAGTAAGATTTCAATGGCGGAAAAACAGGACATACAAGTGGACTGTACGGCGAAGATTCCTGCGGCGCTTACCGTTTCCGATGTGGATCTGTGTGCGGTATTAGGAAATCTTTTGGACAATGCGATCGAATCCTGTGTGAAAGTGAAAGAAAGCGGGCGTTTTATGCGCATATATATCGGCATTTTTAAAAAGCAGCTGTACATTTCCGTCTCCAATGCAACATGTGAGAAAAGACGAAAATATTTGGCAGAATTTGTAACTCAAAAGCAGGGAGAACATGGCTTTGGGTTACGCAGGATAGACCGTATTGCGGAAAAATATGATGGTTATGTAAATCGAAAAAATGAGCCGGGAGTGTTTGCAACAGAAGTGATGTTTCCGTTGTAAAGAAAGAGAGTAAGAAAATGCAGTTCGTGCACGGATAATGACCATTCGTGCACTTTTTTCATTTGTGGGACGGGAATGTGTTACGATAGCAGGGTGAAAATTGGAAGAAAAGGGGATGACAAGTTGAAAAATAAAGGTACGACAGCAGTAGAAAATGTGTATCAGAGTATGAAGGTGCTATGGAAAGAGTATCCGGCCACAAGGTGGCAGATACCGCTTTCTATTATAGTAAGTGTGGGAAAACCGTTTTTGGTCATGGCAATTCCCTCTCTTGCCATTGCTGCCATTACGGAAGGAAGTATTTGCGGGTATATCGCAAAAATGTTTGGTGCGCTTTTCCTGGTGGGACTGCTTGAAATATTAGATCAGATCCTTCAGGGAAGACTGTCATTTTCCGAAGTTCTTGTTCGGATGCGGATTTTTATGCCGCAGCTGGTTTGCAAAGGACTGACAATCCGTTATGACAAAGTAGAGACGCAGCAAGGACAGAAGAAGATGCAGGAGGCAGCATATAGTCTGGCGGGAGATAATTGTGGAGCCGAACAACTGATGCATAAAACCCCGGAATTGATCGTGAAGACGGCCGGGCTTTTCGTTTACGGGACGGCGGTTTTTGTGCTGGATGTGCGTATTATCTGTGTGATGCTCGTTATGTGCATTTTGGACATTGTGCTGCGAAATCATGCCATTCAGTATGGGGATGCGACGTGGAATGAGCGGTCTGAGGTAAACCGCCAGATGCGGTATATTCGAAATGCAGCGGTAGAGCAAAGTACGGGAAAAGACATTCGCCTGTATCATTTAAGTCCGTGGTTCTGTGAGATGTTTGATGCCTTGATCCGCCGTGAAAAGAAAGTCAATCAGAAAAATCAGCTTCGCTGGTATTTTCCTACAATTGGCGATCAGTGCTGTATCGTTTTGCGGGATATCATTGCGTATTCCATCCTGATCTCACAGGTGGCGGCCGGGGCGGTGTCGCCGGCAGTATTTACATTGTATCTGGGAATCATTGCGGAATTTTCGGATTGGTTTTATGGGGTGTCGGAAAATGTTTTTGCCATTCAGAAAGCAAGCAGAGAGCACGATCATTATCGCGAAGTGATGGATTATAAAGAGCCGAAACAGGGAGAAACCGTGCTTTCAGAGAGCAGGGAAGAACCATTGGAAATCGTATTTGAACATGTCAGTTTCCGATACGAAGGGGCGGAAAGTGACAGCATCCGGGATCTGGATCTGACGATCCGTGCCGGGGAAAAAGTTGCGGTCGTAGGAAATAATGGGGCAGGAAAGACGACACTTGTAAAACTGCTGTGTGGCCTGTACGAGCCTGCCCATGGACGGATCCTTGTGAATGGAAGAGACATCCGGGAACTTGATCCGGAAGAATACAAAAAACGGGTTTGTACCATCTTTCAGGATGTGCGGCTGTTTCCGTTTACGATAACCAGTAATGTCTGCACTTCGGAAGAGGAAAAATACAACCCGGCCAGGTTGTGGAACTGCCTTCAGAAGGCGGGACTCAGAGAAAAAATAGAACAATTGCCACAGAAAGAAAAAACCTATATTTCCCAGGTGTTTGATGAAAATGGTGTCCTGTTATCCGGGGGCGAAATGCAGAAATTATTACTGGCAAGGGCGATGTACAAACGGGGAGGACTGTTATTGCTGGATGAGCCGACGTCCGCGCTGGATCCCATCGCAGAAAGCCGGATGTACGAACAGTACAATGAGATTTCAGAAGGAAAAACGGCGGTATTTATCTCGCACCGTCTGGCAAGTACAAAATTTTGTGAGCGGATCTTTTTTCTGGAAAAGGGAGGGATCGCAGAACAGGGAAGCCACGATGAGCTAATGGAAAAAAATGGAAAATACAGGGAACTGTTTGAAATCCAAAGCCGGTATTACCGGAAACAGGAAGGAGGAAGAGAGGAATGCTGAAAAAGAATACAATCTGGAAATCGCTTTGTCTGCTGCATAAAATGGATCCGGTTTTTCTTCCGATGCAGGTGGTATGTAAGACGTTTGCAATGGCACAGACGTTTGTAACACTTATTTTGGGGAGTAAAATACTGGATATGGTCGTGGAAAAGCAAAGACCGGAAATCATTATGAAAGTAGTCGTTGTGATGACATGCGGCAGTGCTGCCCTCATTCTTCTGCGGTGGGGATTGGAAAGTATACTCCGCGTCAAAGAGCAGGAAATGGATTCCCGCGTGGATGCAAGTATCAGTGCAAAGTGTTATGAACTGGACTATGAGATCCTTGAAAAAAAGGAAACCCTGGATATGGTTCATAAAGCAAGGGAATCGTATTCGATCGGGGGCGGAATTTATATGCTTTGTGAAAAACTGGCATCGGTACTGGAGGCTGTATTAACGATAGCAGGATCTGTTGCCCTCGTTATCCCGCTGTTTATCCCGGTGGGAAAAGGGACAGCCGGCCATGAATCTTTTTTGAATCAGTGGTACTGCGGTGTGATCCTTGCCCTGATATTAGCGGTAAGTGTATGGATCCGATACCGGGTAACGAAGACCAATGAGGAAAAAGAGAAGAAACTGGTAGAAAAGACACTCGGTTTTAACCGGGCATTTAGTTATTTCATGGACTATTTACATAAGTATGAATATGGAAAAGATATCCGCATGTATCATATGCAGGATAAGATTGTAAAAACCATGAAAAGCCAGGCGGATGAACTGGAAGAACGTGCAAAGTGGAAGTTAAAATATTATGCGGTCTTTCAGGCAGGGCAGAGTGCAGCGGGATTTCTGGCATCGCTCAGTTGTTATGTCTATGTGGGAGCCAAAGGGATTTTAAAACTGATCAGCATCGGAAATGTTGTATGTTACTGTACCGCGATCCTGAAACTGTTATCCGGTCTGAACAGCATTATGGACGAAGGAATTTCGTTAAAGATCACAGCGGATTATATGGCGCATTATTATGATTTTCTGGAGCTTGAAAATAAAAAATACGAGGGGACGCTGCCAATCGAAAAGCGCGATGATAACCGGTTTCAACTGGAATTCCGCGATGTCTCTTTTCGTTATCCCGGTTCGGAAAAAATGGTTCTCGACCATGTTTCCATGAAATTTGAAATTGGGGAAAAAATGGCAGTGGTAGGGCCAAATGGTGCAGGAAAGAGTACCTTTATAAAACTTCTCTGCCGTCTGTACGATCCGACGGAAGGCGAGATCCTGTTAAATGGAATTAATATCCAGCTTTACGATTACGAAGAATACCTGAAGATTTTTTCCGTCGTATTTCAGGATTACAAATTGTTTTCCTTTTCACTCGCACAAAATGTAGCAGGCGCACTGCAATACGATGGAAAGAAAGTCGAACGATGCCTTCAGGAGGCAGGCTTTGGGGAACGATTGGAAGACATGGAGCAGGGAATGGAAACCAATATTTACCAAATCCAGGAAAATGGCGTTGAGATATCGGGTGGTGAGGCGCAGAAGATCGCATTGGCAAGGGCGTTGTATAAGGATGCTCCGGTTGTCATCCTGGATGAACCGACCGCAGCGCTGGATCCGGTCAGCGAATATGAGACGTATAAACGGTTTCATGAAATGGTGCAGAATAAAACCGCGGTATTTATCTCGCACCGCATGTCCAGCTGCCGTTTTTGCAGCCGCATCCTTGTATTTAATGAGGGACACATTGTCCAGGATGGCACCCATGAGACTCTGCTGCAGGAAAAGGGAAATCTTTATGAGCAGATGTGGGAAGCACAGGCGCAGTATTATCAATAAAATTTGTATTTGCCACAAAAAAATCCCCCCCTCGTGAACCTTTTGCCCTTTTAAAGTATCTAATATATAGAAGTACTTCCGACGGGAAGTATATGGAGGAAAAGCGCTTACCATGAAAAAAGAATACTTCAGTTTACAGATACGACGGTATAAAGAGGAAATGTTTCTTTTGGCAAATAGTATTGTGAACAATTATCATGATGCCGAAGATGTCGTGGCAGAGACGATATTGACGGCTTATGAGAAAATACATACTCTTCGCGATGAGGAAAAATTCAAAAGCTGGCTGATACAGATACTAGTGAACAATGCCAGAAAGGAAATTAAGAAAAGAAACCGGTATCTTTTTACGGATGAGATTGAAAAATTTCTTTCGCAGGAAAATGAACAGACTAAGAAAGTATGGGAATTTATCTTTTCACTGGACGAGGATCTGCGTGTTATCGTTGTATTACATTATTATCAGGGATTTCAGGTAAAAGAAATCGCTAAAATGCTGCATGTTCCGCAAGGGACAGTAAAATCCAGACTGTTCCGGGCCAGGAATGAGTTGAAAAAATTAATAGAAGAAAATGAGGAAAGGGAGTGATAAGATGCAG
>FR893986.1 GCA_000434115.1 Roseburia sp. CAG:309 | reverse complement strand
GAAGTTTCCATCATATCTTGGCAAATCGGGTATCACTACACATACACAGGAAGCCGTTAAAATATACCTCATAAATCATAACATCGACGCAATATATCTATCATTTTCTGCAGATTGGTTCCTCTAATCCCCAAAGACTTCAAATCCACTTCTTCACCATCCATCTCCGATAAGAATTTTTTCATATCTTCTGCTATTTCCACACTGAGAAACTGCCTTGTATTGATAGTAATTAACTGTGCTAATCGGAACACATCATTTTTATGTTTCCTTATGTTTTTACTATCGACATGCTCTCCTTTGGACTTACGTTCTTTTAAATCCAGCCATGCTTTTGCCTTAAATGGTATTAGACAAGTGGGACTTAATACCGGAATGCCATCAATCAACATCTGTCCTGTTTTCAGCAGTTCGTAATAAGCTTCATTCAGAAGAATTGCTGACAAACTAGATATTTCGTCATCTATCGGAAGTGGAGTAAGAATTGCATCATCTCCCAATATAATATAATCCGGATTTCTGGAAAAAATCTCTATCATGTACGGATATTCTTTACTTTTTGGAGCTGTAAAACGATAAAATTGCGGGTTTCCGTTACTCTTATTTAAGTGCTCATATCCTGCTTCTTTTATATAATCCCAAAATGCTTCGCCAAACTCTGCCGTAATAGATTCGACAATCAAAACAATATCAATATCTTTCGTAGCACGAAAGGGCAATTCCTCGTTTTGCATAATCAAATCACATGCGGTTCCACCAATTATCACATATTGGTTTTCAAATTTCTTAAATCTTTCTTTAAATTTCGTAAATCCATTGACCATTACTCCTGTAACCTTCTTTCCTTCAATTCGTCTATTGCCTTTTCAATTCTCTCATCATCCGTATTTTGAAAAGATAGAACAACAGAAATATCATCCGCATTGTTATCATCTGCAAATTGTTTCGGGTCGTATGCCCATAATTCAAGTCTAACCTGCTTATCCGGTTCCAGCAGTTCTTCTGTCAACAATGTTTTATCATAATCTTTCTCGCAAATTGCATATGTTACAACACGACTTGGATTTAACATTGTTTTCTTTGAAAGTGCATTTTCTCCTGCAAACACCATTTTGTCCGTAACTTGCTGTTTATCTATAAAACCTGATCTGCGGACTGGCGTAGACAGGTATCTTTTTGCTTTTTCAAACAATTCCAATCGCCCATATTTTGATTCAATGAATTTGTTTACACCATCTTTTGCTGCAAAAAATAAGTCCGAGGCTTCCAATTGCCTTACTGCTCTAGTCAGCGTCATTGCAGTAAACGGAAGCATTTTTTTTGCCTCTGAAATATACAGTCGATTTCTCCTTCCATATAGATATAATAAAAATAACTGCTGAGTAGAGCAAACAAATTTTCCAGTCAGTTTGGGAAGTTCCGTCTCATCTGTAAGTACTGTTCCAATAAACGGCAGATACACCTGCTTCTCAGTGATAAATGGTATATTATTTTCAATGAAACTTTCTCTTCGAAATTTTGATATAGTCACCAGTTCAAATACAACAGGTACATTATCTATCTGCTGTATTTTGGCTATCTGTTTTTTTAATGATGGAAGAGTTGCAAGCGCTTCTGTTGGAATAAGTAAAATGCAACGTTTATCTCCAATATATGCTGTATAAAAATCATAACTTCCTGCAATGTAAAGAGGCAAATCGTCTTGATGGCTCCATGCCGCATATTTTATAGAAAGTCCAAAAACATTTGTAAGCATATCGTCATTTCTCCTTTTTAACTCAATTTATTTCATTTTAACTTATACAATGTTAAAAGTCAACTTTTTAAGTTATAAAGT
>FR893985.1:6057-8408 GCA_000434115.1 Roseburia sp. CAG:309 | reverse complement strand
GTCGGTACACGCCAAAAAAGAAAAAGCATTTGACGTTTCCCACATTACCATATAAAATGATGTTAGGGTTAAAGCAAATGTTAATCTAGCAGGGAACCAGGAGGTACAAACCTATGAAAATCGTTTTTATGGAAGCAGATACATTAGGAAAAGATGTAGACTTGTCAGAATTTGACAAACTTGGCGAGGTAGTAAAATATCCGGCATCCAAGCCGGCAGAAAATGCAAAGCGGATTGAAGATGCGGATATTATCATTGTTAATAAAATTCCCGTGAATGAGGAATTGTTGAAAGAGGCAAAAAATGTAAAGTTGGTCTGTGTGACGGCGACCGGAACCAATATCGTGGACATGCCTTATGTGGAAAGCCGCGGAATTGTGGTGACAAATGTAAAAGGGTATTCGACCATGTCGGTGGCGCAGCACACCTTTGCGCTGTTGTTTTATGTGTATGAAAAACTGGCGTATTATGACCGATTTGTCAAAAGCGGAACGTATGCAAAAAGTGACGTGTTTTCCCACTTTGCGAAACCATTTCATGAATTGGATGGAAAAGTTTACGGCATCATCGGAATGGGCGCGATTGGAGAAAAGGTGGCAGAGATCGCGGAGATATTTGGCTGCAAAGTCATTTACTATTCCACTTCAGGAAAGCACGACCATCCGAAATATCAACGTGTGACATGGGATGAATTTCTGGAGCAGGCAGACATTGTTTCAATTCATGCGCCACTTACACCGGTGACGGAAAAATTAGTGGATGCCAAGGCACTTCGGAAAATGAAGAACACAGCGGTGCTTCTGAATCTCGGACGAGGTCCGATCGTCGATCAAAAAGCATTGGCAGAAGCATTGCAAAACGATGAAATTGCGGCAGCCGGACTGGATGTTTTGGAAAAGGAGCCGATGGAAGAAGGAGATCCGCTGCTGAACATACAGGATTCGTCAAAACTTATCATCACGCCGCATATTGCGTGGGCGACGTGTGAGGCGAGAAAACGATGCGCAGATGAAGTCTGCGAAAATATTCGCTGCTATTTGCAGGGAATTTCACGAAATGTAGTGAGTGGGGGAAAATAGTATGAGTAGGAAAATATTGTCAGCTACACTGCTTATAAGTCTGCTTATGGGAACACTATGGCAAACAATGACGCCAACTTTACAGGCGGCCAAAACGTCAGAACAGTGGAAAACACAAAAGACAGGAAGTGCCGGCGTCCTGATCGGAAAATCGGTGCTGGTCAGTATCTTTGTGGAGGATGCCGACAGCAAGTGGAATGAAAAACAAAAAAAGGATGTCAATCGGAAACTCAAAGCGGCAGCAGCATTTATCCAACGACAGGGGAAGAGGTATAAGAAAAATGTGACATTGGTGGCAGATTCTTATGCAAATCCTGACTTGCAGTATGAAGTGAAAACAAAGATTAAATTAGACGATTCCGAGAAAAGATTAAATCGTTTCAGTGACCAGATGCAGACACGTATTGAACAGTCTATTAATGTGGATGAGATACGCGAAAAATATGACACAGGCAGCATTGGTTTTTTGCTATTTATCAATAAATCCGGTGTGAGTTCGACCTCGGTACATTATATGGAAGATGGCAAAAAGAATTTTTATGAAATGTGTGCTCTTTTTTCAAAATATGAGAAAGAGGCAGAGGGAGCGGCGACATATGCACATGAGATTTTACATTTGTTTGGAGCCAGAGATTTGTATATGACTTCGATTACGGATGGAATCAGTTCGGCGTTGGTTCGTCATGTTGGAAAGAAATATCCCAATGATATTATGCTTTCGACATTTACAAAAAGTGGGAAAACATTAAAATACAAAATTGTCAACCAGGTGGACCGCGTGACAGCCTTCTATTTGGGCTGGAAAAATACGATTCCGGAGAAAAAGAAATTTGCTCTCGGTGGCAGAAATCCCAAGGGATGTTTTTCTGACGGAACGGCGTGGTGATGAAAGGAAGGATAAAAATGGCATCGGGAATGAGCGAACAAGTATATCGGCTGCTTTTGAAAAAGGGTTTTGATGAGGAATTGAGCCGGGAGATTGCATTTACACATATGAATACGGACTATACGGCGACACGGATGTTAGGCTATCTGTACCGCCTCAGTGCCCCAACCGAAGAAATGGTGGTCGATGAAATGCTTGCTATCCTGGAGGACCGTGAGCGGTTTCGTAAAAAACATGAATCGGAAGAAGCACAGGCGGCGATCACTCGGTTTTATAATGAAAGATAACAATAAGGCAGGAAAGAAATTCTCTCTCCTGCCATTTTTATTAAGACTGAAATACTTGCTGGATTTTCACTACTTTTCCGCCTTTGATCGTAATCGTTG
>FR893985.1:3511-6048 GCA_000434115.1 Roseburia sp. CAG:309 | reverse complement strand
TTTGATCGTAATCTTTGCGGCGGTGCCCCAATAATAAGTGACGCCATTTTCTCTTTGTTTTGAATAGTCATACAGCTTTTTCTTAAAAGTACTGCGGCTTACTTTGCTGAGTGTGACGCTGTCCGCACTTAAAGTATAAAATTTGCATTTTGGTGAAACTTTGTAAGAGAGTTTCTTCCCGTAGCCTACGATATTTTCCCATTGCCAGTCTTTGTTTCCTTTTAAATTGGTATTAAAAGTTGATTTGTGGCAAGTCAACGAATTGCTGCTTAAACGTGCGATAAGGATCTGTTTTGTCGCAGCCTGTGATGACGTGGATGGGACAAACGCAAAAGTACTAAAAACTAAGGTGAAAATAAGTGCAATTGATAAAAACTTTTTCATGATTTTGCCTCCTTCAAATGGATGATTTGATATTATTATACAATGATAATCTGTTTATGGCAATGCTAATTTCTGTTTAATATAATGTGCAAAAAAATGTACATTACCCTCTGGTATTATGAGATCATCAAAAAACAATTCAGACAAACAGGAGGATGATAGCTATGGATACGTTTGAAAAAATCATTCAACTTTCAGAGGAGCGTCCTATCACTCCAAGCAGCCTTTTTCTTGTCGGACAACTGCTTGGAAAAAGCCGCTTTATTAAAAAATGTAATACAATGAAAGTAGATAGCAAGCGTTCTCAAAGTCAGATTAAAAACGGTGATATTCTTCTTTGTTATATCGGTTTGCTTTGTCAGGGAAAAACCGCTTACGAAGATATCCGCAAAATGTTAGAGGATCATGGTTATTATGAACGTGCACTTGGAATCACAAGCACCATTCCATCTGCCGAAACACTGCGTCAGAGAATGGATGGGATGATATCGGTTCTTCTCTTAGAAGGAATATCTTTGATGTCAATGTTGAAATGTTTCATACCTATAACATGGAACCGACCCCAATTTCAGAAGAGTTCGTTCCCGTTGACCTTGATGTTACCCCACTGGATAATTCAAAGACTTATAAAGAAGGCGTTTTATACAATTATAAAGGCTATTTCGGTTATGCGGCAATGATGCCGCCGAAAATCTCGGCATTCTTATAGAGGATGATTCGCGGTTTATCGTGAAAAACAATCTTCGCCGCGGTGAATCTAAACAGGAATGGCTTGATAAAGTAAAGGAATGCTGCAAAGATATCTGCCATCCACGTGACGGAAAA
Organism: Roseburia sp. CAG:309; assembly: GCA_000434115.1. Classification (GTDB taxonomy): domain Bacteria; phylum Bacillota; class Clostridia; order Lachnospirales; family Lachnospiraceae; genus Eubacterium_F. Next base: position 4,839 of record FR893985.1, on the reverse strand, counting down.
ACCATATATGTTGGTTCCTTATGGAAAGCCGTTAATTATACAGATGTCGAAGGAAACAGTAAAACGGTCACCACGCGGATCGTGTATAAAGTAATAGAACGCACCATGGATAAAAACGGCCAGCTTCTGATCATGCCTGATATTGAATGTAATACGATAAGGAAATACAAACTCAATATGGCTTTATACATGGCAGTAAAACGCTTGTATTTATAAAGACAGGACGAGGGGGGAGTATTTATGGATATGAGGATAAATATGTACGGATTTCCCACGCGATAAAAGATCGATTTGGTTACTCCGTCTGTGTTTCTGCAAATCCGCCTGAGAGAGAAAGTGATCTGTCGGAAGAGATGGCGTTTGTTAATCAAGAACAGCAAATTGACGATATATACTTTATAGGTGTTTCAAATGGAGCGCTGGTGGGCGCACAGCAAGGATATCGAGAATCCCGGATAAAGGGGATGCTTTTGATCAATGGTCCTCTTATGATAAACTGGTACAAAACCCGTAAAGGAATAGAATCGTTTTTTGGAAAAAAAGGTACGTATACTTTATGGGGAACGCGATCCGTCTGTCCGCTATATTGAATTGTTGGATCTTATCCGTTCGGATGTTTTACATTATGCTATTTGTGAAGGTGCGGATCATCATTTTGCCGGAAAAGAAAAGTAATTGGTGATATTCATGGACAATTGGAACAGCTGAAAGTCCTGCTGGAAAAGATGAAATTCAATGAAAATGACGAACTGTATGTGATGGGGGATGTCGTGGACCGCGGACCGGATCCCATCAAAGCATTGCAGTATCTGATGACGCTGCCAAATTGTGTATGTATCGCAGGAAATCATGAATGGATGGCACTGGAAAGTCTGAAACTTATGTTAAATGAAATAACGGAAGAGTTTATCCAAACGCTTGATGAAAATCAGGTAACGATACTGCTTGACTGGCTTCGCAACGGAGGAAAAACGACGATGGATGAATTTTGTAAATTGTCGAAGGAAGAGCGGCAGGAAGTGCTTGATTTTATAGGCGATTTTGAAGCATATGTGGAATTGGAAATCCAGGGACAAAAATATCTTCTGGTTCATGCCGGCTTGAATGATTTTTATTATAAAAAGCCGATCGAAGAGTATACCATTGATGATCTGCTGTGGACGCGCACCGATTATGAGATGCCCTACTACGAAGATAAAATCGTGATCACAGGTCATACGCCGACACAGACAATTCTTGGAAATGACAGGCCCGGTTATATTTATCGCAAGTATAACCACATTGCCTTGGATTGTGGTGCCTGTTCATGTAACGGACGGCTCGCCGGA
>FR893985.1:0-3502 GCA_000434115.1 Roseburia sp. CAG:309 | reverse complement strand
TAACGGACGGCTCGCCGGAATATGTTTGGAAACAGGGAAGGAGTATTATTCGAGGGAGTAGAAATTGTAGATTTACAAGGGGAAACTACGGGCTCTGGTTTTGGAATAATATCCTGCAACAAATTTTTCTTGACATTTCCCCAAAAACCACCTATTATAAAAGATAAGTGAAATGCGTGGAAGAAGAGGAGTACACAAAGAAACGCCAGCAGAGAGGATTTTCACCGGCTGAAAGAAATCCGGCAAGTGGTTTGTGGAAGGTAGCTTCGGAGCATGATCTTTGAAGCAGATATTGTGTGTAGAAGATCACGGTTCGCCCCGTTATCGGCAGAATGAGGAATAAAACGCAGGAAAGAGGAAACCTGCATTTATTTGAAATAAGGTGGTACCGCGGCCTTGCCGCCCTTATAGAGGGAAGGTACCTGATTGAAGCGAATGACTCCGGAAGGTATTCTTCCAGAGTTTTTTTATTATTATCGGAGGTAATCATGAGAAAAGAATTGGAAAAAAATTATGATCCAAAAGACATTGAAGACCGTCTTTATTCCAAATGGATCAGCAAGAAGTATTTTCATGCGGAAGTAAATCCGGATAAGAAACCGTATACGATCGTAATTCCGCCACCAAACATCACGGGACAGCTTCACATGGGACATGCCCTTGACAATACGCTGCAGGACATTCTCATTCGTTTTAAGAGAATGCAGGGTTATGAAGCTCTTTGGCTTCCGGGAACTGACCATGCGTCGATTGCGACCGAAGCGAAAATCGTGGAGGCGATGCGAAAAGAGGGAATTACGAAAGAAGATATCGGACGTGAAAAATTTCTGGAGCGTGCCTGGGACTGGAAAAAACAGTACGGCGGACGTATCGTATCCCAGCTTAAGAAAATGGGATCTTCCTGTGATTGGGACAGAGAGCGTTTTACGATGGACGAGGGCTGCAATAAAGCCGTTAAGGAAGTATTTGTAAAACTTTATAATAAAGGATTGATCTACCGCGGTGAGCGTATCATCAACTGGTGCCCTCATTGTCTGACATCCATTTCCGATGCCGAGGTAGAGTACGAAGATCAGAAGGGACATTTCTGGCATCTGCGCTATCCGTTTGCGGATGGAAGCGGTTATATCAATTTGGCGACAACCCGTCCGGAAACTCTTTTGGGAGATACGGCGGTGGCTGTCAATCCAAACGATGAACGATACAAAGATCTGGTTGGAAAAATGCTTGTCCTTCCATTGGTTCACCGCGAGATTCCGTTGATTGCGGATGATTACGTAGATATGGAATTTGGAACCGGTGTCGTAAAGATCACGCCGGCACACGACCCGAACGACTTTGAAGTAGGACTTCGCCACAATCTGCCAATTATCAATGTAATGACAGACGACGCGAAGATTGTCGATGAATACGAGAAATACGCCGGAATGGACCGCTACGAAGCACGTGAAGCCATCGTAAAAGATCTGGAAGCAGAAGGTGCTCTGGTAAAAGTAGAAGACCACGATCATAACGTAGGAACCTGCTACCGCTGTGGTACGACGGTAGAGCCTCGTGTCAGCAAACAATGGTTCGTAAAGATGAAACCACTTGCAGGTCCGGCGATTGATGCGGTTAAAAATGGCGAGACAAAATTTGTACCGGATCATTTTAATAAGACATATTTCCACTGGCTTGAAAATATCCGTGACTGGTGTATCTCCCGTCAGCTCTGGTGGGGCCATCAGATTCCGGCATTTTACTGTGATGACTGCGGAGAACTTGTCGTAACCAAGGAAAAGACATGTAATTGTCCAAAATGCGGCAAGGAGATGCGTCAGGATCCGGATACGTTGGATACTTGGTTCAGTTCCGCATTGTGGCCATTTTCCACACTTGGCTGGCCGGATGATACCGAAGAAATGAAATATTTCTATCCGACCAACACGCTTGTTACCGGTTATGATATCATTCCATTCTGGGTTATGCGAATGATGTTCAGCGGAATCGAGCAGACCGGTCAGGTGCCGTTTGACACGGTATTGATTCACGGTCTGGTACGTGATTCCCAGGGACGCAAGATGAGTAAATCCCTTGGAAATGGTATCGACCCATTGGAAGTAATTGACAAATATGGCGCCGATGCACTGCGTCTGACATTGGTTACCGGAAATGCACCGGGAAATGACATGCGTTTTTATTGGGAGCGTGTCGAGGCAAGCCGTAACTTTGCCAACAAAGTATGGAATGCGTCTCGTTTTATCATGATGAATTTTGCTCAAAATGAAGAGCTTGCGAATAAAGAAGTGTCCGCAGACGAACTTACACAGGCAGATAAATGGATTCTTGCAAAATGCAACCAGCTGGCAAAAGATGTCACAGCGTTGATGGAAACTTACGATCTTGGTATCGCGGTTCAGAAGATTTATGATTTCATTTGGGAAGAATTCTGCGACTGGTATATCGAGATGGTAAAACCTCGTCTCTACAATGAAGAGGATGAGACAAAGGCAGCAGCACTTTACACCTTGAAAAAGGTATTGATCGATGCCTTGAAACTGCTTCATCCATATATGCCATTTATTACGGAAGAAATTTACTGTACATTGATGGACAATGACGACGATTCGATCATGATCTCGGCTTGGCCGGAATACACGGAAAGCATGAATTTTGCAAAAGACATGGATGCCGTAGAGCGCATCAAAGAAGCGGTAAAAGGAATCCGAAATGTCCGTGGCGAGATGAATGTACCACCGAGCAAGAAAGCAAAAGTGATCGTTGTGACAGAAGATGCCGAAGTAAAAGACATTTTCGAAACCAACAAAGTATTTTTTGCAACACTTGGTTATGCCAGCGAAGTGACGATTCAGGCTGACAAAACCGGTATTGAGAAAGATGCGGTTTCGGTTGTGATCGATAAAGGTACGATTTATATGCCGTTTGCAGAACTTGTCGATGTGGCAAAAGAGATTGAGCGTCTGAAGAAAGAAGAAAAACGTCTGACCGGCGAATTGAAACGTTCCGAAGGAATGCTCGGAAATCCAAATTTTGTCAATAAAGCACCGGCAAAGAAAATCGAAGAAGAGAAAGCAAAACTGGAAAAATATCAGAGCATGATGGCTCAGGTAAAAGAACGTTTGGCTCAGCTTCAGTAATTTTGAATATTGCATTAGAATAACAGAAAGCCCGAGGATGGAAAAGGATCCACCTTCGGGCTTCTTTTAATTTCCTTTGCTGCTCAGAGGATTGGAGGCATCTTCCCAGAACAGATTATTGTCCGGCGCCGGCTGATCCTTTTCATTGTAATGAGAGTTCTCACGGATGCGGCGCTTGCGGGCGTCGTTGGATTCCCTGCCCTCCGGTGTGGCGAGGTTCTTTGCATTGTTGTGTGTGTGATTCATTTTGAGGTCCTTTCGTAGCTTCTGGTGGTATTAGTATGAGCGGGGGAGAGGAAAAATATGCAGAGAGAAATGTATAAAAAATGTACTTGCGGATTCCGGCATTCATACAGTTTTATCTG
>FR893984.1 GCA_000434115.1 Roseburia sp. CAG:309 | reverse complement strand
TCATGAAGTTCTTCATTTTTAATACAATAATTGCACCTATACAAGTGCAATTGTATCATAAAAATTGTCTAAAATCAATATAAATGCACTAATTTAAGTGCAAATAGAAAGGTGTAATTTTATGAATGCTGACTACGAAAAAGAGTTAGGTCACAACATCCGTATGCTCCGAGAGAAAAGAAATCTGACCCAAGAGCAGTTATCCGCCAAATTGCAGATACGCAATTGTGACATTACAAGAAGTGCCCTTGCCAAAATCGAAGTAGGGCAGAGACATCTTTATGTCGACGAAGTTTTTCATTTGAAAAACATTCTTAAAGTATCTTACGATGAAATTTTCCCGGATAAATGTAACGGATATGAAGAATAACCCCAAGTCATGAACGACTTGGGGTGTTGCTTATACAAACTTATCCTAATAAGACAGTGCGAAAAAAAGGTGTACCACAAAGGGCACACCTCAATTTATCGTTTCAAAATGGTTCTCCAGTCCTGTTTATCATACAAAACACGGATAATATGTACAATCTCTTCAAATTCATCGTAAATGTAGAAAATATTGTAATTACCATACCAAGTCATACGAAATCCCAATCTTGCCAAAACCGGGTCTGAAACAAATTGATGTTTTTCTGGAAAAGTAGCAAGTTTTTCGGCTTCTTCACTAATCCCATCAATGGTATCATCCGCAGCTTGTGGATTTTGCAACTCATAGGATATATAGTTCTCTATTAATTGCAAGTCAAACTCGGCAGGTTGTGTAAACTTAACGATAGGCACGTTGTTCTCTCCTTTTCCGGATTCGCTCCTTCACTTCATCGATGGAACTTTCACGACCTTCTTGCATCGCCTTATAGCCTTGACCAAGTAAAGAATATAATTCTAACGTAGCTTCGTCATGTTTTTTAATTTCTGTAGCTTCCATCTTTTTCACCACCATTCTAAATTCTAAAAATATTCTTGGTTACATTATAACCAATTTTTTTAATATTGTACAGTAGAAAAATGAAATCACATAATAATTGAATTCATCGTCTCCTTACCCAACCATCCAAAATCCAATCAATTCCTCAATCTGATCCCAGCTCTCACAGCTGAGCTGCTCATATTTGAGATAGATTTCCCACATTGAATGAATGATGTCCTTCTGTTTGCTTAAGAAAGAAAAGATTTCCTGAGAAATGCCTTCATTGTATTGAAAGAATTCTTTGATACATCCGTAAAAACGAATCTTTTCACATTTGTCAATAATCTCTTCTTTCTTTTTCTTCAGCATCCGATACTGGAAACGGTTGTATTCCCGGCGAATGCGAAACCGCACCATACTTTCTGTATTAAGAAGCACTTTCAAGCAGTTCACCTTCTTCCATATCAATCACCGTCTCCGGTTCCACCTCCGACATATCTACGGCAAAGTGGGTTTTGATTGTCTCGTCATTGGACAAAGCCCGTTGAAACTCCGTTTTCAGCGGTGCGTACTTCAAGACTTTCTTAATGACCGTTTTCTTTGCCATGTCGATATAATTCGTTTTCCAAGGAGAATATTCCGAAGAAATCCCCTTACTGTATTGCAGGGCAAAGGCATCCATATCCGTTTTGCTCATGACTTCAAACCCATACCCACCGTTTTCCAGCTTAAACAACGCATAAAAAGCATACGGTTCCCCGCGGTCTCTTAACGTGGGTATGTGTTCCAGCCGTCCAGTTAAACCAAGTGCATAATGGAACTCATCATTTTGATAAACAACCTGTGCCTGAACGGTCTGTACCATTTCGTTACGGTACACAAGGTCCAGCATTCCTTTGTAGCCAATCTGGAACTGACATTCCAAAACCCCCTTGTTTTTATAGGGAATCAGATATGCCTGCCCCAGCGGAGTATTCGGCTCAAGTCCAAGTTGGGCAGCATTCATCAGTGCCGCAAGAAACGACATCTGCGTACATTCTGCCAGCTTCGGTGTGTTATTCAAAGCATTCAATGCCATCCTCGTAAATCGTTCCGGAGTGATAACGCTTGGTAATGCTCTTGCAATCTCCGGTTCAAGCGTCTTAATCATGTCCGCAATTGACATGCTCTTTGTTAGCTTCACTTTTCCTGTATTTTCGGCTTTCTTCGCCAGTTCGTTCTTTACATCCATACTGAATTCCTTCCTATATAAAAATAAAAAGCGCTGATACCGAAGTACC
>FR893983.1:878-6624 GCA_000434115.1 Roseburia sp. CAG:309 | reverse complement strand
CGCGAATCACTCCGGAACGTGATACCGAAGCAATAAGTGGATTTACTGAGATATATCGTATTTTTTCGATGTGCCACTTTGTCTTCTTTCCCTTTGGCAGGAGTACTTTTGCTTTTATGTTTCCTTTTTCTCCCGCTTTTAAGTTTACATTTTTCTGTGATACGGAAATACCTGACGGATTTGTAATTTTCTTACTTCCCTTTGTCAGAATATGCAGTTCCATCGCTTCTGCAAAGACCACTTTCTTTCCGTTCACAACACGGTAGGCTTTTATACGATATTTGTACCATGTATTTTTGGCACACTTACGATGCACAAAACGCACTTGTGATCCGGAAGAAATTTCCTTTATTCTTTTAAATTTTGTTTTCTTTTCGTTTCGATTGCATTTGGCAGCATAGATCAAATATCCCTCTGCTCCGTCTATCTCCTGCCATTGCAGTGTCACCTTATGTTTTGCAGCTTTTACTTCTCCCGTCAATGCCAATGAAGCATCCTGCTTTTCCGGTATCAAAACTTCGGTTGGAGCGAGGGGGTTTTCTGTTTTCTTTGTTGTATCTGGCGCAGCAGTTTTCTCCCACATCGGAATCGTTGCAGCGGCGGTCGGTATTGGTGCTGCGGTTATTGTCGGTATTGGAGATTCCGTTATATGTGCCGGCGTTGCCTCTGGTGTCGCTGTCGGTGTCGGAGAAGGTGTTACCGGCATTTTCTGAATCGAAAAAGCAATGGTAACTTCCCCCTGATAATGAGGGTTCTCACTTGGAACCGCAGCTGTCACTTCATATTCACCCACTTCACTTGGCATTCCGGATAACAGACTTCCATCTGCTTTACGATATGTGATTTTATAGCGGTTTCCCCCATAACCACCGGTGGATACTTTCGGTTCTCCGACATACCCTTTATGCGGAAGCCCATCATAAAAGATATCCTTTTCCGGGGTAAGAGTAAGCTCGACTTTTTCTTTATCTACAACAACAAGTGTTCCCTGTTCATAGATGACCGGATTGTAATTTTTCTCCCAGCCATCTTTCAAAACCGCACCGGATATATGAATTGCATTCGAATACGTTCCCGGCTGACGGGTGTCAATTTCCTTTGAAATCTGCAATTGTAGCGCATCGGTGTTTACCATATTTTCAAAATCGCCAAGGATACTGTACGACAGTTTCGGAATACTGGCACCAACGGTCATTCTCTTTTTATCCGCTTTTACCGTTATCGTCGCTTTGTCAATGGAAAATTCTGCATGGGAACTTCCCAGATAATACTTATTATCGTCGGGAACAGAAACGGTAACCGTATACTTTCCGGCATCAATCGGTGCCGAATCCAATTGCTCGCCCTCTGCGTTCGTATAGCTGACCGTATACTCTCCGGACGTATAATTTCCACTCATAACCTCCGGTGTTCCCACATAGCCTTTCTTTTCTGTTCCATCATACACAAGCCCTGTTTCCGGTTCAATACGAAACTCCACTCTTTCACGCACTATAAGTTGGATAATTTTTCCAGCCTGTAAGGTGTCGGTTTCTTTTTTTCTTATCTCATACGTACCTGCCGCCGGTACCTCAGTGATTCTCTGCGTACAGGAAAGCCATGCTCCCTGTGTCGTTTCCTCTGTCACCAAACGATACTCCATTGCTTCCGTTGTTCCCGTGATCTTCTTAATTCCTCCAGCCACATTTTGCGGTCTTTCCTGCTCGGCTTTCTGTGTTGCCGGCGCAAGTGCGATCACCGTTCCCTGCGTTGGCTTTCCGGAAATTGTCAGTTTGGTGTAACTATCTCTGGAAACTGTAATTCCGTTGATGGTTCCATTGGATAATCCTTCCAGTTTTTGGATATAATCTTCCGGAAAATAGTACCCTTCTTCTGCCTGATACACAATATCTTTTAATACTGTATTCGCAGGAAGATACTGGGATTCTGCTCCGTTTTGCTCACTTGCTTCATATACGATATGACTATCATAAGGATTCGATACAATAATTCCCTGTGTTGGTATAAAATTAACAGAAACAGAGACGAAATTACTGGCAAAATCAACAAGATTTTGCGTTGCTGTTGAATTCACTTCTTCCGCAAAAAGTTTCAGGGTAAAATGTCCTCCCTTTTTAAGTTCCTCACTTCCCGGAAATGTAATCGGAATATCGGTAAGGGCAGTTCCGTCTTTTTGAATTGTTCCGTCTACAATATCTGCCACTTTTCCATAGGCAGCTACCGTTCCGTTTTTGTCCAGCAGCATGGCAGAAAGCTGATTGTAGGCAATGTCTTTATTTATATTTTTACCAAGAGATTTAACATTTACATAGATAGTATCTCCTGCGTGCAGCCCTGAGGTCTTTTGTCCTGCTTTCAATGAAGCGGAAAAACCACTTCCCCCATTCATTGTGACATTCCAATTCTGATTATTTTCAGCAGACTCTGTCTGGATAAAAGAATCTGCTTTTTTCTGATTACTTGCTGAAGTAAATGCAACCGAAGAAAGTTTCAAGTTACACGCCGGTACGGTTCCTGCTCCTGTTTTCAAAGTATTCATCGCCCCATAATCTTTAAATCCCTCATAGCAGCCTCCATACTTGATACAATAATACCCTATTCTGTCCGAATTACATATCCGTCTTGTACGTACCCAAAAAAACGCATAATATTTTCCGGTATCTTTTACTTGATTTTTATTCCAGCATTGTTTTTCACATCCGTATGCTGTCGCGGTTTTATTGGCAGCCATTACGGCAGAAGTCTTGCTTCCCCAGTCTTCTCCAAATAGGGCCTTCATATACTCTTCGATACTGAAGATAAATATTTTATCTCCCTGTAAACGGGTATGATCATAGGTAACCGTTCCCGGATACGTATCATAATTTCTGCGCGTATGTATGAGAGCATCCTTTTTGCTGTCCAAAAGACCCAGCTGCTCTTCCCTTGAAAATGCGGTATCCAGAAACCCACCTTCGGTACTATTCCCTTCCCATGCGTCGGTTCCATCCGGATTTTTCATGGAATTAAGCCAGTACCGCATATCACTGTACTGATAGTCATTTGCAAGGTGATCGGTATCCTGTCCTTTCTCACGTTTCAGATAGGTAGTTCCGAAAACAGACGATCCATCGGATTCTGTGACGCTGTAATTAAGTTTCTTTGCATAATCATTGATATAGACCACGTTATCCAGTACCGCGTCGGACTGCAATAACATCGAATAATCTCCATATTCTGTTGTCGAAGCATCGACTACACACCATTTGATAGGATCTTTTTTCTTTCCACTGCGGTCGCTTTGGTAATAATTTCCATAATACACATATGACCCTCTGCCGTTAGACCACTCTACATACGGATTTTTGACGTCTTCATCTGCGATATGCTCTGCATCATGTATGCCGGCAATCTGATACTTTTTCCCGGCACCAAGATTGGCATTGACTGTACGGATCTCTGCCGTTTTTGTCTCTGCTTTCACAACATCTGCTCTCTTTCCCTCATTTGTCTGTCCCAGTGGAAACGGAATCCCACATACAATCATGGACATTGTTATCAGGATTGTTAATCCTTTTCCCATTTTTCTTTTCATATATCAAAAATTCCTTTCTGTGATAACATTTTCTGCTATTATAACACATCTTTATAAAAAATGCATTAATTTTTCATGAAAGAACAATATATCACACGAAAGGAAATTATTTTAACAATATGTAGTGGATTTGTTACCACTTATTTTCTTTTCCAACGCAGTAAAAGTGCCGAATTGATAATAACTAACACCGAACCACAGTTATGTACCAAAGCGCCAATGACCGGGTTCAGAATTCCCGTCATCGCGAGTATGATCGCCACAAAATTCAACGTCATAGAAAAGGTAAGATTCAATTTGATCTTTGTCATCATCTTCTTTGCCAGTCCCATTAAATGTGGAACCTCTTTAATCTCATCATCCACCAGTGCGATGTCCGCAGCATCAACAGCGATATCACTTCCGATCCCGCCCATGGCAATTCCCACATGCGCCTTTTTCAAAGCAGGAGCATCGTTAATTCCATCTCCGATCATGCAGACCAGTTCACCCTTCTGCTGAAATCGATCGATCCGTTCCAATTTCGTCTCCGGACGACATTCGACATAAACCACTGTTTCTCCATGTTTTACTGCACTTTCCGCCTGCGGTAATGCCTCTTTGTCAAATACAATTTTTTCCTTTTCAAACATCGCCGGATTTCCTGCGGTAATCTTTTGACCGGCAACGACTGCTTTTACTCCGTGTCCGGGAATCATTTCAAATTCCTCAATTTCATTATTGGAAATGCCGTTTCCGGTTTCTTTATACGAACGCACGATTGCCTTTGCTAACGGATGTTCGGAGCGGCTTTCCGCAGCTGCACACAAGGCAAACAATTTTTCTTTTCCAATTTCCGAAAGAACACTGACGACATTGACGACCTGCGGCGTTCCCATTGTCAACGTACCGGTTTTATCAAACATAATTTTCGATACTTTGGCAAGTCGTTCCAACGCATCGCCCTCTCGTACAAGGAATCCATGTTTGGTCGGCGGCAACGATTGCTGTCGGCGTCGCCAGCACAAGGGCACACGGACAGAATACAACAAGGATGGTAACTGCACGGATTACTTTTCCGGTAATGAGCCACGTAAACAACGCTGAAACCAGAGCAATGACAACAATCCAAGTTGCCCAGCTGTCTGCCAGATTTACAATTTTTGCCTTACTGGCATCGGCAGACTGTACGAGACGAATCATTCTCTGAATCGAAGAATCTTCCCCTACTTTGGTTGCTTTCATATCAAAACTTCCAAATTGGTTTACCGTTCCGGAAGAAACTTCATCGCCGGTTGTCTTATCAACCGGCATCGATTCTCCGGTCATAACCGCCTGATTGATTGAGGTCTGTCCGGAAAGGATCACGCCATCTACCGGAATGGTTTCTCCGGGAAGAACCCGTAATATATCGCCCACGTTAACGTCTTTTGCCGCAATGACTTTCTCTTCTTTTCCGTCTGCCGAAATAACCCGCGCCGTCTGCGGTGTCAGATGAACCAGTTTTTCAATGCCTGCCTGTGCACGCGCCACCGTAAGTTCTTCTAACAGCGCACCAATCTGCATGATAAATGCCACTTCACCGGCAGCAAAATATTCTCCCATGATCACAGACGCGATCAGGGCAAGAGAAACCAGCACATCGGCTTTGATATCAAAAGCTGTCACAAGACCAATGACCGCTTCCAGTATGATCGGAACTCCACAAAGAATGATTGCGATCCACGCAATGTCAAACGGAAGGGGAACCACTTTCAAAATACTAAGAAGCAATGCAATCCCGGAAAGAATCAAAAACGTAATATCTCGTTTCATGCCTCCCAGTTCTGCCAGCCACTCTAATTTTTCCATTATTTTTTTCATAGCCATCTCCATTTCTGTGTATTTACTATATACATTGTTTATTTTGCTTTTAATATACCTATAGGGGTATAGGTTGTCAATAGAGTTAAAAGAAAATCCGGCTTATTGATATAATTTTCTCAACAAGCCGGATGCTGTCCTTATGACATATTGGCAAACCGTTCTACCGCTTTGGTAAAGTCTTCGATCGTTTTATCTGCATCTCCGTGTTCGATTCCGTCTCTTACACAATGCTTGATATGTCCTTCCAAAACGACCTGACCGCATTTATGCAGAGCCGATTTGGCGGCATTGATCTGAGAAAGAACATCTTCACACGGAACATTTTCA
>FR893983.1:0-774 GCA_000434115.1 Roseburia sp. CAG:309 | reverse complement strand
TAGCCTGCACCCCCTTTTACAGTTTCAAAGCCCGTGTTGCATTGAGAACCGCCAGTACCATAACACCGACGTCAGCAAAGATGGCAAGCCACATACCTGCGATACCAAGTGCGCCTAAGATCAGGCAGATTGCTTTTATAGCAAGAGCAAACACGATGTTTTCTTTGACAATTTTCAATGTTTTTAAGGAAATTTTCATTGCCAGAGAAATCTTGGCAGGGTCATCGTCCATCAGAACGATATCCGCTGCTTCGATCGCCGCATCGGAACCCAGGGCTCCCATCGCGATACCAATATCTGCACGGGAAAGAACCGGTGCATCATTAATGCCGTCTCCCACAAATGCCAGTTTTTCTTTTGCATTTTTCTGAGCAAGAAGTTTCTCTACTTCATTTACTTTATCTGCCGGAAGAAGTTCACTGCAAACCTTATCCATTCCGATTTCTTTTGCTACTCTTTCGGCCGTTTTCTTCGCGTCTCCGGTCAGCATTACTGTCTGCTTTATGCCGTGCTTTTTCAATCCGGAAATGGCATCTTTCGATGTCTCTTTGATCACATCCGAAATCGTGATACAACCGGCATAGTTGTTATCAACGGCTACGTATACCATCGTTCCTTCGTTATATTCACGGCTGACAGAAATCCCCATTTCATTCATCAGACGAAGATTTCCGGCATATACGGTCTTTCCGTCTACGACCGCTTTCACTCCATGTCCGGCAATTTCTTCAATATTCGTTACCCGGTCGAGGCTCATTTCTTTGCCATATGCCT
>FR893982.1 GCA_000434115.1 Roseburia sp. CAG:309 | reverse complement strand
CCCTTTTTTCGTTGCCTTTTGGCAACCATACTTACTCAGGAAATTTTTTAACTCATCTTTCCTTTTTTCGCACGCTATTGATAGCCTCATGCATTTCCTCAAAAAACTCGTTGTAGCGCAAGTTTCCATCCGGCACTTTGCAGAGCCCCGCCCGGAGACTCAATGAAATTTCTTTATTATTCCACAGAATTTTTTCTCCATTGTGCGCAAGAACCTTTTCGATGATATTTTTTACCTCGTTTTCATTCTCACTTCCTGTTATCAAGGCAAATTCATCCCCGCCAATACGAAGTTGTAACATATTTTCTGTACAAACCTGCTCGATTCGTTTTAAGGATTCCAAAATCGCCAAATCTCCTGCCTCCCTTGAAATATCATTGATTGGCATAAGCCCCACAATATCAAAACAAATCACATAGGTTCCTTTCATTCTGCAAATTTCATCATAAGCTTCACTGATATCTATTCTTTTTGCTGCCATATCTTCATCTGCTCCTTCCTGATATTGATAATCCAGTCTGGGGCATATCTCAGAAAACCGCCATGTTTTTTTGTACTCTGTGGGAGTAATCTTCCATATTTTCTTAAACGCACGGACAAAATTTTCCGGCGACCCAAACTGATATTTGTAAGCAATGTCTATCATTTTCATGTCCGTATCCAGAATATCTTTGGCCGCCAGACTAATTCTGCGCCGCAAAATATAATCCTTCACGCTTCGGTGCAGTGCCAGCCGAAACAACTTTTGCAGACTTGACAGCGACACGCCGCAATAATCGGCAACTGCCTGACTGTCAACTTCCTCGCAAATATTGGTTTCAATATATTCCAATGCATCCGTTAATACATAAAAATTTTTCATAGACCGCCTCCTTACAGAACGCTCTCTTCTGCGCTCCTTTTCAGAAAATCATCAGCTGAATCGTTTTCTTGTTCCTAATATATCATAGGCAACTTGCAATTTCTTGATTTTTTGAGCATGAAATTGAATATTTCCTCTTGTTTTCCATAAACAGCAAAAAATCGGACTACACTGCAACATGTAATCCGATTTACTATTTGAATTGCTTCACCATCACTGCTGTGGTGTATTATTCTCGTCCTGATACGTCGTATCATCCTGATTATACGTGGTATCGTCGTTGCTGGTGCTTCCGCCCTGTGAGGCATCGGCTCCGTCACTATTTCCGCCACTGTTATTGCCGCCGGAGTTATCACTTGTATCTCCACCGCTCTGCGTGGTATCTTCGGAACTATCTGCTTCGTCATCCGGATAAAGATCATCCGGTTCTTCGACAATCGCCGGTTTTGTCGCTTTTGGCTTCTTTGCTTTCGGCGTTGCCGTCGCACGGCTCGAAGAACTGTAGCCCTGCGAAGAATAACTCTTGGAACTGCTCGAATCCGAGGAATCACTTTCCTCTTTTTCCTCAAATGGGAACACTTTATTTTCAAGGTCTTTGTGAATCTCATTCATAAAGGTATTCCAGGTTCTTCCCGGATAGGTCGATCCGGACAAATCGCTGATAACCGTCGGGGTGTCACAGCCAATCCATACTGCTGTCGTATAGTATGGGGTAAATCCGCAGAACCAGCCGTCCTTGTGATCGTTGGTCGTACCTGTCTTTCCGGCACAAACGATGCCGGTATCCAGACTGAGTCCGCGCGCCGTACCACGGGTAAAGACACCTTCCATCATATCAACCATCGTATTGGCTGCTTTCGAATCATAAATATACGTTTCAGCAACGTGGTCTTCAACCACCGTATTCCCTTCGGAATCCAAAATCTTTACAATACATGTCGGATCGCGGAATTTTCCACCATTTTCCAGTGTAGCAAAACCGGATGCCATCTCAAGCGCGCTGCATCCATAGGTCAAACCGCCGATCGATGCGGCATTGATATAATCCTTTTTCACAATCTTGCTAAAATGCATATTCAAAAGATACTGAAGACCTACTTTTGGTGTCAGTTCTTCAAAAAGCTGCCAGGCAACCGTATTCAATGACTGTTCCAACGCAAATCGAAGCGATACATATCCATAATATCTGCCGCTTGCATTCGACGGACCGCCTGAGAACTTGTGGTCATTGACCGAAGAATCCGGAGTATAGTTACGCTCCAAGGATGGAGTGTAATCAATCAATGGCTTGATACTACTACCGGGCTGGCGGAACGACTGATACGCTCGGTTCAGTGTGTAACCGCTGCTCTTCTGACTTCGTCCACCGACAATTGCCACCACGCGGCCGGTCGTATTGTCAATGCAGACCGCTGCACCCTGCATTTTGTAGATACCATTGGTTCCCTTCTCTTTAAAGTTCTCCAGATTGGTATTGATCGCCTGCTGCAACGCTTTCTGCTTCTTCAGATCAATCGACGTATAAATACGGTATCCTTTGTTCAATAGTTCCTTCTGCGCATCCGCATATGCCGTGTCATAGTCATCCTGATAGGATTCCTGCTCTTTAGTCGAATCAAAACTGTACTGAAATTCAAATCCATTTTTTTCCATAATCTTCTTTGTCGCGCAATACGTCACAAAGGTCTGGATATAATTTCGTTTAACCGGCTCCGTAATATTGAGCTCGATTTTCTCCTGCACCGCCACGTCATATTCTTCCTGCGTGATAACCTTGTCATCTAACATCTGTTTCAAAATACGGTCACGGCGCTTCATTGTGTTATCTTTATGTTTCAGCGGGTCGTAAAGACTCGGGTTATTTGGAATCGAGCAGAGGAAGCAAAGCTGCGACAGACTCAGATTCTTACAGCTGGAACTGAAATACCCCCTGGCTGCTGCCTCGATGCCATAATATCCATTGGAAAAATAAATGCTGTTCAGATAAAATTCCAAAATCTGGTCTTTCGTATATTTTTTTTCCAATTCAAGAGCCACAAAAATCTCTTTAATCTTACGGTCGTAGGTCTTTTTCTGGTTCAAAAAGACACCGCGGGCAAGCTGCTGCGTGATCGTACTTGCTCCCTGCGTAATCTCACCATTGTTCTTGATCAATGCTAAAAAGGCACGGACATTGGCCTCCGCATCAACCCCATTGTGCTGGTAGAATTTTTTATCTTCGGTAACGATAAATGCATCTTTTACATACTGCGGAATCTCGCTGATCGGAACATAATACGAATCCTTATCCCCTTTAAGGACCGCAATCTGTTTGCCTTTCGCATTGTAGGCAATCGTCGTTTCCGAATCACGGAACGTCTCTTCCGTCGAAGCACTTACCATCTGGACTGCTTCATCCTGCATCGCAAATATGTCTTTACCGTATTTGAAATAAAATACGATACCGCCGACAAGAATCGTCACAAGAATCAATAAAATAAATATTTTAAAGCCCAGCCAAAACTTAGGATGTTTCTTTGGTTTTTTCTGCTTTCTGTTTTTTGCCATATTCTATCTCCATTCTCATAGATCTCTAAATTATACAGAATATATTTATTGTACCATCTGTCACCAAGCGAAGCTTGATGACCTGCGTGTGCATCAGCACACTTCATTGTACCACATATCACGGTATCTTGCAAAGAATTTCTTGATGAATCCTCCGCGCCCGGTCTGCCCATGTGTGCTTTTTCGACGCCAACGTATAAGCATTCTTCTGCATTTGCTCCCATTCGACACGATTCGACAAAATATCATGTACCATGTCGGGCAGTTTTTCCAAATGTGCAAGGTCATACAACCGGTATTCTTTTCCATCGTGCAGTATTTCATCCAGATACCGGGATCCGTCACTCAGGCAGACCGCCCCATTGAGCATCGAATTGAAAATGCGGTCGTGCGCGCCGTCTTTAAACCACGGCATGACATTGAGCGAGATTTTGGCACGGCTGATCTGCTGCAGACAGCCAAGTGAATCCAGCACATCGCCTTTTCGGATATTTTCCGGGTGTTCACAGTCCAGTTTGTCCCAGCCGGCACCAAAGCAATACACTTCATATCCGGCATCCACAAGTGTTTTCACAACCTGCCCGCGCATATAATGACGCACATACAGATCAATAAATATCATATTCGGCAGTGCCTCTTTCATTCCCTCTTCGGTCACATCTTCCACATCGCGGAGCATATGCTCGATCATCGTGGCATCCATGGATTTCCAAGGGTGCGTCGTCAGATCATGGATAATATCCATATAAAATTCGGCATATTCTTCTCCGTGCCGGTGAATCGCTTCGTGAAAGATCGACGGCGGATTGTAATTTCCTGTAAATACAATGTCGATCGCACGCTCTTCCCAGCCCGGAAGCGTCTTTTCCGTCCACAGCCCCGTTCCCCCAAGCGGCACAAACGGTCCCCTCTGAATCTCCGGGAAAAACCGTTTTAAATACGCTTCATGCTCCCTGTCGATGGAAATCTGAATGTATTTTTTTGGCAGATATGGTGCAAATTTATGATAATAAAAGGGATGATCCACTACGATATTGATGAATGTCACCTCGCGGGCATCGAAAAAAGATACCCCTTTCGAGTCAATAAAATAATCCTCTCCGGAACAGCCGTCAAAATTGAAGCTGATCGCCGCCGTCACTTTCGGCTCGCAAAACCAGATCAGGTCGCTCAGACTCCGGTATTCTTTGCACTGGTCAAAGTAAAATACATCATATCCCAGAATCTCCAGTTCTTTTCCCAACTGCTCAGAAAAATACCACAGTGTTTCGATTCCCTTTGTAAACAATATGATTTTCTTTATCATTAGCCTCATCCTTTCCCTTCTATCTTACAATTATCTTTTGCGAATAGCAATATTAAGTTTTCTTTTTTTGCGCCGATATAAAGGATAAGAGAACATGACCAAGGAGGGAATTTATCATGAGTATAAACGGAATTCAATCTTCTCAGCCGACATATACGTCTACTACGACAAAGGCGACAGAGAAAAAGACAGCAGAGAAAAAGAACACCAAAGATACCGGTGTAGTGTATGAACCATCAAAGAAAACAGAAAGTAAAGACACTTCGAAAGTAAATGATTACCAGAGTGTGATCAAACAAATGAAAGGGGAGCTTAGCAGCAAGAATCAGCAGCTGCAGAATCTTGTAGATCAGCTTCTCAGCAAACAGGCAAAAAAATATACGACATTAAAAGATCTTTTCACAGACATCAAAGACGGAAAAGTAGATGTTGATCCGGCTACGATCGCACAGGCACAGAAAGATGTTGCCGACGATGGCTACTGGGGAGTAAATCAGACCAGCGACCGATTGGTCGATATGGCAAAAGCATTGAGCGGCGGGGATTCTTCCAAAGCGGATACCATGATCGCAGCGATCAAAAAAGGTTTTGATCAGGCAGCGAAAGCATGGGGCGGCAATCTTCCGGATATCTGCCAAAAGACAATCGACGCAGCAGTACAGAAATTAAATGATTGGAAA
>FR893981.1 GCA_000434115.1 Roseburia sp. CAG:309 | reverse complement strand
ATCCGTTTCCGCCGGTGTCGGTTTCGGAGTCTCAACAACCTCCGCAGCCACCTGATAATAGTATGTAACATCCACATTTTCTCCAGCAACATTTACAACATTTCCATCCGAATCACTTCCTATATAGGAATAGCCGGCCAACTGTGGATTTCTTAATGTATATGTAGAATTTGCCGGCACGTAAACCGTAGTTGTTTCCGCTTCCGGAATGTCTTCTGGCGTGCCATCTTCCTTTTTCAATTTGTAATGCAGATTGACCATGCTCCAAGCCTGCTCCGCCGTTTTGTCCGTAGCCAAAACTTCTCCCGTATCCGCATCCACAATTTTTCCCTCCATTTTATCGCCACTAACCAGTCCGGAAACATCCGGAATCGTGATAGAAAGTGATTCTTTTGCAGCTTCCGGATCATACCAGTTCGCAAGTGCAGGAATCGTGTATTTTTTCTCTTCTGAATATTTTACTGTCGTACCATCTGCCCCAATAATCCGAAAAGTCATTTTCAAATGCTGTTCACGATTTACCATATTTTGTACCACAGTTCGAAATTCCAGATTACAGTTATTGGCTCTGGTAATATTTTTCTCGCTGATCCTATATTTTTTGCTATCCCGGTCCAATGTCCCCGTTTTGCTATGTGGAATAGAAATCTCCGGATCAGCCACATAAATCGCCGCCGGCCGGCTGACATAATCCGAATTATTCAGATTTCTTGCCAACTCCATTTTGCACACCTCACAAAACGGCTGACCAAGCCATCTCATCATGCATTCACGGCTCGGAGCAAATGCCGTCTCCGTTCCCGCCTGAGTAACTCCAATCCCACGGAATCCAAGCATTTTCGCCCACTTAATCGTCTCCGGATTCGTGGTATCCGAGGTATTTGGTTTATTCGTATACCTCTCATATTCATCTCCCAAACGCCCGATACTGTGCGCAATCTCATGCGCCATAACTGTTCCATTCTGGTTATCTTCTGAATTTGCGGAAAAGGAAAATAATGAATTTTGAGAGGCCCCAAAACTCCCTTCTGAATTGCAAAGCACATGGATCGTACCAACATTGGCGCCCGCATCCAAATAGCTTTCCTCCAATTCCTCTCTCAATGTTTTGGCCTTATCTGCCCCACCGCTTGTAAATACAAGTGCTTTCCCAGATGCTGCAACATGAAAATAGGTATCTACACTCTTGCCCCTATATTCGCTGATTCCCGACTCATTGGAAACCGCCTGCACCGCATAAATATTGATGCGGTCCGAATACTCTTTGTAAGGAGACCACGTCAACATCCCTCTCGCCTTCTCAGCCGCATCCTGCAAAAACTTGTCCTGTTCCTCTAGCGTATAACCATCGCCCATGATCACAATAACAAAATTTTCCTTATCATCTCCCGCCTTATGAATCACATGCACCGGAAATGTGGTTTTCTGCGTTGTTTCATTTTTAGACACGGTCGTACCCCGGGATTGCACCAAATCAGCATCCGCGCTGGCGACGTCCTGTGGGATTATGGAAAATAGTATTGATATGATA
>FR893980.1:7188-8056 GCA_000434115.1 Roseburia sp. CAG:309 | reverse complement strand
ATATCCGAAGGCACGCCGGCATAATGCTGCAATCCGTAAATGATGCCGGAAACACTTCGCGGCAGCGCAACGCCGGGATAAGGAACACCGAGGCCAAGGGTGTCGCAGGCGCGGATCTTAATCGGAACGCCGCTTTCGCGTGAGATTTCCATCAAGCGGCTGGCAAATGGTACGACAAAGCCGTAAAAATCAGCACGCGTAATATCCTCAAAATGGCAGCGTGGGCGAAGTCCGGCTTCAATACAGTCGCTAACGATGCCTATGTATTTGTCGAGAGCCTCTTTTCTGGTAAGTCCCATTTTATGGAAAATATGGTAATCCGAGCAGCTGACGAGCACGCCGGTTTCTTTTACTCCGATCGAGCGCACCAGCTCAAAATCTTTTTTCGATGCCCGAATCCAAGTGGTAATTTCCGGAAAACGATAACCGAGTTCCATACATTTTTCCAAGGCATCACGGTCTTTTTTCGAATAGACAAAAAATTCGGTCTGGCGGATCATGCCATTGTCGCCGCCGAGCTTGTGAAGCAGTTTGTACAGATGAATCATCTGCTCCGTCGTATACGGAGTACGCGACTGCTGGCCATCGCGGAATGTCGTGTCGGTGATGAAAATGTCATCCGGCATATTCTGCGGCACACGGCGGTAGTTGAACGCAATTTTAGGCGTTTCGTTATAAGGAAACATTTCGTGAAATAACGCAGGCTCTTTTACGTCCTGAAGTTCATACGAATACGGATCCTGCTCAAGTAAATTGGTCTTTTGGCTTAAATTGATATCTGGCATAATAACCCTCCTGTCTTGCAATCATTATAGAACAGGTGTATATTATATGTAAAATAAATTATTTTGATAGTAATAATCGAAAA
>FR893980.1:5964-7137 GCA_000434115.1 Roseburia sp. CAG:309 | reverse complement strand
TGGATATTGAGACAATGAAAACCTTTCTGGTTCTTGCGGATACAAAAAACTTTACAAGAACGGCGCACCAGCTTTTTATTGCGCAGTCAACCGTGACAAACCGTATTCTGGAACTGGAAAAGGAGTTAAATGTAACGTTATTTGAGAGAAATAACCGGAGTGTGGAATTGACACCGGCGGGAGAACGTTTTTCGCTGTATGCGGCGAGTGTGATCCGGTTGACGGAGACGGCGATGGCGGAGATCAGTTCCATTCACAAATTTGAAAATACGCTGCGTATCGGCTCGTCGGATTCGGTTTATGAAGCACATTTGGCACCGATCATTCAGGCGCATCAAAGAAATCATCCGGAAGATGCACTCAAAATCTCGATCGGATTGTCAAGCCAGCTTTTGGAGCAGCTGCAAAGTGATATATTGGATGTTGTATTTTCATATATTCCTCTGCGAAATCCCAAGTATCATTGTGAAATTTACAAAGAAGATCCGATGATTCTTGTCACGGACTGGAATAACCGAAAGTATCAAAAAGGAATCCGGCAGGAAGAACTTTTACAGGAAAATTATCTGATGTGTAATTTTGCCCTCCAGAATGTCGGCCAGTTTATCCGAAATCTTTTTCCAAAATACCACCAATTTTCGCTGGAAATCGATGACTGTTCAAAGATCATACCGTTTTTGACCGGTCAGCAAAATTACACATTTCTGCCAAAAGATACAGCGGCTTCTTATATAAAAGAAAAAAAACTGCGGGAAGTGGCATTGCTTGACTTCCAGACACCAGTGATAAATAGTTACATTATTGGTAAAAAAAGCAAAAAAAACTTATGGGAGAGCATGTTTCTTGTTGAAAATGCCTATAACCTATGATAAACTTTTATAATATAAAGAAATTTAAAGTTACGAAAAAAGGAAAAGTGACTGCGGTCAAAGCGGGAAAAGCCAAAGTAACCGTAACGGAAAAATCGAAAATAAAAAGCGTAAAATCGGGGTTGTTATGGTTAAAGTGAAGGCGAAAAAGGCGGTCGAGATTTCACAGTCGGAAAATCATACAGCCGCCGGGGGAAACCCTGGTGGCTGCTTATTTGTATCGCAGCAAAATAAACCACCGGCTATGCCGGTGTGACCCGCATTAGCTTTAGCTACAAGAAAAACCTCCTATGTTGTATAATAG
>FR893980.1:0-5927 GCA_000434115.1 Roseburia sp. CAG:309 | reverse complement strand
CCACACTAAAAACAACATAGGAGGTATCCGAAATGGACATGAATAGTTTAGCACATACAAAGTGGGAATGCAAATATCACATTGTATTTGCACCAAAGTTTCGTAGAAAAGTTATCTATGGACAGATAAAAGCGGATGTGGGTAATATTCTAAGTATGCTTTGTAAAAGGAAAGGAATTGAAATAATAGAAGCAGAATGTATGCCGGATCATGTGCATATGTTTGTTAGAATTCCACCAAAATACAGCGTATCGCAGATAGTAGGTTATTTGAAAGGAAAGAGTTCTCTTATGATATTTGAGAGGCATGCAAATCTCAAGTATAAATATGGAAACAGACATTTTTGGTGTCGAGGCTACTATGTAGATACGGTGGGAAAAAATGCAAAGAAAATACAGGAATACATACGTAATCAGATTCAAGAGGATTTGGAGTATGACCAAATGTCGTTGAAAGAGTACATTGACCCGTTTACGGGTGAGCCGGTAAACCTGGGCAAAAAATAAAAGAGTCCAAGGGGCTCGGCCAGTAAATGTAGTGCGGTTGGTGAATTTTTTCAAGCGTCTTTAGACGCAGGCAGGGAACAGCGGCTTATAGCCGCAGAACAAACCACCGGCTAAGCCGGTGGTCATGATTCTATGAAATAACCTTTTTTGTCTGCCATTTTCCCGATAAATAACGGATGACAAAGAACAGGGATCGCACGCCCCAGTCAATAAACATGCCATACCATACTCCCAAAATCCCAAGATTACATACCACGGCAAGAAAATAACTGCAAAGTACGCGGAACAGCCACATGGACAAAATTCCGGTAATCATCGTATATTTGACGTCTCCCGCCGCCCGCAATGCATTTGGCAGGGTAAAACTGAGCGGCCAGATAAAGACGGCGACGGAACTGAACCAGCGAAGCACTTCTACCGCCATATCGGTCGCCTCTTTCGACAGTGAAAATACACCAGCCACCTGCGGGGCAAAGACAAACAATAAGGCGTTCATAATCCAGTCGCCGGCATACGCAAGCACCATCAATTTCTTTGTATATTTTTTCGCCTGCTCTATTTCTCCGGCTCCCAGACAATTTCCGACAACCGTGATCAGGGCAAGTCCCATCGACATCCCCGGAATATTGGGGAATTCAATGACTGAATAACTGACTGAGTTTGCCGCGATCGCCGCTGTTCCAAATCTCGTGATCATGCTTACTACCATCAATTTTCCCACTTGAAACATACTATTTTCGATTCCACTGGGAATTCCAATCCGCAAAATTCTCGTTATCATTTTTCGGTTCGGCAGCAGTTCCCGCAATCGTTTCAGCTGCAATGGATTGTATGGCTTTGTCACCAAAATGACCATGCATATTCCACACACAATGCGGCTGACCAATGTAGCAAGTGCCACACCAAGCACGCCATATCCCATCATAACAAGCACGGCATTCAGCACAATATTGATTGCATTCATAAGCACACTAAGGATCATACTGACTTTACTGTTTCCGACACTTCGAAAAATAGCCGCGCCGGCATTATACACACCAAGGAACGGATAAGATAACGCCGTCACAAACATATAAATCCATGCACTGTGCATTACCGTCTCTTCCACTTTCCCAAAAATTGCCGGCAGCATCCGAAAAATGGCCGGCAGCATCCGGTGTCCAAATATGGCACAGATCAACGCAGCCGCCACCGAAAACACAAGAAGCACGGTTTCCAGCTGTGCCGCTGCAAATGTCGCCTCTTCGGTATCTTTCCGTCCATTGTACTGACTACAGACGACGGCTCCTCCGGTCGCCAGCGCTGCCATCACCTGGATGATAAGCAGATTGATATTGGTTGTCAATGCCACACCCGACACAGCGGCTTCTCCGGCTTTCGACACCATCAGCGTATCGACCATTCCTACCATAACATTCAAAAACTGCTCAAACATCAGCGGCAGGATCAATGCCTTTAATTGTTTTCTATTGTAAATCAACTCCGGGTCACGACCTCTCCTTTTTGAATCAAATAGGAAAGAAAGGCATCGCACGCCTCGTCCACATCGCGGTAAGTCCGTTCAAAATCCCCGGTATACCACGGATCCGCAATACTTCTTTCCTCCCCGGCAAAGGACAAAAATTTGTAAATCTTTTTGTCTTTGTCTTCACCAAAGACGCGTTTCATATTGCGGATGTTCATGTCGTCCATCCCGATCAAATAGTCATATTCGTCATAATCTTTTTTACGGATCTGTCTCGCCCGCTTGCCATAACAGCTGATGCCAAGCCTCGACAGAATCTGCTGTGTGCCATGATGCGGCATATTTCCAATTTCTTCCGTACTGGTCGCCGCAGATTCGATATGGAACTGCTCTCCCAGTCCTAGTTTTTGAACTTTGTCACGGAAAATAAATTCGCACATAGGGGAGCGACAGATATTGCCGTGGCAAACAAATAAAATCTTGATTTTTCCCATATTTCCTGTATTTTCGGGCTTTTCAAGCCTTTTTACCTTTCTTCATTTTTCACTTATTCTGGCATATTTTGGCATATCTTTGCATATTTTTGTCATCAATTTTGGTAAAAACTTTGGTAAATTTCAAGTCTGTACCAAAGGCAAATCTGCCATTGGGAATCGACAGGTAAGAAATTGGGGATTAAGATAAATACTGGCATTCAGCCATTTTTCTCTCATTTTCATCAGGTCATTATGAATTGATTGCTTTTTGAAAATCTTCCTGTGCATCCTGAAATTTAACATGAGTATAGGTATTCATCGTAACACTGATATCCGAGTGTCCCATAATATACTGAAGCATCTTCGGATTCATTCCCGACTTAGCCATATTAGAACAAAACGTATGACGACACACATGCGGTGTGATTGGCGGCATCTGAACCTTATATATGCTATTGTACTTTTCCCGAATATGCTGGAAATACTTTTCCCAATGTAATGCCACCATAGGCATATCATTTTTATCAAGGAATAAAAATCCTGTCATTCCATCAACCATCGGTTCAACTTTGGGATTGACCCTGTCCTTAAGTATTCTCTTAAAACAAGCCACCACCTCATCAGACATTGGAACATATCTCTCGCCGCTTTCTGTCTTAGGCTTTTCAATGATATACTGCATCTGACTTGTTCTCTGTAATTGATGATTTACCCGTATTCTTTTGTTTTTAAAATCCAAATCTGATTTTGTAAGCCCACAGAACTCTGATATACGAAGTCCTGTGTTAAAGAGGACAAATATTGCATCATAGTACTTGCAGAAATGCGCATCTTCTTTTATGAATCTTAGAAATTCCCGCTCCTGCTTTCTTGTGACAGCCTCTCTTCTCACACTATCATTCACAATCACATTGACTAGTTCAAAGCCAAATGGATTTTTGCGAATCAAGTCATCTTCTTCTGCCATCTGAAATGCCGGTCTTAATACTCCCCGGATAGTATGAATTGAACTATAACCTTTTCCATCTACCCTCTGAAGCTTGATCAACCATGCTTTCGCATCCGATAATTTCACTTTGTCGATTCTTTTTTTGCCAAAATCATCTTTTTTCAGCAGATTAATTACCGTCTTATAACCAGCATAAGTACTCTGTCTGACCCCTATTTTAAGGCTCACATATTTCTCCACTAATTCAAGAACTGTAAGCCCTCCACCTCTTGGAACAAGTCCATTAAACATATCCTGTTCCAGCTGTTTTTCCTTTTCTCTTAAAGAAAGCTCCATTTTCTTTCCTTTAGGTATAGGATCATTATGGTCCAAACGCCAACTATATAAATTTCCTTCATTTCCATGAATATCCACATATCTAAAACGATAACGTCCATCTGCTCTCTGGTACTCTCCTTCGTGAAGAATTCTATTGCGATTATCTCGTCTTTTCTCACTCATAGCTTTGTCTCCTTTCAAAAAAGAGAGCCCTAGCGTGATTATTGTACCACATTTGTGCCCCCTTTTCTACTACTTTACATATTAAATTGCAGTTGACTCTGCCAGAAATTGTTCAAATTGCTCTTTCTTAAATAAAACTTTGTTTCCTACTAACAGATAAAACTCCCCATTTGGATGGATATCTACAATTTGTCTAAGCCGCTTTTCACCAATGTGATAAAACTGTGCCGCTTCAGTTACAGAAAGCAAATATCGCTTCCATATAGGAATATCTATACTCTGATTCTCTAATTCATTTTCGTCATCCATCATATTCTCCAATCTGCAGCTGTCTGACTAACATCGCATCAACCTTTTTTATTGCATCTGTGCTGACAATCATCCCAGCGG
Organism: Roseburia sp. CAG:309; assembly: GCA_000434115.1. Classification (GTDB taxonomy): domain Bacteria; phylum Bacillota; class Clostridia; order Lachnospirales; family Lachnospiraceae; genus Eubacterium_F. Next base: position 1,640 of record FR893980.1, on the reverse strand, counting down.
TCTGTATTATCTGTTCCTCATTTATTGTGACCAGCTGCTCTGGTAAAAACATTGTTGTATGTCTTAAAAATCCTTTAATTTCTGAAGGCTCAATATTAAAATGTACTGGAATATAATCCTTTCTCATCTTAGTTGTCCCCGGTATAACTGTATATACAGGTGATTTTCCGTTTGCTTTGTCGCAGCTTATTACAATACATGGTCTCCTTCCAGCTTGTATGTGCTTGAGTCCATTTTTCAATTCAGCCCACACAATCATATTTCTCTTTATCTTCACTGCATATCACCTCTCTTTGGCGGAATATACAAGTCTACCTTGGGTTCCTTCTCATCTACACTAAATAATCTAAACCCAGCTTCCCTTACCACTCCAATTTTTAAATAAGAATCTGCTATTCCGTCTGAAATAGCATCGAGATTTGCTACAATAAGTGCATCTGCCTTTCCTGCTCTCATATATCTTATTGCCCTATAAAACACCTCATCACTTAATCTTCGTCCAAAAATTCCTCTCCGGAATACTTTCATAGGAATAAGATTGTTATTGTCAGCAAATTCCATAATTCGTTTCAACTGCTTATTTTCCTTTTTCTCTGCTGCAATACAGTCATGTTCTTCATCAGAAGACAACATCACAACACACTTTATCGGCTGTATGGTCAGTGGCTTTTTCTTTCTTCCTGCTCTCCTCATTTCAAACCACTTCCTTTCTTGCCTCTAAGCCTTCAATGAAAATCAAACATGTAGACATTGCATATTCTCTATCATTCGGTTTAAGCATCTGCAATTTATCTTCCAATACAGACATCTCTTTATTCTCACGTTTTTCCCTGTTTTCAATTCCAAACAATGTATTAGGATCTACTCCATACTTTGTTACAATCTTCAGCATAAGTTCCAGACTCATCCGATGTCTTCCCTGCTCAATTTGCGAATAATGAATATAACTTACATCAAGGCTCTCCGCCATATCGTTCTGTGTATATCCATATTTATTTCTAATACTTCTCAAAGTATTACCAACTGCATAAATATCATATATCATCCTGAATAACCTCACTATCTAACCGATTTCTGATGTATTCCACTGCCTCAGCCTCTGTTGGGCATTTGATGACTGGCTTCCCATAGTCATCAAATACCACTGTTTCAGAAGCAAACACAATGTAGGAATACCTGCCTAAATTCCTAACACTCAATCGCATAATTGTTGTACCTCGCACTCATAGTACCAAGGTCAAATATTGTCACACCCAAACCATTTATGCGATCCATCATTGACTTTAAATCTTCCGGATTTCTTGTTATCTCATAAATATCTTCTACGACAAGCACCTTGTAATCTGAAGTCTCAAGAATTTCCACCAGCTGACGCATCTGAGGTCTGTCAACCGATGTAGATGCTCCATCATCTACAACAGTCTGCTCACACTCAATTCCCACACTTAATGCATATGTCTGATCAAGTTCTTTCTGTCTGTTCACATTATTCATACTCATCATTGACTTTATAAACAAAAGTCCTTTGTATAGTTCTTTTCCGTTATACTTTTTCATGGCTATTACCTTCCTTAATTGAAATATTAAAGAAAGCATTGTGCACGCCGCTTTCAAATTCTGTGCTGTATCTCAAGCACATG
>FR893979.1 GCA_000434115.1 Roseburia sp. CAG:309 | reverse complement strand
GAAAAGCAGCGGGCGATAGAGGAAGGCAGAGATCAGGGATATCAGGAAGGCTGGCAGCAAGCTGGACAGGAAATCGCACAGAAAGAAAAAGAATTGGATGACACGGCGAGAAACCAGAAACGGGAATTACAAGAATATGTCGATGGAATTGAAAAAAAATATGTCGATGTGCTGGTTGCTCTGCTTCAGAAACTGACAGGAGTTCTGATTGAAGACCGTGATGATCTGATCTTATATCTGATTCAGACGACGATCCGTGATTTGGAACCTTCTGACAAATATTGTATCCGGGTATCCGGGGATGATATTTATGAAGTAGAGAGTAACAAAGAAAAGATTTTGCAGGAACTCGGAGAAGGAGTCAGCCTTGATCTTATAGAAGAAAAAGGACTGGAAAAGGGGCAGTGTGTCATAGAAACACAGAACCAGATGGTAGACTGCGGCTTTCAGACGCAGCTGGATACCTTGATCCGGGATTTAAAAATGTTAGTTCATTCCTAAGAAAATCGAAATGAGGGAAACTATGGAACTATCCGAAAAAATTCACTTTGACCGCTATGAGGCACTTTTGGATCGAAGTTATGTGAAACATCTTGGAAAAGTGGCAAAAGTGGTTGGACTTACCATTGAATCGGTTGGGCCGATGGCAAAATTAAATGACTTATGTCTGATACGGTCGAATTCAGCAGTTGGCGTGGTAAAAGCCGAAGTGGTTGGATTCCGCGATGACCGTGTCCTTTTAATGCCCTACGATAATGTTGAAGGCGTAGGGCTGGGGAGCTGGGTAGAAAATACCGGTGCTCCGCTTCAGGTACCGGTCAGCGAAGATCTTCTGGGGCTGACACTGGATGGAGTAGGAGAACCGATGAATGCGGACAGTCTGGGAGAGGATTGCGCTCATTATTCCGTAGAGGCAGCACCGCCGGATCCCCTCAGCAGGAAGATTATAGATGAAGTGCTGACGCTGGGAGTAAAGGCAGTAGATGGACTTCTGACAATAGGAAAAGGACAGAGAATTGGAATTTTTGCGGGAAGCGGTGTAGGAAAGAGTACCCTGATGGGAATGTTTGCCAGAAATACGAAAGCAGATATTAACGTGATCGCGCTGATCGGAGAGCGTGGACGAGAAGTCAGGGAATTTATTGAAAGAGATCTGGGGGAAGAAGGAATGAGACGTTCCGTAGTTGTTGTGGCGACTTCCGACAAACCGGCTTTGATCCGTAAAAAAGCGGCACAGACAGCGACGGCGATTGCAGAATATTTTCGGGATCAGGGAAAAGATGTCCTTCTTATGATGGACTCCCTGACACGTTTTTCAATGGCACAGAGAGAAATCGGACTGGCATCCG
>FR893978.1 GCA_000434115.1 Roseburia sp. CAG:309 | reverse complement strand
ATTCGTGACATGATTGGTGTTACGAAACAGACAATTAGTAATCTGGAAAACAAAAAGACCGAAATGACAAACACGCAGTACATAGCAATCAGAGCAGTACTTGATTATGAAATGGAAGAGAATCCAAATAGGGAGATACTTAAATCTGCAGTTAATCTTGCTTTACACTCTGATGAAGTATCTGAAGAGGATCAGAAAAAGATACAGGCATTTGTATCCGGTGCGCAGAAGACTGGTCTTGATAGTGCTGCTGTAATTGCAGGAATTGGAGCGATTATTGGAGTTGTTGCTGCCGAGGCAATTGCATCACCGGCTTTAGTCGCTGCATCTGGTGCATGGTTAGCGAAATTGTTAAAGAACAAGCGTGACTAATAGGAGGATTTAGATGAGTAATTTAGGATGGTATCAAGTTATTACAACATGGTCAAAAAAGGTGGGAGGTCCATTAAACCTTTTAGGAATTGTTGCAGGAGTTGGGGCGATAGGCGGTGTGGCTGGCACCAAGGGTGTTGAAGCACTGGTGGGTTCTCAAAAGAAGAAGGCAGCAGAAAAGGAGAAAGCTGCTGAGCTATTAAAGACATATACCGTTAGCAAAGAGGGTGTAAGTAATGAAGGCTTACAGTTTCATGTTGGAGAGACCTTTAAGGTATTAGAGCGAGATGGGAATGCTGTCCTTATTGAAAAATTAGGAGATGACAATAATCCTTATTTTGTAGCAGCGGAACTCTTGAATGAAATATCTGATTACAAATAAACTACAGATGAGATGGTATAATAAAGTTGTAA
>FR893977.1:53740-59739 GCA_000434115.1 Roseburia sp. CAG:309 | reverse complement strand
TCTTCAAACAGTTGTAGTATTTCGGCAGAGGCTTGACAGAAGCTACGTTGCGTCCGCTCAGAGTAGGAACGATTCAGATCACAATAATAGCAGCATACGAAGCGCTCAAGTGCATCTTTATTAGGAAACTGCTCTTTGACCTTGGACTTATGCTTCAGACCTTTGTTGCTCCTCTCAATCATATTTGTAGTATAAATGCTTTTTCGGATTGCCTCCGGAAATTTGTAAAACGAATACAGACTTTCCTTGGCACGTTCGAAGATCCTTATTGCGAATATATCTGGCAACCGTACGTGAAAGACGAACCCGGCACTGCTGATGCTCTGCTTCCGGAAACTGTCGTTTGACAGCATCACGCATTCCGGCTAACCCATCCGAAGCAAACAGCAGCACCTGCTTCACACCGCGTTTTTTGATGGATTCCATCATCTCCTCGTAATTCGCTGCGGTCTCCGTCGGATAGAGTGCGTAATCCAAAACTTCTCTGGTTTCATCCGGCGTAATGCCAAGAAGCACGTGGAGCGGCTCTTTAGCCACGCTGTCTCGACGTACATTAAGATATGTGACATCCATAAAGATGACAGCATATCGTTCGGACAACTGACGCTTGTGAAAGTTTTCCGCTTGATCAGCCACAGCCTTGGAAATATTGGACATCGTGGCAGGCGAATAAGGATGACCATAAATTTTAAAGCCTATCTTCAAACAGTTGTAGTATTTCGGCGGAGGCTTGACAGAAGCCACGTTGCATCCGCTCAGAATAGGAACGATTCAAATCACTGTAATAGCAGCATACGAAGCGATCAAGTGAATCTTCATTAGGAAATTGCTCTTTGACCGTGGACTTATGCTTCAGCCCTTTGTTGCTTCTCTCAATCATATTTGTAGTGTAAATGCTTTTTCGGATTACCTCCGGAAATTTGTAAAACGAATACAGACTTTCCTTGGCACGTTCAAAGATCCCTGCAAGTTTCGAATAGCGTTTTCCGTACTTGGAAAGGAACTCTGCTAATGCTTTTCCTGCCTCATCTTCATAATTAAGAAGATCATTCATCGCAGCTTCGAGATGAGAACGTGATTCCTTTCTTGTAAAGAGTGATGATGGTCGTTTTCGGTTCATCGTTTCTTCGAGCGTAGTCAGGAATTAACTGCTGCTCAAAATAACCGTTTCTGTCACGGGGCACTTTGATGTGAAGTCTGCCGTAGGAAGTATCGAGATCTCGCTCGTAGAAGCCATTTCGACTGTTTCCGGTATTGTAGCCGAGAATACTGCTCTTCTCATAACCTAAAAACTGTGTCAGTTCAATTTTGAGAAGATCATTCATAGCAGCTTCAAGATGAGAACGAAAAACTTCATCAATTGATTCATTTTTTAGTAGCGCGGTCATTAATTCTGTGTTAAGATTAGGCATAGGGAACCTCTTTTCTGTGTGTTTTCTGGTACTTAACACTATACAGGAAATTGGTTCCTTTTTCCATACCTAAAGGAATTATCGTTTACACAAAATATTATACACTATCATCTAAATGACATTGATCTTTATATTATATATCTAAATTTGCTTTATTTAACCTGTGTAACCTGTTACCACAACTGAATCATCACATGATAAAGAAGTCAAAGCAGGACATTTTGTTACATCTAGTGTAGTTATGTTATTAGAATAGCAATATAACTGTTTCAAATGGGTGCATTTTGAAACATCTAAAGCAGTTAGATTATTATTAGCGCAATATAATATTTCCAAAGTAGTACAATTTGAAATATCAAGAACGGTCAGACTATTGGAGCTGCACCTTAAATCATCTAAAGCAGGACAGTTTGAAAGATCAAGGGCAGTTAGAATATTATTGTTGCACCATAATTGCTCCAAAGCAGGACATTTTGTTACATCCAATTCACTTAAGCTGTTATTGGTGCACAATAAGGAGGTCAAAGCAGAACAATTTGAAAGATCAAGAGTGGACAAACTATTATTGCTGCAATCTAACAGTCCTAAAGCAGAACAATTTGCCACATTGAGAAAATTAAGTTTATTTTCGTAACAGGATAACCAACTTAAAGCAGTACATTTTGTTACGTCAATCTTGCTTATACTATTATTATTGCAATGTAACAATTCCAATGTTTCAAAAGCAGAAAAGTCCAATTCACCAGAAATGTTACAATTGTCCCACATAATTTTTGTGAGTTTTTCATTATTCCAAAAATAATAATTTGTATCATTCAAATCAGTTGGTACAGTTGCTCCATTTGCATTGAGCTTTTCTATCATTTCTGTCAAAGCCTGTTCCTGTACAGGATCTTTTTTTATTGGAGTCTTTGTAGGCAAAGCAGTCTCCGGTGCAGCAGGTGTTGGCGATGGCTTCGCGGATGATGTAGGTACATCCGTTTTCGTCGGATTTTGAGTAATTGTCGGGTTTTGAGTGACTATCGGATTTTGTGTAACTACAGGAGCAGTGGACGCTGTCATCACCGGTTCCGGTGTCACAATGTTTTTTGTTGCTGCCACTTTTACGGTCACTTTGCATTTCAGCTTTTTCTTTCCGGCTTTTGCTGTGATAACAGCAGTTCCTTTTTTCTTAGCGGTTACGACACCTTTTTTGCTGACGGTTGCTGTTTTCTTCTTATTAGATGACCATTTTACGGTGCCTTTGTAATTTTTAACTTTGAGTTTTGCTGTCTTTCCGACCGTTAATGTCAGTTTGGATTTTGACAATTTTGGTTTCGCCGCTGCCTGAGATTCCGGGCAGTACAAAGAACTAAAAACCAGTGCAAAGGTCGTTGCCAGTACGATTTGTTTTTTCATTTGAAAAACCTCCATTTTTTAAAATTTTTCTATCTACTCCGGCTATTGTACACATTATTTCTTACAAGTATCACTTCAATGCCTTGTTTTTCCATTTTCCTCTTAAGTAGAAAATGGTTGTTATTAAGGCTCCGATTAACCAAGAACACAAAAGGGAAATGAAGATACATTCTTGGCGTCCATTTGGGAACGTTGCACTTTTGGTAAAATGAGCGATACCATAAGCAACCGGAACACGGACTACTATTGTAGTAAACAAGGAAATCCACATCGGTGTCATTGTGTCACCTGCACCACGCATTACTCCGGATAAACTTTGTGTTACGGCCATTGCGATATATCCTGCTGCGATAATACCCATCATGCGTCGGCTTAAATCAACAAGTTCAGTTGTTGCGGTGAAAATTCCCATTAATTGCCTTCCAAAAATTAGAATTAAACTGGTTATAAAAGTTGTTGTCAGTACAGCAATAAGTGTTCCCTGTTTTGCACCTTTTGTAACACGATCGTTTTTTGCCGCTCCTATGTTTTGACCGGAATAGGTGGTCATTGCTGTTCCAAAGGAAAAATTTGGAAGCATAGCAAATCCATCTACACGCATTACAATTACATTTGCGGCGATAAACATTTCACCAAAACTATTTGTAAGAGATTGTACAATAATCATTGCCATGGAAAATACTGCCTGAGTAAGACCGGACGGTACACCAAGACGAATGATATTTTTTCCGTATTTTCCATTCCATTTTAAGTATTTTCTATTCAGATCAAATAAGTCTTTCATTTTTGATAAACGGATCAAACACAATATTGCAGAAACTGCCTGTGCAATAACGGTTGCCAGTGCTACACCATTGACACCCATTCCGAATTTTGCCACAAAAAGCAGATCTAATATAATGTTGATAACTGTCGATACCAGAAGATATACTAAAGCAGAAAAGGCATCTCCCAATCCTCTTAATACCCCACTTAAAATATTATAAAAAGCACATCCTGCAATACCTAAAAACATAATTTTCAGATACGAAGTACACCAGTCAATGATGGTGTACGGAGTTTGCAAAAGTTCCAATAGCGGACGTACAACAACCAGCGCCAAAAACATAATAAATATGCTGGAAATTGCTGTCAGTAAAATACAGTTTCCAATAGTATAGGAGAGATCTCCTCTTTGTTTTGCACCAAAATACTGTGCCACCATAATACTTGCCCCCATACTGATACCGATAAACAGAACCAGAAGCAGATTCATAATCGGTCCCGCACTTCCTACAGCCGCCAAGGCATTGTCGCCTACATATTTTCCTACTACAATGCTATCTACAGTGTTATACAACTGTTGTGCAATATTTCCAAGTAACATCGGAATTGTAAATGCAACGATTTTTTTCCATGGTGTTCCCACGGTCATATCTGTTGCTTGAAATAGTTTTTTGAATTGTTCCATTTCAATTGCCCTCTTCTTATTATGATTTCTCCCACCCTGATTTTTGTTCTTCGACAAATTTTTTCATACGCTGAATTTTTGATCAAATCATTGAGATTTCCGCCAAATCTGGCAAAATACGGTTCCATCAGCGGACGATATACTGCAACATATTCCTCATAAACTGTATTTATTAAACCTTATATAAGTAGTATAACATAGGAAAGATTATAATTCTACTAAAATAAGCGGTAGAATTACGTAGAAACTGTAAATGGCAGACTTTATATGGACGACGTGGGGAATATGTGTTAAGATGGGTAGTAGACTAGGAGGAAATACGATGCAGAATATTATTTTTGATGTAGGCGATGTGCTTTTGGAGTACCGCTGGAAGGATATGCTGGTTCAGGATTATGGAATGACCGCAGAACGTGCGGAACAAATAGGGATAACGATGTTTGACGATCCGCTCTGGAGTGGACTGGATCTTGGGAATCCATTGGAAGAAACGATTTGCAGATATGAGGAAAAATATCCGGAATATGCAAAAGAAATCCGCTGGTTTTTAACGCATGGGGAATATATGCACGTAAATCGTCCGGCAGTATGGGAAAAAGTGCATGAATTGAAGAAAGCAGGATATGGTATTTATCTGCTTTCGAATTATTCCGAGGATTTGTTTACAAAACACACAAAAGGAGCTTCTTTTTTGAATGATATTGATGGAAAAGTGGTTTCTTATCAGATTCATGCGATCAAACCAAATCCGGAAATTTATCTGTATTTACTTGATAAATACAATTTAAAAGCAGACCAGTGTCTGTTTTTTGATGACCGCGCACAAAATGTAGAAGGGGCAGAAAAACTGGGGATTCATGCGATTCGTGTAGAGTCACAGGAACAGCTTTTAGGGGAATTGGAGAAATTATTATGTGGGAAAAAATGATGGAATTAAAGCAGCGGATACAGGAAGAATATAGCAGAGATAAAAAGCGTTCGGATCGTATGTCAAATACAAAACTGATTGTATTTGGCGTGGCTGTTTTGGGATTTATATTGGGGGCAGTGATCGAACCGCTGAAAATGCCATGCAATATCTTTGCTGTTCTTGCGGCAGCCTGGTTTGTGATTTTGCTGGCGGTTCATTCAAGGCTGTTAGGAAAATGCGAAAAAGAAGAAAAACAGTTACAGATCATAGAGCAGTATGAGGCAAGACGAAACGGGGACTGGAAAAAGTTTACAGAAGACGGCGGCTCATTTATTACAGAAGAAAATAAAGATCTTATGGACTTAAACATACTCGGCAGTAATTCGTTGTTTCAATGGTTAAATATTGCGTATACGAAAAGTGGAAAACGTAAGCTGATGAGGCAGCTCACAAAGACGGAGTTTGAGGAAGACTCCTGGAAACAGATGCAGTGTGCCGTCAAAGAAATGACAGAACATACTTCTTTCAGCGTAAAATTTCAGGCAATATTATCGGGAATCCGAAGTATCCGGGAACAGGATTTTGAAGACAGGAAGCTGTATCCGGCAGAATGTAAAAAGCCGGAATGGATTTCTATTCTCATCGGAAGTGTGCTGGCTCTTTCCATGATCGTCAGCCTTGTCCTTAGTCTGTTTGAAGTGATATCTTTTGGCACTGCCGGCATTGTGTTGTTAATTTGTCTCTGTAATTTTTGTGTATTCTCATATTTTCACGGGCAGGAATACGAAGAAATCGGAAAATGTATTCATGCTTTTGGCAAAATGGAACG
>FR893977.1:34754-53692 GCA_000434115.1 Roseburia sp. CAG:309 | reverse complement strand
AATTTAGAGAGGATATGCTGTGCCGGTGCCGGAAAAAAATACGTCTTGGAAAAAACACTATGCACCGGATCAGCACGATCGCATCGTTTTATTATGCCAAAGAAAATATGTTTTCCAATATTCTATTTAATGTGGTATTTGTGTTGAATCCGCTGCTTGTCTTTTTATATCGAAATACGATGAAAGAAGGCAGTGAAATCCTATATGAGACAATGGATAGCATTGAAAAAATAGAATTGATCATGGCACTTGCAGGGACTGCATGGAGCAAAGATACGGTCTGTATGCCGGAAAATACAAAAGACATTTCATTTTCTGCAAAAGAAATGAAACATCCGTTACTTCTGGAAGTGGAATGTATTGCCAATGATTTTTCCTGTGGAGAAGAAATTGTTATCATAACCGGCTCGAATATGAGCGGAAAGTCTTCTTTTATGCGGACGATCGGTGTGAATCTTGTCTTAATGTATGCGGGAACGTATGTAAATGCACAGCAGTTTCACGCTCCGTTTATGCGGATCTTTACCTCTATTGGTGTACAAGATGATATCAGCCGGGGAATCTCCACGTTTTATGGAGAACTCCTGCGGATAAAAAAAGTGCTGGATTATGCCGGAAATACAGAAGAAAATGAGATCCCATTTATCGTATTTATAGATGAGATTTTTAAGGGAACCAATTACAATGACAGACTTTTTGGTGCCAAAGCGGTGGTACATAAATTGGCAGAGAAACACTGCATCACTTTTATTACAACACATGATTTTGAACTTTGTGAAGTGCCGGAAAAGAAAGTGAGTAACTATTATTTTACGGAAAATTACAAAGGGGATCAGATTGTATTTGACCATAAAATCCGTTCCGGGCAGTGCAAGACAACCAATGCACGCTATCTGATGGAACGCATCGGTGTACTCTCTCCTTCAAACTGACGCATACGCCGCAGCAGGTATTTGTATTTATACTGAATGGCGGTCATTTCATAGATGCAGCTATCGACCAGATGCAGCTATCGACCAGATCCGGATCGTTGACGTTGTCAAAATTAGAATGGGCGATGGCTAACGATGTTTTTACCTCTTCAATCTCGCGGAGCAGTTCCTGCTTCGCCTGATAAAGGGGATCTTTTTTCCTTCTCATAATTTCCTCATTTCCCGCGTAATTACGCGCTTTGCAAATAAATTTTATAGTAGGAGTATAACCTGTCCCCCAAAAAAAATACAATTTTTTGAAAAAAGTTGTTGACAGAAATCGACACTTCGTGCTAGTATATGAATCACAACAAATCGAGGGGGTGACAACATCGAAAATCAACCTATGATTTTCCTTGTGTTGTTACCGGCTGCGATCTGCGACCTATATTGTTATCGAGTTCCCCATATAATAATTATTATGGGACTTGGACTAAGTTTATACCATAATTTTGTAACTTATGGATTGCTTGGAACGGTATATTTTCTGGCAGGTTGTATCATTCCTCTTATCGTCTGTAGTTTCTTTTATTTGCTTCGGATGTTCGGAGCTGCAGATATCAAATTAATTTCCATTATTAGTAGTTATTATAGTTTTGTTTTTGGTGCCCGGGTAGTGTTTTATGCACTGCTGGCAGGGGCTTTGTTTTCTACACTCAAGATTCTCAGGAAGCGGAGTTTATTTCGCAGATTCCTATATTTTTCAAGTTACATAAAACAGGTTTACAGAGAAAAAAAGCTGATTCCCTACTATGCGTCAAAGGATTGGGAGGAAGAGGCAGTGATTCCTTTTTCCGTCTGCATTTTGTTTGGGTACTGCATTTGTCTCTGTATCGGCTCATAGGGAAAGGTGGAACATGTATAAAATTTGTTATATTTATCTGACAGATTCCGATTATGCGAAACGATTTGTAACGTATTTTCGGCAAAAATTGTCAAAACAGGTGGAAATTAAGGTGATATCCGAGAGACAGGAACCAATGGAAATTTCCGAAGCAGCCATTGTGATTTCTGATGACAGGAGATATTTGGAAGAAATTGGAAAAGAAGGAATTTATCTTTCCAACCAGCCGGTAACGGATGCGGAAAATGAAATCTTTATGTATCAAAAAAGAGATGCTATCTGGCAGAAATTTTGTGAAATTACAAAAATGGAACCGAACGGAAAGGAGGAAAAAAAGAATAAGGGGCGGATCTGCTGCATATTTTCGCCGGAGGGCGGAGAAGAAAAAACACGGCTGGCGCTTCAGGAAGCAATAGCGTGTTCGGAGTATTCGAAAGTGCTTTATATCAGCATGTGCGGTGTGCCGGTATTTTTTCCGGAAGAGTTAAAGGAAACGCCCTCTCTTTCTCATCAGGGACTGGCAGAGTGGATTTTGGCTGTTGAAAATGGGAAAGCCGAAGAAGCGCTCCGGACACTTGCTTATCCGTATGGCAAAATATCGATTCTTGCGCCGGCGGCACATTATAAGGATTTACTGGATTTTACAAGACAGGAGATCGAAAGTATGATGAGCGGCTTGCGGAAACAGACATTGTTTGACCGGGTGATCGTGGAAGTTGGGCAGTTTTTTGAGTATACGTTTCAACTTCTTGATCAGGCGGACGATATTTTGATGCCATTAGAGGATGGACTGTTGGCTGCGATACGAAGGCACGTTTTACGGCAGTATTGTATTGCGGAAAAGCGCGAGAAGGTCTGGGATAAGATTATGTTTTGTGAAGTGACATTTCCGAAAGCAAGAAATGTAGAGGAAATGAACAATTATTTACTGGGAGGTGCAGGAGATGGAGACGATGAAAGAAAAGATTCGTGAAAAGGTGTTACAGCAGGTGCCTACCGGTGTGGAAGTGGATGAAAAATACCTTGCCGATGCGATTGACCGTGCGATCACGGAGATGGGACAGGAACAGTATATGCGATTCCGCGAGCGGAAAAGAATGCGAAGAGAAATTTTTAACTCGATGAGGAAACTGGATGTGTTGCAGGAATTGATTGAAACGGACGAAATTACGGAGATTATGATCAATGGACCGGATCACATTTTTGTGGAAAAAGAGGGAAGGCTGTACGAAACCGGATTGACGTTTGATTCAGTGGAGCGGCTGGAGGATATCGCACAGCAGATTGCATCCGAGGGGAATCGTATTGTCAATGAATCTACCCCAATATTAGATGTACGATTGGCGGATGGTTCGCGCGTGAATATTGTAATGCCGCCAATCGCATTAGAGGGGCCGGTGATTACAATCCGTAAATTTCCGAAAGATCCGCTTACGATGGAAAAACTTGTGGCGATGGGGGCAATCACGGAAGAGGCAGACAGATATCTGAAAGCACTCGTGGAAGCCAAATACAATATTTTTATCTCAGGCGGAACCGGAGCAGGGAAAACGACGTTTTTAAACATATTGTCGAATTACATCCCTGCATCGGAAAGAATTATTACGATTGAAGATTCGGCGGAACTTCAGATTCGAAATGTGGAAAATATTGTAAGAATGGAAGCGCGCAATGCCAATGTGGAAGGGAAGAATCAGGTGACGATCCGAGACCTGATCCGAAGTGCTTTGCGAATGCGGCCAACCGGTCGCAGAATAAAAAAGAGAAAAAAATTATAGCTTAACATGAAGTACCTCCCCATCCCACACACACTCTTTAAAAAGCTCTTTTAGGAGTGTTCTGATTTCATCATATTCTAACCTATCCAGATTGTCAACAATATCGCAGACCATTTTATATTTGGCTTCTTTAGTATGCTGAAAATGGGCGTGTTTTTTTTCATCGGCACCGATTTCCATGAGTTCATATTTGTACCCGGAAAGTTCACGATCCAATTTTTCAATCTCAGATACGATATATTTGGCCGCAGACGAGCCGGAAGTATTGGAGAGTGTGTTGGTTAGATTTAAAATCTTGCTCTCTATACGTCCAATATCGCGCTGAACATCTGCCCTTTTTCTACGGTGGACAGTCACAGCAGCTTCATCAAAGCAATAGTTATCAATCATTTTTTTATCCAATTTTATTTGTTTTAGAAAGTCTATAATAGCACTATCTAACGTATCAATATGAACAGCAGGCATCGAACAAGATTCTCTACCGCGATTTTGGCGCTGGTTGCAAAAATAATCATCGTAGATTTTGCCGGTTACTTTGTCTACTTTATGTTTTGCGCGCATATTCCAGCCACAAGAGCATTTGACAATGCCATGCAGGATTCCAACCTTATGCTTTCGGGTCTTATCAATAACATTTTGTCCAAATTTGCGTTGAATGGAAATATATTTTTCAGACGTAAATAGTGGTTCATGCAATCCAACACTTATAATCCACTCATTTATTGGGTTTATAGCGTGTTTTTTCGTCTTACCGCCTCTTGTGCGATTATATGGCATTATTGCATGTGAGCCATCGAAACGGTCACGATCTACAGCCATTGTACAGCCAAGGCTTTCGAAATAATCATAGGCGGCACTATCAGCCGTGCAGTATGTAGGATTTTTTAGCACATTCCATAATTGGCTCGAACTAAAGTAACTTCCAGTAGCGGTTTTTATATTATTTTTCCGACAATACCCATCTAATTTGACGAGAGACATGTTATTCTCTAAAAACTTGTCAGATATTAAATTCAGAAGCTGGATGCCGTCCGGATCTGGGACAAGGACGGTGTGATTTTTGCCGTTTATTTCAACGCGATCTCGGCGATACCCTAATGGTGCGCGTCCACCGGCCCACTTGCCGGATTTGCTCAACTCAATCATACTATCTTTAACGCGTTGTGCGATGGTCTCACGTTCCATCTGCGCAAAAACGGAACAAATATACATCATAGCGCGTCCGAGCGGTGTTGAAGTGTCAATCTGTTCTTTGATGCTGACAAATTCTACTTTGTTTTCCTGCAGAAAGGAAAAGAAATTCGAAAAGTCTTTTACATCACGGCTAACTCGATCTATTTTGTAACAGACAAGAACATCAATTCTGCGTTCAGAAATATCGTTAGTCAATCGTTGAAATGCCGGGCGGTTAGTATTTGCCCCGGTAAAACCCTCATCCTCGTAGCGGTATAATTCAAAGTCGGTATAATGACTTTTACAATAATCGGATATCAACGTATACTGTGCCTGTATGCTGTCTGATTTATCAGAATATACTGATTTTCTTAAATAACTTGCGATTCTAACCATAGAAATACCTACTTTCTAATAAATTGCATAAAAAATAAGCCTATACAAAAGCAGGCCTATGGTTTATAATATAATTGCAGTTAATATTATAGTGCCTACTTTGTTAGGTGCCGCCGTCCAACTTTGCCGAGTTGGGCGGTTTTTTTATGTGTTAAAAAACTACCAAATATTACCACTGGCAATATATACCAGTGTACTTTTATAATAAGAGTGTGCGCCCGGTCAACCGGTTAGGAGGGTGGTCACACTGATAAGGAAATACATACAGTACCATGATCGCCGAGTATATGCGATCTATTACCGAAAACACAACATAATTTACTTTAATTCAAATTTCTCAGGTAATCTGAAACTGATTTACTATAAATAAATAGGGTGTGCCCGGGTGAACATCACCCGATATCTTTTCCAGTTGCGTCGTCAATAGGTGGGTACTGCCGTTCTAATTCTTCTGCAGTTTCCGGGATGAGTAAAGCAGGGTCTGCCGCTACCGCGGAAGCAAGTCCGGAGCTAAAATGTTTGATGATGGTTTTCCGGATTTCCAGATCTAGATTAAAATATAACTTCATTAGTTCCAATTCAAATTTTAATGCACCATGCGCCTTGACATAATCATCCAGGCTAAAACTATCCGGTTCTATGTACATCGGTTCGATTCCATCAAGCAGCCATTCTTCCCGAACGTTGAATGTGCTACATATCAATTTGTACAGCGGCATTTTCTGCTCTGGCTTTGCCAGGGCATTTCGCTCTATATTGTTAATAGATGAGCGACTTACTCCAAGCCGTTCGCCAAATTCTGTTTGGCTTAGATGAAGATGATTCTTTCGGAGTTCGCGAATCCGTTCGTATGTCTCCATAACAAGCTCCTTTCGCTGATACCATTATACAATACAAATTTCGCATCAGGTAACACGAAACTGATTTACTATAAATAAATAGGGTGTGCCCGGGTGAACATCACCCGATATCTTTTCCAGTTGCGTCGTCAATAGGTGGGTACTGCCGTTCTAATTCTTCTGCAGTTTCCGGGATGAGTAAAGCAGGGTCTGCCGCTACTGCGGAAGCAAGCCTAGCTCTAAATTGCTCTACCGCTGCTTTCCGGATCTCCGGATCTAAATCAAAATATGCCTTCACAATTTCCAATTCCAGCTTTTCAGCGCCGCGCGCCTTGACATAATCATCCAGGCTGAAACTCTCCGGCTCTATGTACATCGGTTCAACTCCATCAAGAAGCCATTCTTCCCGAACGTTAAATGTACTACATATAAGTTTATAAAGAGACATCTTTTGATCTGGTCGAGCTAAGCGGTTTAGTTCAATATTAGCAATCATATCTCTGCTCACACCGAGTTTTTGCCCGAAAACTTCCATGCTCATATTTAGATGATTCTTCCTAAGTTCACGAATTCTTTCGTAGGTTTCCATAATAATCTCCTTTCGATTTATTTTATGACACCACTATACACTAAAAAAATAAGTTAGTCAACACAAAAATAAAAACAATTTTTAAAAAACGTGTTGACAAACACGAATATACATGCTAATATGTGTGTATCAACAAACGAAAAAAGCAAAAAAAAGTATATCAACAAAAAAGGAGGCGAGAAAGATGTTTAGAAAAAAACATATTAAAGTGGATTTGAAAAGTTCACTTGTCACATTTGCAAAGCCAAAGAAAGAAGCGGTGTATGAAGTATTAAAAGGTTTAGATTTGATTGAGCGTCTGACGTGGTCAAGTTTAAATACGATAATGTACTTTGACAGAGACACAAAAGAAATCATTATGGATAAGGATTCTCTTATGGGAATGATTCAGTTAGTGAATCAGTGGCAGCCACCGCGAGAAATACGGTTGGTAGATCGAAAGGAATTTGAGGATTACAGAAATGGAAGAAAAAAACCAAAGCGCAAAGAAGAAAACATTGCGCCTTGGTAGGAAAGTTCTTGATTAAATAAATTTGGTCAAGAAAGTTACTACATCTTTCAAGCCATTTACAAAGCGATTTTCCATATAAATAATGGTTTTATCAGTGAGGCATATAATGGTTGCGATATTATCGTAGTTTGAATAAGTAAGATATCCACGATCCCTAAGGGCACTGCAAAGAGCAGTGATCTTATCGCAATCATATTCCGGGAAATGATCTTTCTGTAATTCAGGAGCATCGCCAAGGCTGGCAGGATTCTTCACTGAATTATCCCGGTTTTGTAAATAGATTTTGTAAAGAGTAGTAGCAAAACGTTGTTGTTCTCTTGTTAAATCTTCCAATATTTGATTTCCTTTCTTATTACTCAGGCATGGCAGTGCCTTGTATAAAAAGAATAGCAAATATTGGAAGAAAAAACAAATAAAAATTAGGAGGTATGCACTATGGAAACAAAAACCATGATTGCGAAAGAAAGCAAGCAAGAAGTAATGGAACTTATGAATTTCCTGGATGATTTAGACCAGGAAGAGAAAAAAGGCTTTTTGATGTTTGTTCAAGGAATGAAAGCGGCAAAGAGCATCAAAGACACAAATAGAACAGCATAAGGAGGTAGCACTATGAAAGAAATGACGGTAGAGAAAGCGGCGGTCAAAAAGCCGTCGCAGAAAGCCAAAGTAACTGTAGAGTTTACAGATGGCTATGAACAGCGCTTTACAGCGGCAGTGCTTAAGGTCTACGAAAGAAGATTAAAAAGAAGGATTGAAAAGAAAGAGGCGGCAGCAGGATGAAAAAGAAGTGTTTATGGACAATGCTAGGTTTTTCAATTACATACATGATAATGATGGCATTATGCCCGGCAACAGGGACAAGCCTGCCAGCAGGGATCATGTCGGTGGTTTGTTCTCTATACATTGCAATTTTCATCGCGGCAAACATATAGAAACGGAGGTATAACATGCAGAGAAATACAAAAGGATGTCCATTATTAACGTACAAAGCAGAATACAAGGCCATAATGGTGGGAACTGGAGATACAACCATTCAATATCTGCTGCCTTGTATTAAAGAAAAGTGTGTAGCGTATGAAGATGGGTATTGCAAGCACTTTGACAAAAAGGTGGAGTACAAAAAAGATGAATAAAAAGAAAGCATTTGTATGCGACTACAAATGCTCTCCGTTCGTTGCTATGCTACAAAACAAGCAACTTACACAAATTGACATAAATTATTGTAGCATATCAGCGAAAACAAGTCAACTTTTTTGTATTTAAAAATCAAATAAAATGGCTAAATTTAGCCATTTTAGCACTTGTTCTAACTATTAACTTTAGGACCAGTGTCAAAATAAAAAAATACAAAGAAGGTGAATAGGATTCCGTACATAAAAACAACCGTTAAAGCGGGAAAAACAATAGAGATCCATAAGGGGTATAGCGCAAGACTAGGTAAGCATGAAGCTCGATCAGGTCGACGAAAGGCTACCCCGGAGGAAATGCAAAAAGTAAATGAGCAGAATGCCGCTAGGAAGTTGAGGCGGTTGATAAATGCTAATTTTGAATGTGGAGATTATCACTTGGTATTGACATACGCACGAGATAGAAGACCAGATCCAAAAGAGGCGAATGAAAGGATAACAAAGTTTATCCGGAAACTGCGAAATGAATATAAAAAAAATTATGAATATTTGAAATATGTTCATGTGACAGAATACAAGACCAAGGCGATACATCATCATTTAGTCATAAATGATATAGATGGTATAAACGTTACAAAGATAATACGAAAATTGTGGGTATACGGAGGAACACATTTTACTCCGCTAGATGATACCGGAAACTATAGAAAGTTGGCAGACTATTTGATAAAAGAAACGTCAAAGACTTTCCGGGAAAGGGATGGTGGTCATATGCAGAGATACAGTTGCAGCCGAAATCTGATAAAGCCGGTAGTAAAAAGGAAAATTATCGAGCGCGCCGAAGCATGGGCGAAAGATCCACGCCCAATTAAAGGCTATTATGTGGATAAAGATAGTATTGAAAACGGCATAGGTTGGGATGGTCGCCCATATCAGCGATATACCTTAATCCAGTTAGACTACGAGAAATTAGAACGATGTGGATAAGTCAAAGAATAAAAGGAAAAAGAAAAGAGGTGATAAGCCATGAAACTAGGTGAGATCGTAGAAAAAATGGAATTGAGTAACAGACTGGTGGTGTTAAATGCCGCCGAACAGGTCGTATACCGCGGCTACGTTGCTAATTTCTTCAAAGAAAAAGAAGAGATAACAGAAAGAAATGTAAAAGGATATGGTATCGGCCTTGAAACATACAAAAAAACGGAGGATCTGTGGGACTGGACGAATACGGAAAAACTTCCGGAATCCATTCCAGTAAAAGAATTGTCCCGGTACGACATTGGCGAACTGCAACAGTTATTTTATAACAAAGTAACATTAGAATAGCAGGCAGCAGGATAGAGCGGAAAGGAGGTGTATGAAGTGACGGAAAAAGAGAAGAAACTGTGCGAAGAGAATTATAATCTCGTTCGATATACGTTGATACATCGCTTGCATATTCCAATCCAGGAACTGGACGAGTATCACGGTACCGCGTGCATTGCGCTGTGCGAGGCGGCAATGGCATATGTGGATGAGGTACAGAAAAAAAGCAAATTCAGTCCTTACGCCGTGCAGAGAATTTATTGGCGTGTCTTAAATGACATGAAAGAGAAAAAGCGGAAAAATAAAAATTCGAGTGGAGAAGAGGTGCAGGTATTATCGTTTGATCGAACATATGAAGTAGAATCATCATCAAGCCAGTTAAGCATGTGGGATTTTGTAGAAGATCCCATGAGCAAAGATTGGGAGGATGAAGTAGAAAGTCGCCTGGTCATCGATGAGGTACTTACCCAAAAGGAAAAGGCATTGCTGTACATGCGGTTGTCCGGATGCCGCTATCGTGAAATCGGTAAACGGCAGGGGTATAGTGGTCAGCGTGCTCATGTTAAGGTCAGCGAAATTAAACAGAAAGTAAGAACAGCATTCATGTAAGAAAGGAGACGAGTCCCCGGCCGGGAAAGATATATCGGGCTCCTGAAAAGATCATGACATACAAAGAATTTTTAGAGACAAAAATTGAACTGGCAACAGAAAGCGGATTTGAAGTAAATCCGGAACAGGTCAATAAGGTATTAAAACCACACCAGAGAGACGCGGTTATATGGGCGTTGAAAGGTGGCAGACGTGCCTTGTTTGAATCTTTCGGACTGGGAAAAACAGTCCAGGAAATAGAGTTTTGCAAGTTGGCAGCAGAGCATGGAAACGGCAGAGCATTGATTGTGTTACCGCTCGGAGTTAAACAGGAATTTACACGAGATGCGGTGGAGGTTTTAGGCTACGAAAAGCCGGAATACTGCCGAACAATGGAAGAGGTTTATGCGTGCAAGAACAGAATCGTATTGACCAATTATGAGAGGGTACGCGATGGAGATATTCGCCCGGATTATTTTGTGGCGACATCGTTAGATGAGGCTAGCGTGTTGCGAAGTTTTGGAAGCAAGACATATCAGACGTTTTTGGACAAGTTCAAGAACGTGCAGTACAAGCTCGTGGCAACGGCTACACCATCGCCAAATAAATACAAAGAGTTGATTCATTACGCGGGATATTTGGAGGTCATGGACACCGGACAAGCCTTAACACGTTTCTTTCAAAGAGACAGTACAAAGGCCAACAATCTGACGTTATATCCAAATATGGAAGATGAATTTTGGATGTGGATGTCGAGCTGGGCGTTATTCATCACGCGTCCGTCAGATCTGAACCCATCTTATTCGGATGAAGGATATGACTTACCGGATCTTGATGTCAAATGGCACGAGATACCGGTACAATATGGAGACACCGCAGATAAAAACGGACAGATTCAGATGTTTCAAGATGCGGCAGCAGGATTGAAAGAAGCGGCGGCGGTAAAAAGAGACAGCATCGATGTTCGGGTGCAGAAAATGAAAGAGATAGTAGAAGAATCTCCGGAAGATCATTTCCTTTTATGGCATGACCTGGAAAGCGAACGGCACGCAATCAAAAAGGCATTGCCAGAAACCGTAGATATCTATGGTTCGATGGACTATGAAGCACGGGAGAAAAGAGTGATTGAATTTGCAGACGGCAAAACGAGGCTTTTTGCTACCAAGAAATCATTATCCGGATCCGGCTGCAACTTTCAAAAGCACTGCCACCGGGAGATCTTTTTAGGGATTGACTATGAATTTAATGATTTCATCCAGGCAATTCATCGATGCTATCGCTTCTTGCAGACAAAGACGGTCAGAATCGACATCATCTACATGGAAAATGAACGACGAGTAAAAGAAGCATTGATGGAAAAATGGAAGAATCACAATCGGATGGTTTTTAAGATGATCCAGATTGTAAAGCAATATGGATTAAATGCAGAAAATAAAACGGAACGACTGGAAAGGAAGATGGGCGTGAAAGGCAGCAGAGAAGAAAGAACAGTAAAAGGCAATCACTATGAAGCGGTATATGGTGACTGCGTGGAAGAAACAAAAGCAATGGAAGACAATAGCATAGATCTGATCCATACATCGATACCATTTGGAAATCACTATGAATATAGCGCAAATTATAATGATTTTGGACACAATCAGGACACGGAGCGTTTCTTTGAGCAGATGGACTATCTGACACCGGAACTGCTCCGAGTGTTAAAGCCGGGAAGAGTAGCGGCAATTCATGTCAAAGACCGGGTGCTTTTTGGAAATGCTACCGGTACCGGCATGCCAACGATTGAACCGTTCCATGCAGATTGTATCGCACACTATAAAAAACATGGATTTCAGTATTTTGGTATGATTACCGTTGTAACGGATGTGGTCCGGGAAAACAATCAGACGTACCGCCTTGGTTGGACAGAACAATGTAAGGATGGTACAAAGATGGGTGTAGGATGTCCGGAGTATATTCTGCTCTTCAGAAAACTGCCGACAGACCATTCAAAGGCATATGCTGATGTTCCGGTACAGAAGTCGAAAGAAGAGTATACCAGGGCACAATGGCAGATTGACGCGCACGGCTATTGGAGAAGTTCCGGCGACAGACTTGTCTCAAAGGAAGAATTGGAAGGAGTATCGGTAGACAGTCTGCAAGCGGTGTATCGCAAATACAGCAGGGAAAATGTCTATGATTACGCAGAGCATGTCAAGTTGGCAAAGGAACTTGATAAAGATGGAAAACTTCCGGCGACGTTTATGGTGGTTGCACCGGGAAGCTGGAACCAGTTAGAGATATGGGACGATATAAACCGAATGCGGACACTGAACACAACACAAAGCAGACGGAGAGCGCAGATGCACGTATGTCCGCTGCAGTTGGATATCGTCGAGAGGATTATAAACAGATACAGCAACGAAGGTGAGTTGGTCTATGATCCTTTTGGCGGGCTGATGACTGTGCCGATGATGGCGGTTAAAATGCACCGAAACGGCAAGGGATGTGAATTGAATCCAGATTATTTCCGAGACGGTGTAGGATATCTGCAGGAAGCAGAGCGAGAGGTGGATGAACCGACACTATTTGACTTTTTCCCGGAGGTGTATCAGCAGCAATGAAAAAAGACGAAAGAGCAGAATTGGAATCACAACTGATCACATTATACGAGCATTGGGAAGATCTTCACGACAACGGCGGTCATGATCCGTTATATGCGGATGGTGTTAATCTTAACCTTGTCAGAAATAATATATTGTATTACAGAGATCAATTGAAAGAACTGGACTATTTTCAGGAAATTATGGAAAGACCTGTTCCCCCGGAAATGGAAAATACTTATATGGCACGTGCGGAAGAGATACGTGCCAATGCCAAAAGCACATTACAAAAATATAAGAATGACGAGGATTATAAATATTTATGTCGCCACAGTTCGGAAGTTTCGATTCGAGACGCAGAAAATATATATTTAAGAACCGTGATAAACTACGCGGAAAACCTGGAAAAGGCAATCAGTGAAGATGATCTGGTAGCAATGCGGCGGCATGAGGTACCGGAAAGATACAATAAATCTTTCAAAACTTGCCGTGAAAAGCTGGAAAAGATTCTTCGTGGAAAAATCAACCGAGAAGGGCAGCTTGATATATTTGATATTTTTAAGGGGGTGTAAAGTTGGTTCAAAGATGGAGAGACATCCCCGGATATGATGGAAAGTATCAGGCTAATACCGAGGGAGAGATAAGAAGAGTATACCCATCCGGAAAGACAAGGAAGATGAATCCGTGGAAAAAGAAATATGCCAAAGGAAGCAATCGGTACGTGGTCAAATTGACGAAAGATGGAAAGCCAAAAGATGAAGTATTAGCGCAGGTCATAGCAAGGACATTTATGGGACCGCCACCAGAAGGATATGTGGCATATCACAAAAATGGTATTCAAGAAGATAACTATATCCAAAATATAGAATACATATCCAAAGTGGAACTTGGACGACTGCAAGGACCGCGCAATGGAAAAAGAAAGGCGGTTGTAAAAATAGATGAAACCGGTGAGATTGTAGACGTGTATTCATCTGCACGCGAAGCAGGACGGAAGAACTTTATGAGTTACCAGACGATAAAAGACCGCTGTGACGGAAAAGTAAAAAGTGCTTTTGCACCGGATGGATATGCTTATGCCTGGGAAGAAAGTCCACACTCTAAAAGTGTAAAGCAGGCAGTAAAGAAGATTTTGAAAGAAAGAGAGGTCACACAATGTTAAAGGTTTATATCAGCGGTCCGATAACAGGAACCGACGACTATATGGAACGATTTACAAAAGCAGAATATGATCTGCGACGGAAAGGATACGAGGTTATCAATCCGGCAGCAGTCAATCAAAATCTGCCAGCGAGTACAACATGGGAGCAGTACATGGAAATGTCGCTGTGTATGTTAAAGATGTGCAATGCAATCTATATGCTGAAAGGCTGGCGAAAGAGTGCCGGTGCGGCACTCGAATATTGTGAAGCAAAAGGAAAGGACTATGAGATCATGGAAGAGATGACAGAAACACAGGAAGTGACAGAGGATAAAAAAGTGATCGAAGAAAAAGATCGTGAATACAGACAGCAGAGAGAATTGCAGAAATTTAAACAGTATTTCTCACATATACGAAGAAAAGGAAGTGACCTGCTTTGGAACTGGTTGGAAGTCAACGGATTCTTTACAGCGCCGGCAAGTACTAAATACCATGGATCCTATCCGGGTGGACTTCTCAAACATTCAAATAATGTATATCAAAGACTCGTACACTTGACAGCGGAAGAAGAGAAGCGCGTTGGAAAGTCGGCGAAACATTATTACTTGGAAACAATAGCCATCGTGGCCATCTTGCACGATGTGTGCAAGATGGATTTATATAAACAGGAAGAATCCGGGCAGCAGGATGAAGATGAAAAACCACAATATACATACCAAAATGATTTTCCAATCGGACATGGAGAGAAATCAGTAATTCAGATTATGCGGTTTATATCCTTGACAAACGAGGAAATCCTGGCGATACGGTGGCACATGGGCGGATTTGACGATGCGGTCCGTGGTGGAAGTCGTGACATGAACAATGCGTTTGGTAAGAGCAAATTGGCGGTGATGCTGCATCTTGCGGACATGATGGCGACATACCTGGATGAAAGAGAGGCGTAAGGATGGTGTATCGAAAAAAAAGCGAAGCGACGGAACAGGAAAGAGTAATGAGATGGGCGGCAATTGGTTCGATTACTGTTCCGGAACTGGAGTTGCTGCACCATATCCCAAATGGGGGCAGCAGGAACCAACTGGAGGCGGCAAACCTGAAACGCCAGGGAGTAAAAGCAGGAGTTCCGGATCTGTGTCTGCCAGTCCCGGCTGGAGGCTTTCATGGACTATACATAGAAATGAAGTTCGGCAAGAACAAGCCGACGGAAAAACAACGATGGTGGCTGGAGCAGTTGGAGAAACAAGGCTATAAAGCCGTTGTATGCTGGAGTGCAGAATCCGCAATAAAAGAGATAATAACATATCTAGGAGTTAAGGAAAGCGAGGAAAT
The DNA here is from genome assembly GCA_000434115.1 of Roseburia sp. CAG:309. Lineage (GTDB taxonomy): Bacteria > Bacillota > Clostridia > Lachnospirales > Lachnospiraceae > Eubacterium_F. The sequence continues at coordinate 38,519 of FR893977.1, read as the reverse complement.
GAAGCAATGAAAACATTATCGATCATCAATTTGAAGGGTGGCGTGGCAAAGACGACATCCAGTGTTAATATGGCACATATTCTTGCGGCAGTACATGGATATCGTGTTTTATTAGTGGATAACGACAAACAGGGCAATGCAAGCAAGATTCTGAACCGGCACGGATATGATAAGCCGGGAGTGGCGCAGGTAATGACAGACAGAAAAATCGAACCAAGTGAAGTAATTCAAAATACGGAGATTGAGAATCTGGACGTTATCACCGCAAACATGAATCTGCTTACGGCCAATATAGAAGTAATGCTGGACCAGTCAAGACCACAGCAAATCCGATTTAAGAAGTTTTTTGAAAGAATATCCGATCAATATGATTATTGCATTATCGACAATGCACCGGATATTAACATTTCAACGATCAATGCACTTGTGGCATCCGATGATGTGATGGTGCCAATCACGATAGATGATTTTGCCATTGATGGGTTGGAAGAATTAAAGGAGCAGATTGACAATACGCGCGAGGATCTCAATCCTGACCTGGTATTTCGTGGCTGTTTTATAACGCAGTATGACAGAACTAACGAAGCAGACATTCAAGGCTCAGCATTTTTGAAAACACTGGACTATCCGTTATTTCAAACACACATCCGACGCACGCCGAAGATGAAGCCGAGTACATTTGCCAGAATGCCGATATTGGAATATTCGCCAACGTGTGGCGCATCCATCGACTATAAAAAACTGGTAGAAGAATGGCTGAATAAATAAGTGTCCGATTCGGACACATCATAAGGAGGGACGAAGCAATGGCAGAATCAAAGAAATTTAATCTGAGTGATATATTGAGCCAGCGGTCGAAAGAGGTAATGGAAGTAAAGCGAAAAGAAGGCAGCAGGGAAACAATTAAGGTGGACATTGATTGTCTAGAACAATCAAAAGATAACTTTTACAGTATGGCGGCAATTCAAGAATTAAAACAATCCATCGAACTTCTGGGAGTGTTGCAGCCGCTCTTAGTGACAGAAGAAAAAGAGTCCGGGAAAAGAACCATACTTGCAGGACATCGAAGATATATCGCCTTGCAAGAACTGGTCAAGGAAGGAAAGGAACAGTTTAAAAGAGTTCCGGCAGTGGTTAAGAGCAAACAAAGTGAAATAATGGACGAAATTACCTTGATCATGGCGAATCGGTTCCGGGAAAAAACAGATTGGGAAAAAATGAACGAAAGCATAAAGACAGAAGAGCTGGTTTTAAAATTGAAAGAGAGCACAGACATACAAGGAAGAACGCGAGATCTCCTGGCAGAGATCACAGCCACATCGCCGGCACAGTTAGGGCGATATAAAGCGGTATACAATCATCTTATAGAACCACTTATGCAGATTTTCCAAAAGAATTATATCGCAATTTCGGTCGCATATGAAGTTTCGAGTTTGCCGGAACAATATCAGATAAAGGCAGCAGAGTTATTTGGACAAAATGCAACGCTAACATTGCAGGACATCAAAAGTCTAAAAGCGGATTATGAAGGAATCAATGTTGCGCCAGTATCACAACAAAGTCCAGAAGATGCCAAAGAGGAAACAGATGAGGCGATAGGTGCGGCAATAGAACACGAGCCAGAAGAACATGTGAAAGATGAAGAAACCGAGCAGAGCCAAAAAGAGTATTTTGAACCTGAACCGGAAACAATAACATCCATCTGTTACAGCTGCAATCATTACGAAGAATGTAATGAAAAGAGAGCAACCACAACAAAGTGTAGCAGCTACATAAATCGGAGAGAGGCTCAAAAGACAGAAGAAGAGAGATACAACGAGGAACAAGATGCGATTGATCGGGAAACGGCAAGAAAACTCCGCGAAATGAAGCAGGATGAAAAAATGCGGAAAGATATTACCAACCAAGAGCGGTACCACGATATTCGAATCACACAGGAAGAATATAACGACATTCTACAGAAGAGATTGACATTTTTATTATTACAAAAAGATGGTTATAAAATCGAGGAACATATCACGATGAGATTGTTTGTTGCCGGAAAAGCCACAGGAAGGATTATTGAGGCGGTAATTAACTACATATGGGAAGACTGGACCGGTCTGGATGATGACTACTGTATCATAGGATTTGATTTGAAAGCAGAAGGGAGTAGTAATGAGCAGACATAAGACAGTACCAAAAAAGAAAAGACTCGCAGTATATGAAAAGTATAACCATAGATGCGCTTATTGTGGTTGTAAGTTGGACTATAAGGATATGCAAGTGGACCATGTAGAACCACTACATAGATATGAGACGGCATACGCAATTGGAGAGGCGGGCTTTCTTGATGAAATCGAAAACCTCATGCCGTCTTGTAGGCAATGCAATTTTTATAAATCAACATTTAGTTTAGAAGATTTTAGAGAACGGTTGCAGGTAACCATGATGAATAATCTTAGAAAGAACTTTGGTTATAAGCTGGCTTTGAAATATGGATTAGTAGAGGAAAAAATGAAACCGATTAAATTTTATTTTGAAGAATTGAGAGGTGAAACAAAATGAAACTATTTCCATTAGATTTAGCAAAGAATACAGATGAATTAAAGAAACTTATTTCTGAAAATCCTGATTTGCCGATTGTCGTATTAGCAGGAACAGATGCAACAGACGGAGAACAGATCACGTATTGCGGTGATTTGAGATTTTACGTTGATGAAATTCTTGATTGCGAAGTGCCATACATGGAATATGTCGAAACTGACAGAGTAAATTTTGAAGAACAGATTGAAGAATGGCTCTGGGATGAAATGGGTGGAAACGATAAAGGCAGTAATTTGAGTGAAACTGTTTTTAAAAATACGCTCAAAGAAACAAAAGAAAAATATGAGCATTACTGGAAAAAAGTTATTGTAATTCAAGCAGATAATTGATTCTAATGGCATCACATGGTTTTATATCACGGAAAGCCATTTGATTTATCAACCGGGCATTGCTAAGCGGTGCCTGGTGCAAAAAAATGTTGAGATAAGAAAGGAGAAAAGATATGAAGAAATGCGATTTCTGTACTAAATCGTCCCCAAGTGGGTGTTGCTATTGGGCGAATCAGACTGCAAGAGAAGATGATTGCAGTGAGGCAATAGATAAAATGGTAAAAGCGCTAAGTGGAGCAAGAGGAGTAGCTTTTGAACCATTGCCGGAACCGTACAAGGAGAGTGAGTGATATGACGATTGATGAAGTGATTGAAAAAAATAGAAAAGCGAGGAAATCAAGATGAAGTATAAAATAACTGAAACAAAGACTATAACGAAGGAAATAGACGTGTTGCCTTGTCCTTTTTGTGGGAGTGATAATATAAAGCCATTTCACACAAGTGGCTTCTATGGATATTCTCCTTCGACAGACGTTGTAACTTGTTGTTCTTGTGGTGCTCATTCCGGAGTTATAGAAGACCCAGACGGTGGAAACAACCAAATGCTTGCCATTGAAAAGTGGAATACTCGTGTAGATAATAAGGAGATGAGAAAGAAATGAAAACTAAAACTAATAAAATTATTCAGGCAGCAGTCCATGCGTTCGCTCAATCGGACATAATGCACGGACGAATGCCAGATTATGACGACTATTTTGGTGCGGCAAGACTAGCTGTGTACATTCATAACATTTCAAAGACGATAAATCATCGGCAGGATAAGTGAGTTGCGCGGGCGCAATAAAAGAGGTAGAAGGCAGCAGTCGGAACAGGAGGCGTGATATGGTAAATTCAGAAACAAAAGAGCTTA
>FR893977.1:34439-34691 GCA_000434115.1 Roseburia sp. CAG:309 | reverse complement strand
GGAATGCTAAAAGATGGTCGGAAGACATCGATTGAAAAACTGGAAGAACTTCTATGGAATTATCCGACGTTCAAAAAGATAGAGGATAAGAAGTATACAGTTAAGTTGGTTGAAAAAGTTGAATCAGCATTCAAATCAATTGAAAATGATCCATATTTTGATGTTATTCGAATGTTCTATTTCGAAGGCTACACACGAGAATATATTGCGTTACAATATCAATGCACTGAGACGACGATATCGAGGAATAAG
>FR893977.1:26210-34405 GCA_000434115.1 Roseburia sp. CAG:309 | reverse complement strand
AGATATTAGCACCAATGCTTTTTTCCGACGATGTCATTTTCGAATTATTTACATAACAAATAACAAGTAGCGGCACATTCCGTATTTTGGGATGTGTCTTTTTTATGCATCATGTCACAACACGCGTAACAGTATGTTAATTGTGTACACAGATATGAGGCAGTAAAATTATGTTAAGAAATTCAGAATTGGGGGTAATTGAAATGATAAAAAGAAAGTTGACGAGCAGAAAAATGTGGCTATCAATAGCTAATTTCGTATCTATGTTAATTATTGCACTTGGAGTATCTGAATCAGAAGCAGCACAGGTTAGTGCCTTGATTATGGCGGGTGCTAGTGTGATTGGATATGTGGTTGCTGAAGGATTAGCAGATGCGTCGCCGAATGGAATCGTTGAAGCAGATTACGTTGATTTATCAGAAAAAGAAGAGGGTTAAGGCATGACAGAATCTATTATTGTTGGACTCCTTTCTTTATTGGGTACGTGTGTAGGCTCATGGGGTGGGTTGCGCCTCATGAGTTACCGTATCGAGCAATTGGAAAAGAAAGTCGACAAACACAATAATTTCGCAGAGCGCATACCGGTCATTGAACAGAAAATGAAGGTATGCGAGCATAGATTGGATGATTTGGAGGAAGGTGGAAAGAATGGCTGTTAAAATTGGACATGCGTCTATTGACGAAAATGGTAGAGTGTCCGGCGGTAAAGTCGGAGATCAGACCAAAAAAGAAATTTGCATTCGAAATTGGTATAAGAAGCCGTGGAACGTCATGTTGATATGCAAGGATAAAAAGATCGCGGATAAAGCGGCTGATTACATGGAAGCGATTTGTAAAAATAAGAATTATGGTTATGATCAATCACAAAGAACTACCGGATATGAGAGTATCGAGGAAAACGGCGTCGAAAAAGGCAAAGGTGAGTTTGACTGTAGTTCGCTAATTGCATCGTGTTATAGATTGGCAGGGTTGGAAGTAAACGTCAATTGTACGACTAGGAATCTGAAAGCCGCATTGCTTGCGACCGGAAAGTTTAAAGCCTATGAAGATAATGCGCACGTAAATACATCGTCTTACGCGAAACGTGGAGCCGTTTATCTTTCCGAAGGGCACCATGTTGTTATGGCACTTGGTAGCGGCTCGAAAGCGACTAAGAGTGAACCACTGAAAAGCGAGGTTGAAGGTTCTGGTGGTAAATATGAAGTAACAGCAACGTTGCTGAATGTAAGATCAGGACCAGGGACAAGCAACAAAATTGTTAAAGTCTACAAAAAAGGTAAAGTGGTCACGATCACCTCTAAAAAAGAAGGCTGGGGCAAATGTAGCGATGGATGGTTGAATCTGAAATACGCACAAAAAGTATAAAAGAAATGGCGGTGGTTTAATGGAAGAGCCAAAAATCAAACCACAGCTGAAATTAGTGGCAATCTATTATGTCGGTGAATGTGCGGGGAATGCCGAAGCGTCGGCAGTTAAAGCGGGATATTCTAAGCGATATGCAAGAGGGAATGCCTACAAATTAGTGGCAAGGAAAGATGTTCAAGAATACATTGCATATCTAAGGTATTTGCAGGAAAATGATCCAAGCAATGTAGATCTACATATAGCCACGATAAATGAGATTCAATCCTTTTGGACAGATGTGATGTATAATCCAGTCTTTGAGATGAAAGACAGGTTGAGAGCATCTGAATATCTGGCAAAAGCACAGGGCATGTTTAATTCGGAATGGTGATCGTATGAATGGATTCTATCAATCGAAAAATTGGCGAAAGTTGCTCGATATCATCAAACTGGAAAGGTTGAATGATGAAGGGCAATTGATATGCGAGTATTGCGGCAAGCCTATCGTGCGAAAGTACGATTGTATCGGGCATCACGTTATACCGCTTACGGATGAGAATGTGGACGATGCCACCGTTGCACTCAATCCGGACAATATACAATTAGTGCATCATGTTTGTCACAACCACATCCATAACAAACTAGGACACCAGGAACGACAAGTGTATCTAGTGTACGGCGCACCGTATGCAGGAAAGAGATCGTTTGTTGACGGTGTACGAAACGATGGGGACTTGATCGTTGATATCGATTCTATTTGGGAATGTATTTCCGGTTGCGAACGCGGCGTCAAGCCTGGAAGGATCCGGGCGAATGTTTTCGGCGTTCGCGATGCCTTGTTAAATGATGTGAAGTATCGACGAGGGAAGTGGTTAAACGCATACGTGATCGGAGGATATCCGCTCATAGGTGAAAGAGAAAGACTTGTTAAGGAACTCGGAGCGCGTGAAGTATTTGTAGAAGCAAGTGAAGATGAATGCGTGTTGCGGTGTGCGGACGCTGACAATAAAAAATTTATCCGGAGTTGGTTCGAAAAATATACGCCCCCCACTTTATAAATTTTTTAAACCGAAAGGGAACTGTTGGGGGAATCCTTTTTTTCGCAGAAAGTGAAATTTTGAGATTTTCGAATTTTAAAAGGCGGTGATAATTTGAAAAACACGATAAATATTGACAAAAATATAAATTTTATTCCGACGGTAAATTCGGAAGATGCGAAGACTAATGAAATTTGGTTGAACTTCTTGAACGTGCCGACCGGAGGGGTTGTAGATATATTTTACGGTTGTGATTATCGTAAACAATTTCAAATATCACCAGGTGTACCGTGGCAATTACCGGATATTTATTGTTCAGATGGTGAAATGGTTAAATTTCGATGGTATTTAGATGAAGAAGAACACTCCGGATTCATTAGTCTAATTGGCGACGAAAGTCTTTATAAAGACTTGGTGATCTCGAAAAAGAGTAACACGCTTTTAGTATGTGATGGCTCACTAAAGCCGATCAAAACCGACTACATGATTGAACTTGCGAGGCTGATTAGCGATACCACTGGGGCAACACCAAAAGATTGTTACGAAGATTTGTTGGAAATTCGAAATAAGTTGGTTGATGAATCAAGGGAAAAGGGCGTTGACATAGATTCGAATGCGACGCTTGAAGTTGTAACACGTGGGGTTGAACAAATAACGAGCGTCCAAAGTTATATTCCTCTTTTGGGAAGCAGATTCATGAATGGAAAGAACATGTATAGCGCATTGCTAAAAAGTTAGGAGATTAAAAGATGGAAGATAACAAAACATATAGATTTGATTTCAACACCGGAACGTACGGGGCCGGCTCGAATATGGGTGATTTGGTGCAGAATTGCATTATGCCTGGAATAAAGACAATGTTCGGAGATGCGATATATAAAGTTGCGTCAAACAATTATCCTTGCATTCTACTTCCGCGATTTGATGGAACTTTTGATGAAAGATTTAATTTCGCAATTGAATTTGCGTTGGAATATTATCAAGGGAATTACACAAATATGCAATATGGAGTAGAAATATACTTTGGGATGTATGATAGTTTGAAGTCAAGTTTTAAAGGAAGTAGAATTCCACAGTCAATCGACACTAATAAAAATATTGTGTTTGCGCACAGTTGCACATACTATCACCAGAATATTACTTCTTTCGTAGCAAATACAAAAGGGTTGAAGAGCGGCGTGATAAGTTTCGGGTGCTTTTCCGAATTCAATAACAATGCTCAAATGATCATCAGCAACCCAATTGGAATGAATTGTTTGTTTTTGAAGTGCAAGAAGCTAAACGATAATTCGATCGTTGATGTGGTGCTTACATTACCTGGTGATAGCTCTGCTATAAACTTATACTATCCTAACGATAATGGGCTACAACACACTGAGATATATCCGTGGAATCTCCCAGAATCAGAAGCCAGTGTATCTATGTACCAGTTGAATGACGGGTTTATATACCACGAAAGAATATATATATGTTTTCCGGAATCTCACAAAATATTGAAAGGACAGACACGGTTTGCGGTTGGTGTAAACGAGCATGAAAATACGTGGACAGATTCACCGCTTTATGTCGATGGAAAGAAATTCACCTTAAAGTGCGCCGTCGATAAAGTTGATGCAGGACTTACAACGGAAGCGAAAGGGACAACCGCTGCACTATTAGAGGACTAGCCTATGAGTAGAAAGAAAGAATTGCTTGAATTATGCGGAGATCATAAAAGCGAAGTCATTCAATTGATCGACGAAATATGTTTTATGGAAGATCAGTTGATTGAAATAAAAAAATTCCCTTTTTACAAAGTGAATCCAAGTAATAATTTCCAACAAAAGGTTCTACCAGTTGCCAAATTATACAAAGAAACATTACAACAATACACATTATGCCTAAAATTGTTTGCGACCCTAACCGGTCAGACGTTGGACGACGAAGAATCGCCGTTGCGAGCGTGGGTAAAAAGCAGATCATCGACTGTAATGGATGATATACGGAATGGCAAGGGGTTGAAGCCGTTATGTTAATCAAAAACGAAAACATTTGGACGCCGGACAATTCCTACTTGTTAGAATATCATGCCAGGATCGAAGCCGGGGAAATATTAGTCGGTCAAGAACTATATCAAGAACTTGAAAATCTATGTAAAGATTTTCAGAATGATGAATATTTCTATGACACGACAGACGCGCGATTGCGTATGGACTTTATGGAGAATTGCGTAAGACTTACCAAGTCGCCATTTTACAATAAGCCTATGGTTTTGATGCTATGGCAGAAGGCTTTTATTGAAGTGGTGTACTCTTTCAAGATGGCGAAGGAATCGAAAGACCTTGGGATGTTGATTGACAGATTCAAGAAAATCATTTTATTGATTGCCAGGAAGAACACGAAAAGCGAGACTTGTTCCGCGCTTGGTTTAAGTGAGTTGATCATTGGAAATCAAGGGTCCGACATTGTATGTTCATCGAATGACGACGTCCAATCATCAATCACATACGACGCGATCGACACCATGAGGATGCTGATTGATCCAGATGATCAAGACACAAAAAGGAATCAGAGATTTATCATCAATAAAAATACAAATTCGAAAGTGTTTAAACTTTCAGAACGTACCAGAAACAAAGAGGGACGCAACATTGACTTTGCCATAGTGGATGAAATCCACGAAATGCTTACCAATGTAATTGGAAAATCAATAGAACAATCGCAATCGTTAAAAGACAATCCGAAATTTATTGAGATAACAACGGAAGGGTTCATAGTCGATGGGTATTTGGATGACGAGTTAAAGAAGGGGAGGAAAGTGATAAACGGCGAGGATGATTCGAAAGCCGGTCAAAGACTTCTACCTTGGTTTTATACGCAAGATTCAGAACAAGAGATTTTCCAAAATAGAAAATCGTGGGTAAAAAGCAATCCGACGTTGGGAATTGTAAAAAAGTGGTCATATTTGGATGAACAAGTTGAGATAGCGAAGGAATCAAAGGCAGATCGGATTTTCGTTTTGTCGAAAGATTTTAACATAAAACAAAATAGTGTCGAAGCGTGGTTGAATACTGAAGATTATGATTATGAAGCAACGTACAATTTGGAAGATTTTCGAGGTTGCGTGTGTCTTGGCTCCGTCGATTTGTCTGAAACAACAGACTTGACATGTGCCAAAATCCTATTGATGCGGCCGGAGGATAAAACGAAGTATGTGCATACTCATTATTTTATACCGGAATCGAAATTGAAGGATTCGGATGACAAAAACGCCGGCGCACACTATGAAGAATGGGCGAAAGATGGTTATATCACAATCACAGACGGAAATGACATTGACTTGTCACTTGTCGCAGATTGGTTTTATCAACTATACACAGACTACAATATCAAATTGTTGCGATGTGGGTACGATCAACGTTTCGCCAAAGACTACATCACACGCATGGAAGATTATGGATGGACACGCGCCGGTGAAGAATTGATAATGATTTTGCAGAATGCTCAAACATTATCAAACGCGATTCGACTATGTGAAGCGGATTTTAGAAGTAAAATTATCAATTATAATCGAAATCCAGTTGACAAGTGGTGTTTGAAAAACGCGTCGATTAAGGTTGACGACAAGAGACAATGCTTGATTGTCAAAAGTGAACAATCTAAAAGAATCGATGGTGCGGTTGCGTTGGCTATTTTATACGAAATGTTTCGCAGGTATCGTTCTGAATATTCACAAATTATAGAAAGGCGGTGAGAACATTGGGTTTGTTGAAAAATTTGTTGAAATCAACATTTTCAAAAAAATCAATACAGTACGCGGACATGTTAAACGGATTTACACCGATATTTTCACAATTTGGCAATGACGTATACGCGTCTGACGTTGTGCAACAAGCGATTTCTTGCATCGTTCAAGAAATCAGCAAGTTACAACCGACGCACGTTCGAAGTGATTCAAGTGACATGATACCGATATTACAAAACGGAATCCAAAACGTACTTGATAGACCGAATCCGATAATGTGTAAGTCGGACTTTTTGGAAAAGATCACATGGCAATTGATGTTCAATTACAACGCCTTTATTGTTCCGGTATATACGGTTTGGACAGATTCGAAGGGAAATGAGCAAAGAAATTATAAAGCACTTTACCCGGTGCAGCCGAAGCAAGTCGATTTTATTCAAGATGCGAGCGATACACTTTTTGTCAAATTTACGTTCGCTAACAATTTTACTACGACGTTGCCGTACGAAGATATTGTACATATACGGAAAAACTTTTCGGTAAACGATTATATGGGCGGAAATGATAGTGGACAACCGGACAATGAAACGTTAATCGAGACGTTACAACTAAATAAAGATTTGTTGAAAGGCGTTTCTGCGGCGATGAAATCGTCATTCGCGATCAACGGAGTTGTAAAGATTGGGACGTTGATCGGAAAAGAAGAGACAATGGCGGCGTTGAAGGATTTCGAAGAAGCGTTGCAGGAATCCAAAAGCGGAATCCTTCCGCTTGACGCAAAGAGCGATTACATGAAGATACCGCGCGACGTCAAGTTGGTTGATGCCGATACGCTAAAATTTGTTGATGAGAAAATATTGCGACATTTTGGCGTACCGCTTCCAATTCTAATCGGAGATTATACGAAAGAACAGTACGAAGCGTTTTATCAAAAAACAATTGAACCGCTTGTATTAAAATACTCGGAAGCGTTCACGAAAGCGCTGTTTAGTGAGCGCCAAAAATCATACGGAAATCAGATCGTTTTTTATCCAAAAGATTTGATCTTTATGTCCGTTGATCAGACGTTGGAAATGGTGCGATTGCTTGGGGATTCCGGCGCATTGTATGAGAACGAAAAGCGAGTTGCGTTTGGATTGAAGCCGCTTAAAGAACTTGAAGGGGTTCGAAAGCAATCACTCAATTACATCGATGTTAATATAGCCACAAATTATCAATTAAATAAAGGAGGTAGCAAGAATGAGCAAGAAACCGTTGGAAAATAGAGGTTATGCGTTCGAAGTCAGAGCCGAACACAACGACGAACACGGCGACTATATAACCGGAAGGCCGATCGTTTACGAACGTAAAACGGACATAGGCGGAATGTTCGAGGAAACAATCTGCCGTGGTGCATTGGATAACACAGACTTGACAGACGTTCGATTTTTAGTTAATCACGATCTTTCGAAAATTCCGCTTGCCAGGAGCAGACGAAACAACAAAAATTCTACGATGCAATTGAGTGTTGACAATGACGGAATGGAAATTCGTGTAAATCTTGACACGGAAAATAACGCCGACGCAAAGGCCTTATATAGTGCCGTAAAACGCGGCGACATTTCCGGAATGTCGTTTATGTTTGGAATCGAGCAAGAACGATGGGAAGATGCAGATTCGGAATATCCGAAGCGATTTATTGAAAAGATTTCGACCGTAGTCGAAGTATCGGCCGTGACATTTCCGGCATACGAAGATACCGAGATTGACGCTAGGAATAAAGCGGCATTGGATAATGCCAAAAAAGCGTTGGAAAACGCGAGAGCCAAATCCAACAAGGTGGACACCGGGAATGATTCGGACGGTAACAGTAAACTTTTGGAACTTTACAAAATTAAAAATCAAATTTTAGGAGGAATTTAATAATGGGAAGAAAAGAAATCTTGAAAAGACGTGAAGCGCGTTACATGGCAAAGAGAAAAGCGCTTTTGGAGCGTTCAAAGGAAAGCCAGGACGTAAACGAGGTTCGCGAGATCAACGAACAGTTGGACGACATCGCGGCAGAATTGCAGGACATCGCAGACGAACTGAAAGCGATTGCCGAGGGAGAT
>FR893977.1:1380-26156 GCA_000434115.1 Roseburia sp. CAG:309 | reverse complement strand
AAATGGCGATGGAAATGGCGATGGTAACAAAGACAAAGAAGGTAGAAGCGCGGCAAGTGGTGCAGCAACACGCAATGCGGATATTGTAGGTTCTTATGTTCAGAACCCGGTACAGAATAGAAGAAACGAAAATGTTCTTGCATCGATGGAATATCGCCAGGCGTTCGCGGCATTCGTTCGTACCGGAGACGCATCACAGATCAACGCGCTTGAAGAAAGAGCGACAAGCGATGGAATGATCATCACAACAGATGTAGGAAAGGTCATCCCACAGACCATTATGGACGAGTTAATCACAAACCTTAAAGTGTACGGTCAGTTGTATAGCAAGGTGCGAAAACTCAATGTAAAAGGTGGAGTGGAATTCCCTATCGAAGAATTGGTACCGACCGTTCGTTGGATTGGAGAGACAGAAGTTTCCGACAATCAAATTGCGCCGGAAATCAAGAAAAGCGTGTCATTCGGTTACTATGTTGCAGAAGCAAGAATCTCACAGTCCCTTCTTTCTTCCGTTGTGTCACTTCCGGTACTCGAAAGCGAGATTGCTAGAATGCTTGCCGAAGCATTTATCAAAGAATTCGATCGCATGATTGTTGCAGGAACTGGAAGCGGTCAGCCGACCGGTATCTTGACAGATACAAGAGTTGGAGCAGATCATAAATTGACATTTACGGAAACTGAAATGGCAGATTGGGCGATTTGGAGAACTAAACTTTTTAGCGCAATCCCACTTGCATACCGTGGCCAGGGCGTTCTTGTAATGACGGCGTCCACATGGGAAAGTCAGATTATGACAATGAAAGACAATAACAATCGTCCACTTTACAGCGAGACTTACGACCCGGCAACCGGCGATGTAACTTGCAGATTTGCAGGACGCGAAGTGATTTTGGTTGAGCCGGATATCTTGAAAGACTTTGGATCTGCCGCAAACGGTGACGCGTTCGCGATTTATTTCAAGCCGACCGACTACGCAATCAACAGTAACCTTCAAGTTGGCTTCAAACGCTATTTCGATGACGATACGAACAAATGGGTCAACAAAGGCTTGACAATTTGCGACGGAAAATTGCTTGATGTGAATGGAGTTTATATCTTGACTAAATCCACCGCCGCTAAATCCAATCCAGTAGGTTGATAATTTAGGCTCATATTCGCGGTTTATGCTCAACGTCACAATATGGGAGTGGTTGAACGTACAATCGCGAATATGAAGAAATTAGGAGGTTTATAACATGACAAATGTTGAAGCGTTAAAAAATCTCGCGGTAAAAATTACCGGAAAAGCCTTGAATGAAGTTACCGGAGAAACAATCGCCGAAGTGATTCAATTTATCGCAGATAATTATCCGCCAAAATCGGGTACTTGATGAACTGAGGTGACACGATGACAGAAACGGAACTTTTGGAGAAAGTGAAAATCGCGCTTGGTGTAGGTGGAACATATCAGGACAACACGTTAAAGATCTATATCAATGAGACAAAAGAATATTTACGAGATGCTGGTGTGAGTGATTCCATCATAGATTCTGAATCTGCCATCGGAATCATCACAAGAGGCGTTTCAGATCTATGGAATTATGGTCAGGACAATGCGCAGTTATCGCAGTATTTCAAAGAACGAGCGATTCAGCTTGTGTATAGATCCAGAAAAGAGGTGTCATGATGTCGGACTTTAGACCAAACGCACCGTATAATGTTCCCTTTTTTCTATTGATTCCGCAGGATGAATCAATAAAAGGTGTTCGGAAAAAGGTATTTGCCAAAGTAGAAAGTCCATTTTACTGTAGTTTCCGGTCGTTTGGCGGCACGGAAAAGGTAAGCAATGACATCTTGGTCATTGAGGACACCGCAGTTGTTGAGACGTGGTATGATCCACAGATCAAAGCAGATTGCAACATAGAAATTGATGGACAAACTTATGAGATATTGGGGACACCTGAAAATATCAACATGAGAAATCAGTGGTTGAAGTTCAAAGTACGAGCAGTCAAAGGTGGTGCCTGACATGGCTAAAAATAAAATTGGCTTGGAATTTAGTGGATGGAAAGAGCTGCTTGAAAAACTTGATATGTCCGGAGGAGATATTGAGGAAGCAGTGGAAAAGTCCCTGGAAGTAGCGAGTAAAACCGTATCAACTAAAATCAGTAAGGACATGAAAAGACATCATCGAACCGGCAGGACGGAGAAGTCAATCATTCAGAATCCGGAAATTGAATGGGAAGGTCAGACGGCAAATGTCGGAATTGGATTTGATTTTAACAAAGGTGGATTGACATCGGTATTTCTGATGTATGGGACACCAAGGTCAAAGCCGGATAAAAAAATATACAACGACATTTACGGCGCAAAGGTAAAAAAAGAAATTGGCGAGAAACAAGAAGAGATTTTTCAAGATATGCTTGCTAAAAGATTTGGAGGTTAGAAATGGAAGATCTATTGATTGAGGTTTTAGAATCATTTGGATATCCGGTGATGCTGCAGGGTTCTCTCGGACCAGATGACGACTATCCAGCAGCATTCTTTACCTTTTGGCAGAATAGCAGCGATGACGCGGCGAATTACGACAATGTCGCAAGAGCAGAAATCTTTGATTACGATGTCAATTTTTATGCAGATGATCCATCGCTGGTGTACACAAAGCTGATAGAAGCAAAGAAAGAATTGCAGGAAAATAAGTTTATCATTTCAGGGAGCGGCTATAGTGTCTTAAGCGACGAAAAGACGCATACCGGAAGAGGTATAAACGTGTTATATCGAAAGAATTAGGAGGTAGGAAAGATGAAGTATATTGAGTACAGAGGTATCAGAGGACTTGTAGGTGCCATGGTAAAAACAGATACGGCAGAGGGTATCACATTTGATGAGCCATTTCCAATCGCAGGAACAAGCGAACTGTCGAAAGAAACAGAATCGTCATCGGAAGCACATTATTATGACAATGTGCCGGCGATTGTTATTGATTCGGTGGGAAGTGATACGGTTAAAGTATCAGCATCTGCACTTGAAAAGAAAGTTGAGGCCAAAATAACCGGGCAAACGTATGATGAAATCACAGATACATTGATTGAAAGTGGAGCTGTGGCACCGTACATGGCTATCGGTTATATCACAGAGAATACCGCGGGCGAGGAAATCTATGTGTGGCGATACAAAGGTAAGTTTTCAAGACCGGGAAGCACGCATGGTACCAAAAATGAAGGTACAGATGCAAACGGTCAGGAACTTACATTTACCGGTATTGCAACAACAGCCAAGTTTGCAGCAAATAATGGAAAGCCGGCAATGGCAATCAATTGTGGTGCTAAAACTTGCGGAAAAACGGAAAGCGAATTTTTCGCAAAGGTAATGTTGCCGGACGAGATCATCACAAAAGGTTGATAAATAAAAGGAGGATAAACACATGCTTACTTTAAACATTTACGAAAAAGGTCAACGAGTAAAAAAGTATGAGGCTGAAACGGCAGATATCCTTTACGGAACAATAGAGGATTTGATCGAGCTGATTGATCTTGATAAGTTGAACGACTTAGAAACAAAACAAGGTCAGTTGGAGGTCGGAAAAACCATTTTGAAAGGCATTCCGATACTCATGCCATTTTTGAAAGAAATCTTTATCGGATTAAATGATGAAGAGATTCGAAAAACAAAGGTGAAAGAGTTGATTCCTCTCTTTGTGGAGATCTTTAAATATGCATTTTCAGAGCTGAATTTTGGCGAGGAAGAAAATGCGGGAAACTAAGCGAGTGCAACGACCAGTCACTTTATGATGCTTTGTTCGATACGTCTGTAACTTTATGCGAGAGGTTCCATGACTTAAATCCAATAAAATTGCGGCGGTACCCGGCAAAAGAAGTATTTAAGTTGATTCGGAGGTTGCACAAATACAATGAAAGAAACTATACCAGAGATGGACAAAGGAAAGAGCGAGTGATAAAGCGAAAGGCCACGAGCTGGTACTAGTTTAGTAGGAAAAGGCTAGGTGAGGTGGTGTAATGTCACCTACCTGGCTTTTTATATTAAAAGGCGGTGAAAAAAGAATGGCTGGAAAGGCACCTACGACCAAATTTAAAGTAGACATATCAGAATTAAAAAAGGAGATGCAGGAAGCACAGCGACAAATCAGGCTTGCCAATTCAGAATTTAAAGCAGCAACAGCTGGAATGGAAAAGTTTGAGCAAAGTGCAGATGGGATTTCAGCTAAATTAACGCAGTTACACAAAGTATTAGATGGACAGAATAAAAAGTTAGAAAGCCTTGAAAAACAATATGACGCAGTCGTAGAAGCACAAGGGGCAGAATCGAAAGGCGCACAAGAGTTGCTGATTCAGATTAACAATCAGAAAGCGGCGATTGGAAAGTGCGAATCGGAGATTCAGAAATACGAAGGCGCATTGGATGAAGTAGAGAATGCAAGTGAAGATGTGAAGGACAGTTCCGACGATGCTACAAAGGGAATTAAAGACATTGGAGAAGCGGCAAAAGATTCGGAATCAGGGCTAAAAGGATTTGCCAAAACATTAGGTGGTGTGATAGCCAAGGGTGCCAAGGTAGCCGTTGCAGGAGTAACCGCTTTAGGTACGGCGTTTTTGGCTTCTGCGGAAAGTTCCCGCGAATTTAGAACCAATATGTCTAAAATCAAAACAGCTTTTACAGACAATGGATTCACTGCCAAAGACGCGTCGAAGCAGTATAAGGATTTCTATGCAGTTCTTGGAGACGATGGACAGGCAACAGAGGCAGTAAATCATTTATCAAAACTTTGTAATAATCAGAAAGAGCTTGCAGACTGGACCAATATAACAAAGGGGGTATATGGAACCTTTGGAGATTCATTACCAATCGAAGGCTTGACGGAAGCGGCAAACGAGACGGCAAAGGTGGCGCAGGTAACTGGTCCACTTGCGGACGCAATCAACTGGGCGACAACAGATTCAAATAAATGGAGCGAGGCTCTTTCCGGAAACAATAAAGCCTTGGCAGCATTTCAAAAGGCGACAAAAGATGGAGAAAGTGCAGAAGATGCATTCAATGCCGCATTAGGGGCTTGTAAAACGGAGCAGGAAAGATCAGCACTTATTACGAATACATTAAATTCACTTTATTCAGACGCGGCAAAAACGTATGAAAAAACAGCCGGGGATATAATGGACGCGCAGAGAGCACAAGCAGAGCTTAATGATGCCATGTCAAAAGTAGGGACAGTTGCTGAGCCAGTTATGACAGCTATTAAAATGACAGGTGCCAGCCTTATCAATGTTCTTATGCCCGGAATTGAAAAGGTTGGCGATGGAATTAAAGGCTTAATGAATGGGGCAGCTGGGGCAGCGCAGGAGATTGGGAAAGGATTATCTACAACTATCACTGCCATTGCCGGAAAAATCAAAGAGATTCTGCCGACGGTAGCAGAGGTCGGGGTATCACTCGTATCGACGCTGGCATCATCAATAGCAAATATGCTTCCGGATTTAGTGCAGACAGCCGGGCAGATTGTTCTATCACTAATCAATGGAATAACAGAGGCTTTGCCAGATCTATTGCAATCATTTACAGAAGCAATAACAGGTGTGGTCGATAGCCTGATTGATTTAACACCGCAGTTAATTACGGCAGCAATACAGTTTTTTATGGCGTTAGTTAATGCCTTGCCAACAATTATACCACAATTGATTACTGGTATAACAAACCTTATTCCGCAGATAGTTGACGTGCTTACAACGGCGGTACCGCAGATAGTGCAGGGAGCGATTACCTTGTTGATGGGAATTGTTGACGCATTGCCGATAATTATAGATGCACTCGTAGCAGCATTACCACAGATTATTACTGCAATTGTTGACGTGCTTACAACGGCGGTACCGCAGATAGTGCAAGGAGCGATTACCTTGTTAATGGGAATTGTTGACGCATTACCGACAATTATAGATGCGCTTGTAGCCGCATTACCTCAAATTATTACGGCCGTTGTTACAGCACTAACGACTGCGTTACCAGTGATTATACAAGCAGGAATTACGTTGCTAATGGGAATTGTTGATTCCTTGCCGCAGATCATTGATACATTAGCTGAGGCATTACCACAGATCATAACGACAATTGCTGACGCCTTAATTAATAATGTCGGTGTAATATTTGACGCGGCGATTACAATTTTCATGGCACTAGTTGAAGCAATACCGAAAATTATTCCGAAGCTAGTTGCAGCAATTCCTAAAATAATCGTCGCTATTATTGGAGCATTGATGAAGATTATTCCGAAGTTGCTAGAATTATTTGCTACAATTTTAATAAAAACGGTTGCTTTTTTCGGGAAACTCATTAAACTCGGTGCAGAAAAAGGAGCATCGTTTGTTTTAAACCTCGTGAATAAGATTAAAGAACTTCCCGGCAAAATTGCGGAGAGGCTAGCCGCTGTTATTAGTAAGGTGATAGCATTTGGCATCAGCTTTGTTGCAAAAGCAAAAGAAGCTGGAAGTGACTTCCTAAATGCGATTATAAACAGAGTTAAAAGCCTTCCTGGAGATCTGTATGATAAAATCAAAGGCGCAGTAACCAAAGTCATGGAATGGCGAAACAACCTTGCTGAAAAAGGAAAAGAAGCCGCTGCTAAGTTGGTAAGCAGTGTGGTGGATAATGTCAAAAACCTTCCAGGAAAGATCAAAGATATTGGCAAGAACATTGTTAAGGGCTTGTGGAACGGTATCAATGGCATGACCGATTGGATCAAAGACAGAGTTAGCGGATTCAGTAAAGGTGTGCTGAACAATATTAAAGGATTTTTTGGCATTCACTCACCATCACGAGTAATGCGCGATCAGGTCGGCAAGTATATCTCACTTGGTATCGCTGAAGGTATCGACAAAAATAAAGATGCTGTGACAAAAGCAACGACCGATTTGGGTAAAAAGGTGCTTGCTACTCTTAAAAAGGCAATGAGCGAAAAAGCATTTAAAAAGCACGGCTCGGATTTGGTGTCAAAATTAACGGAAGGTGTCAATTCAAAGGTTACATCGTTCCAAAAATCAATTGACAGTGTCACAAATAAGTTCGACAAAGCCATAGAAGAGGTCAAGAGTAAAAGAAGTGAATTAAAAGAATCGCTATCTGGAATGGGTGGCGAGCTCTATACCAAAGATGATGATGGTAACATAGTGCTTTCTGACTTAAAGGAACAGACAAAAGAAGTCGTAGACTATGGAAAGAATCTGAACAAGTTAAAAGGCAAAATATCAAATAACCTGATGAATGAGATTCTGGCGATGGATGCTGACGAGGGGTATGACTATACCCAGGCGTTATTGAAGTTAAATGACCAAGAGTTAGCTGCTTATAATAAAGCGTATACAGAGAAGTTAAAGGCAAGCGAGAATGTAGCGAATGCTTGGTACAAGAAAGATCTTGATAATTTGCAAAGCCAGTATACACAAAAGGTGACGAAGTTAGTTAATAATCTAGTCAATGGAGTGTCTAATGCTGGAAAGCAGGCAGTTAATGGATTCTTAAAAGCCTTCAAAAATAATAAAACAGTAAACAAATCATTAAATGACTTCTGTGATAATGTGTTAAATACGGTCAAAAAGAAGTTTAAAATCCATTCGCCGTCAAAGGTAATGGAGACTATGATCGGAAACAACCTGGTCTATGGTTTGGCGCAGGGAATCCAGCGGAAAACAAACGTTGCCGTAAAAGCAATGAAAGGTTTGAGCGATAATGTTATGAAAAAAGCGACGATGGGTTTGACTGCTTTTAATTCACAGATTCAAGAGTCCGCAGGTGGAAAAGTTGGAGTTCAGGAAGCTAGAGTGGTAAAGAATTATTATAATTTCAATCAAACTAATAATTCACCAAAGGCATTGAGCCGCTGGGATATCTACCGACAAAGTAAGAATTTGCTGGGAGGTGTAGAAAATGTTTAGTTTATCTGTTCAGAATGCCGCCGGGAAACTTCTTGAATTGACGCATAACGAAAATTATAATGTCACAAAAGTAACTGGGTTAAACCCGCCATCTGCAACAATCAACACAAAGACCGTGACGAACTTTGACGGCGCAAGATTCAATTCAAGTCGTGTCAATATGCGGAACATTGTGATCACATTACTACCCGTTGATCCAATCGATGCGAATAGAATCGCACTGTATGAGTATTTCAAGGTCAAGCAATTCGTCAGAATTTACTACAAAAATAGATTGCGAGACGTGTACATTGACGGGTACGTTGAAACGATTGAGGATGATTTTTTTACGATGTCACAAAACATTCAAATATCCATCATATGCCCGGAGACGTACTTTAAGTCCGTTGACTATGGAATAAGCAGATTTCTGACAGTTGTCGATTTGTTCGAAGCACCATTTTCGATTCCGGAAGAGGGAATGGCGGTATCAGAAAAGTTAAATAACTATTCTGTAAACGTGACGAATCGAGGCGATGTATCGACTGGAATGATTTTATACGGAGTATTTACCGGAAATGTTAGCGGCTTGACGATATGGAACCAATTAACAAAGTCAAGAATGGCAATTGATTACCAATTCAAGGCGGGCGACGAGTTGTATATCAATACAAACAAAGGAAATAAATCCATTACCTTGTTGAGGAGCGGCGCAAAGTCTAATTTAATCAATTATTTAAAAGATGAGAGCATATGGCTTGTGTTGGAGCCTGGCATAAATTCATTTGAGTATGTGACGGAATATGGTCAAATGAATGTCGAGTTATCAATCGAGCATGCAGATCTATATCAGGGAGTGTGATGATATGAATATCTACGTTGCAAAACCAAACTTTGAAACGATAGCGATAATTGACTATTGTAATTCAATCATTTGGCACGAGAAGTATTGCGGCATGGGCGATTTCGAGATTGCCTTGCCAGTATCGTATGAAAGAAAAGATATTTTTGCAAAAGATAACTTGATTTATCGTGATGATAGGGAAGCAGTGATGATTGTTGAAAAAATTCAATTAACAACGAGTGAAGAGGATGGCGACCAAATAATCGTGTCCGGGCGCACGTGTGATGCGCTTATAGCGCGGCGGATCGTGTGGGGACAACAGACGTATTCCGGATATGTGGGGCAATGTGTCATAGATTTGCTCAATAATAATTTAATCAATCCAAGTGATCCGGCTCGGAAAGTTGATTTATTTAAACTGGGAGAAGTTCCGGACATTTTGCAGACGCTGGAAAAGCAAATAACTGGTGATGGGCTGCTTGATTCGGTTATTGAGATGTTATCCAATTATTCGATGGGTTACAAAATATCGAGAGATTCCGGAAAATTGAGAATTGAAATCATACAAGGAACCGACAGAAGTTCCGGAAATGTGGCCGGCAATCCGACGGTTAAATTTTCCCCGGAGTTCGATAACTTATTGTCGAGTACGTACGAATTTGACAATACAAGCTATAGAAACGAAGTATTGATAGGCGGGGAAGGTGAGGGCAGTGCGAGGACATATGCGGCAATTGGCGGCAATGTGGGACTTGACCGATACGAAATGTTTGTCGATTCAAGGTCAACGAGTAGCAATGATGGAGAAATCACACCAGAAGTTTATCTTGAACAATTGAAAGAAGAAGGGCGCGAAAAGTTGGCTGAAAATTCAGTCATTGAGACCTTTGCCGGTGAAATTGAAGAGAATTCGACATACAGATACGGAGAGGATTACGCATTGGGAGATATTGTTCAAATCGAAAACGAGTATGGAATCGGCGGCAAGGTAAGAATAACCGGTGTAACGGAGAAACTGGACGATAGTGGATATACTATTGTTTTAGAATATGAAAATATTTAAGGAGGTATCTTATAATGGCAGTAAAAAGTGGATTCTATAACAGTGTGGAAGGCGATAGAACCTATAATTCAAATGATATGAATGCCATCTATGCGGGAGTACGTACAGATGGTGTGGTAGAAGGTGAGTTGAATGAATTTAAAGTAGTAGCCGGGGCAGGAATGTCCGTTGATGTAACGCCCGGACTTGCAATCATAAGAAATAAGTGGTGCAAAAATTCGGCAGCAGTCAATTTGTCATTAGATACTGGTGGCACGCTTGCGCGTATTGATGGTGTGTTTTTAAAAGCAGACGATACAGAAAGGCAGATAGTGCCGATTGTGGTCAAAGGAACAGAGTCATCGGCACCAGTTCCACCAGCGCCATCCAATAATCTGAATACGAAATATTTGCCGATTGCTTATGTGACAGTTCCGGCAGGAGCAACAAGCGGGGGTTTTACGATTGAAAATTTAAAGTCATATTCCGGAATCAATGCTGCACCACGAGTTGTATTGTGGGAAAATTCAAATCCAGATTTAGAATTTGGTGAGGAGGAGGTCAATCTATCTGAATCAATTGATTTGTTTGAAGATGTCTGCATAGAAACAAAAGACGGTGAGGTGATGTATGGAAGAAAAGGACAGTTTTCAAAGATAAAGATGGAAACAAAACTCGATACAACCATTAGGAAGGTAATGTGGATAGAGATGTTTCTATATACTCGAGATTATGAAGTAGTGGATAACAAGGCATCATTTTCACATCAAAAAAAAGTAGGCTTGACTTTCGAAAAAAGTTTAAGTGAAACATCATCTTCATTTGATCAAATTGACGGCAAGGGAAATAATACGCACAATGTATATTTCACTCCGCTAAGAGTATATGGAATCAATCGGAAATAATGAAAAAATGAGGGTATAGCATTTGCTGTACCCTATATTTTTTTTCTGAAAAAAATATAAAAAAAACTTGACAATATACCCAAATGGGTATATAATTAAAACATAGAAAGGAGGTAAAAGACAATGGGTAAGCAAAAGAAAAAGAAAAAGTCTAAGCAGTGCAAGGACCTGGCAATCGGAGCACTGATAGACTTAATCGTAGGAGTGCTGCTAATAGTAATCGATAAACTGCTAGGCTAAGAGCCTAGCGGTAGTAGCACCAAAGGCGGGCGGTAAGCCCGCCACCTATTCATAATATAACACAAACCCATCGTCAAGTAAAGAAAATGATGCTAAAACTAGGAATTTTTTTAGTAACCGTTGGTAGCATTAAATTGTGCGTTTCTTTAGTAATGAAGTTACGCCAAAACAAGAAAGGAAAAAAATGATAAACGAAAATATCAAAGCTGCACGAGAAGCTGCAGGGTTGACACAGAAGGAGTTAGCAAAGATACTCGGAGTATATCAAAAAGATATAAGCCGGTGGGAAAATGGCGAAAGAGTGCCTAGCCTAGAAATATTTGTGAAAATCTGTAAAGCCTTGAATGCTTCGGCAGATCTGATTTTGGAAATCGGAAGTAAGAAAGGACTTGATAAAGATTAAGAAGCATAAAAAGCCGCGTAATTGCGGCTTTTTATTTTTCTCTTTTTTATTCTGCGACCGACTCGAATAGTAGTTGGAGAGATCCGCGATGCGACGGCGATTGACATGCTTACTGCTATGAACACCGGACATGACGGAAGTTTATCGACGGGACATGCCAATAGTCCAAAAGATATGTTGAACCGATTGGAAACGCTTGTATTGATGGGAATGGATATTCCTCTGCCTGCCATTCGGCAGCAGATTTCTTCGGCAATTGATATTATTGTTCATCTTGGGAGACTGCGTGACCGTACCAGAAAAATACTCGAAATCTGTGAAATTGGAAATGTGGTTGAAGGTGAGATTGAAATATTTCCAATATTTACCTTTCACGAGAAAGGGGAGAAAAATGGCAGGATTCAGGGAGAGTTAGAACGAACCGATCATATTCTCCGCTCGATGGACAAATGCAGGAGAGCGGGGGTGAATTTAAAGTGATCTCATATACAACCTATATTTATTCACGGCAGGAAAAAATCCGTTATGGAGCAGTCGGAATCGTCCTTGGAGCAATTATTGGCGTATTGTTTTTTAACCGTATTCCGGTGGTAATCGTATTGGGAGTGTTTGGCGGAGTGATCTGTCTGAAATATTACAGCCGGGTTTTATTGAGGCGGCAGCAGGAGACATTACTGATACAGTTTAAGGATGCGATGGAAAGTATGATCTCCGCATTGTCAGCAGGGTACTCACTGGAAAATTCTGTATATGAAGCGCAGAAAGATCTGATGTTAATGTACCGAAAAGAAGATCTTATCATAAGGGAATTTGAGTATCTGACGACGCAGGCGGGTCTTCATGTACCGGTTGAAAAACTGATGCTGGAGCTGGGGGAACGAAGTGGGCTGGAGGATATCCGTACCTTTAGTGAAATTCTCCTCACGGCGAAGAAAACAGGCGGAAATCTCGTTAAGATTATGAAACGCACCGCAGAAAATATCAGCGAAAAAATAGAAACAAAGCGGGAGATTGAAACCGTTATTGCCGGAAAAAAGATGGAGGCAAGATGCATGAATGTGATCCCGTTTGGAATTATCATTTATCTGCGTGTTTTTTCACCGGGATTTCTGGATCCCTTATATGGAAATCTGGCAGGAATTTTAATTATGACGGTATCGCTTATGATCTATGTGGGTGCCTTCTGTTGGAGTCATAAAATTACGGATATTTCTGTATAGAAAAGGGAGATGATTCGGATGAGAGAGATGGAAAAAACGATTTGGAAAGCCATTGAAAAATGTCATTTGGAGTCGGTTTTCTGGAGACTGACAAAGGTGTTTCCGAGTACGGAAGGGATGGTTTCTGTTTTATACCGGCGGCAGGAGCAGAAGGAAAAAATTCAGAAAATATGGTGTAAAAGAATTGGTATGGTTTTCCTTTTTCTGGCAGTATTTTTGTTCCTGTGTTATGCGGGAAGGGGAACTTCCCAGAAAGAAAAGACGATACAAAATGGAAATATTATTTCAAGAGAAGGGGAAGGAAAAGATCTTACTTTTGACGTGTGGACGCAGGTGGACGGCACGAAAAAGACAGAAACGGTAACCATATCACTGGAAGACAGAGAGTTTAACAGGGAAGAATTTTCCATACTGGATGAAAAATGTCTTACTTATCTGAATACGCAGCTGAAAGGGCAGAATCCTTCTTTGGAAATGGTAAGTGCACCATTAAATTTTGTGACAAACGTGCCGGAAAGCGGGATTGAAATATCGTGGATTCTTCCCGAGGATTATGTGAAGGACGATGGTACGTTAAATCTCACCGAGATCCCGGAAGAAGGAGTACAGACAAGTGTGGTGGCACAGGCAAAATGGAGAAACTGGGAAAAAGAATACACATTTCATTTGACAATAAATGGAAACACTCTTCCGGAGGGCGAGCGTGCGATGAATCAGATTAAGAATGCGCTGTTTCAAAAGATTGAAGAACAGAAATCGCAAAAAGAAATTGCCTTACCGACAAAAGTTGGTTCTTATCCGGTTCATTACGGGGAAGCGGAACAGGAAAAGAAGCCGCCTTATTATCTTTTATCGGGGCTTGTTCTCCTTTTCCTTCCTGTCATATGGAGGAAAGAGGAAAGGAAAAAATTAGAAGAAAGACAATGGCAGTTGAAACTCGATTACCCGGAGTTTGTCAATAAAACGATGTTATTGTTTAACGCAGGATTAACTGTGCGTGGATGTTTTGAGAGACTCGGGAATGAGTATCAATACCGTTTGCAGAAAGGGGGTGAACGCCGTTATGTATACGAAGAGGTCTTGACAGCCTATCAGGAAATGACAAATGGTGCGTCCGAAGCAGCATCCATAGAGCATTTCGGGAAAAGATGCCGGCAGCTTTGCTACCTGCGATATGCCTCTATTATCAATCAAAATATGAAGAAAGGGACAGAAGGGTTTATCGCGTTGCTGGAAGCAGAGGCGGCAGACGCGTTTGAAAAACGCAAAGAATGGAGCAGACAATTAGGAGAGACAGCAGGAACAAAACTGCTGCTTCCTATGATGCTCATGTTTGGTATTGTAATAGGCATTATTATAATGCCGGCATTTATGGCAATGTAACGAAATATTTAAAAAAGAAATGAGGGATAGCATGAAATATGTAACACAATTTATCAAAGAAGAGGATGGAATTGGGATCGTAGAATTGATACTGATTCTGGTAATCTTAATCGCGCTGGTTCTTGTATTTAAAACGAAAATCCAAGGAGTAATTAACAGTGCCTGGCAATCGTTTGACAAAGATACAAAGAGTATATTGAAATGAGACAGCGAGAAGAAGGAAGTATAACGGTTTTTCTGACACTTATCTTTCTTGTACTGATCGCACTTGGATGTGGGATGATTGAACTTGCAAGAGGAAGTGCAGCTCAAAATCAGGCACAGCGTCTGCTTCGTATCGGAACAGAAAGTTTGATGGCAGAATACAGTGAGCCGCTATACAGGGAATATCATCTGTTCTTTTTGGAAGATGCCGGAACGTCTTATGAAGATACGATACAATCTTATATAAACAAAAATCTGGAAAAAAAGGAGAGTCTGTTTTCCGTAACAGATCTGTTTGATGGAACACTCGAAGAGGTTTCCGTTACGGATAAAACCTATGTTACAGAGGATGGTGGACAGGCAATGCTAAACCAGATTTGCGAATATATGAAGAGGGAAAGTGTATCTCAGCTCTTTGAAAATGTTAAAGCAAAAAAGGGAGCTCTGGATTCAATGCAGGAAGAGTCTGCGGAATTAGAAAAAACGGCAGCAGAGCAGAAAGAAGAGGCAAAGGATGGACGCAATCTTATCGAATGGATGAAAAAGGTGGATGGAGTCTGTGTTCAAAATGGAAAAATGGATTCAAACAATGTATTTGCAAAGATGTTTTTTCATGGAGAAAAGAAACCACAGACGTTTCATATTACCGATTCAAAGGTTTGGAAAAAGATGCAGCACAAAGTAATTTCCGTGGAAGAGATGCTGAAGCAAATGTCGAAAAGCAAAACAGACCGCAAAAGATTTGTAAATATTTTCCATAAACTGTCTGCTCTTTGTGAAAAAATGGCAGAGGAAGCGGATCAAAATCCTACGTTGTGTTCATCGGTGACAGGAGGTACTTCACTTGTGGCAGAACTAAGAAATAATCAATCCATTATCGGGCAGAGCCTTTCACTTTTATCCGGAAAATGGACGGAACAGACGAAAGAGAAAATGCGGATGGTATGGAAGGGTTATAAGATGCCGTCTATATGCTTTGATTACGAAGGAGCCGGAGAAGAAGGGGGCGGAGAAAGTCCATTGGAATCTTTTTCTTCCGCGTTATCCGGAGGAATCCTTAAAATGGTAATGAAGGATTATGATAAGCTATCTAATCAGGCAGTGAAAAACTCGGATCATTATCTGTCCTTGTTTCGCGAGCAGGAGAAACTTGCGAAGAAAGATCCTGTTAAGACTTTAACGGAGGATGAGGAAGTAGATTTTCAGAACAGTACCAGAAAAATCGGAGACTGCGCGGTAACAGAAGCATGCCTTTTGGCGTATTTACATAAGTTTTTTTCGAATGGAACCGAGAAGACGAAAACGGGTAATGTTTTACGATATGAATGGGAATATCTCATTGCAGCAGGAAAAAGCGATAAGCAGAATTTATCAGATGTCGTAGAGCGTATTGTATTACTTCGAACTGCCGCGAATACGTCTGCCTTATTTGCTTCTGTCAAAAGCAGGGAAACTGCACATGCAGCGGCGCTCGCGGTTGTTGGTTTTACTGCGATAGAGCCATTGATCCGGTTTATGCAGACACTTTTTACTGTTCTATGGGGAATGGCGGAAGCAATTGTAGATACGGCTGCTCTCATGCAGGGAAAGCATGTTCCGTTGGTGAAAACGGCAGACCGGTTTTGTGTAAAATTCCCGGAATTGTTTGGATTTACACATGACCTTGTCATGAAAAAGGTATTGCAGTACAAACAAGCCGGAAAAACTTCTTTTGGATATGAAGAGTATCTGTGTTTTTTCCTGTTAGGAATGGATCGAAGCACAATATGTTTACGCATGCTGGATCTGATGGAGTGGAAAATACAGAAAAAGTATGTTCCGAAATTTCGAATGGGTCTTTGTACGAGCCAGTTTGAAGTAAAGGCAAAATTTTGTTATCCATGGAAACTTCCGTTTCATTTAACAGCGGAAACAAATTTTGAGACAGAAGCAGAACAATTGGCAGTGTATTAAAAGAATCGAGGCGAGAAAGGGTATTCTATTAAAAAATATAACATACCTACACATACCTAACCGAAAGGGAAATTGCCTACCATATAATAGAGTACCCTTTCTCGCCTCGAGCTCCCAAAGGAAAGGAGTCAGAAGATGAAAATAGAAAAAATGACGAACCGCTTTTGTGGGTCGATCACGGTGGAAGCGACACTGGTTTTGCCTGTATTTATATTTGTATTTACCGGTATTTTATATCTGAATCAGCTGTTGTACTGCGAGGAACAGGTACAGTGTGCTCTGGAGCAGGCGGCGAAAGAGACTTCTCTGGAGTATACTTTAGTACACAAAAAGCTGGCGGTAAATGCCGCTTTTATGAGTGCAAAGGTAAATGCTGCGATTTCGGGAAGAAAAAATAAAAATCGTTCTATCGTGTGTGTAGTGCGGGCAAAAGTAGATGAAGAAACTGATCAAATGGATTTTCAGGCAGAATATACGGTGGTTTCACCAATTTCACTTTTGGGGAAAAAGACTTTCTTGTTTCGCGAAGGATATTATGGAAAGGCATTTACCGGAGTATTAACGCGGATGAGTGAAAGTGAACAGGGGAAGGATGTTCTGGTTTATGTTACAAAGACGGGATCCGTTTACCATAAATCCATTACCTGCAATCATTTGAAACTGAGTTTACAAGAGCTTACCGTAAAGGAATTAGAAGAGAAACGAAGCAGGGATGGAAGTATTTATTATCCGTGCGAAAAATGCTGTGGGGGAAATGCTTTTCCGGATAACCAAAATGTCATTATCTGCAATTATGGAAATCGCTATCATGTGAAGAAAAATTGTCAGAAAATAAGTCGGAGCATACGGGAAATTCCGATTTCACAGGTGAACGGAAAAACACCATGTAAAACATGTGCAAATGGAAAGGAGTAAGTATTCAATGAAAGTAATTGAATTTGTATTATTGCTATGGCTGTTGATTCTGGCAGTAGTTGATATTCGAAAAGGGTCATTTTCGGGAAGAAATCTGGTTTTGGCAGCAGTTTTCTTTGGCTTGGCAATGGCAGCAGTATGTTTTCTGCATTTAAAAGACTGGAAAATGGTGCTGGGCGGAGGAGCAACAGGGGCGGTATTTTTACTCGCAAGTGTTGTAACACAGGGGGCGATAGGAATAGGAGATGGTTATATTTTAACGGTGTGTGGGATGGTACTTGGAGTATACCGGATAGTGTTGCTGATTATCCTGGCATTATGCTTTGCCTCCGTATTTGGTATGTTCCTGTGGATTTTGAAAAAGGCGGGAAGACATACGAAAATACCATTTGTGCCGTTTGTATGTGCCGGTTATGGGGTGATTTTTATATGCAGTATATTATGAGACGAAAAGAAGGATCGTTTACAGTGGAAGCGACATTTATTGTGACAATTACATTGTGGATCATTTTTTCCTTGTGTTATCTGTCGTTATTTTCGCATGATCAGGCGGTTTTATATTCAAGCGGACAGAGATGTCTGCGGGAGAATTACAGCGAGCAAAAGTGTAAGGAAATAATGCAGAAACAGTTATTTATCCTCAAGATTGATAAAATTGACTGTCACACCAATGTATTGTACAAAAAGTTGAAAGTTAAGGCGAAGATTAATATGACAGCACCGTTTTTAAATGCCCAGAAAGAATATTGTGATGAAATGCAGATAGAAAATTGGACGTGCAGTAAACGGCTGTGGGATACCGAATGGATGAAAAAGGAGTGAGGGCGGTATGCAAATGGAAATAGTTTCCGATCTGAGGGAACGAAAATTACAGATAAGATCAGAAAAACGGGAAAGCGGTTATGGCACAGAACTTTTGAATAACATTTCCGTGGAAGGTCTGGTCGGACCCGCTGAACTGAGTGTAGACGAGGAAGTACAGTATACGTTTTCATTTGGCGAAAAGGAAACGTTAGAGGAATATTTAAAAAAGGAGAAATTGGATGAGAAAAAAGTTTTGTGGTTGTATCAGCAGTTTCTGGATCGGATGCAGCTGACAGAAGAATACTTTCTGGTTCCGGAAAACCTGATTTTATGTTCCCAGTATGTTTTTGTAGATTCTGAACAAGAATTGTATTTCGCCTATTTGGATGGGTATGCGGCGGATGTGGCAGATGAATTGGCAAAGGTCACCGAAGAAATTATGCAGGTAATGGATCATAGCTGTCGTTCACTGACGTTTCTCGTATACGGAATACATAAAATATGCAGGGAAGAGCATTTTACGTTAAATAAATTAGAACAATATCTGGCACAATATCATTATGAGGAAACACAAAAGGAATATGCCCCTCCGCAGCCGCCGGAAGATAAACAGATGCAAAAGAAAAAATCGTATAAAGTAAATGGTAAAAAAAGGGAATGGTTTATCGCCGGCGTGGCAATTATAGGAATCGCCTGGTATATGGGATGGTTAGACATGGTCTTTACCATTCGTGTATGGCAGGATTGGTGTAAAATCGGTGCGCTCCTTTGTGGGATTGCTGTGCTTTGGGCACTGAGTAAAGGTACCGGTAAAAAGAAAAAGGTACTCCAATATGAGGATGCGGCAGAAAAAGTGACATTTTGTCTGAAACCTGTGGGGGTACAGGCTAAAAAGCTTAACATCGATCACAGTCCTTATTATATCGGAAATGACGAACGGCATGTGGAAGGTGTTATTTTGCAAAAGGATGTCAGTGAAGTCCATGCAAAGATTATTATAGAAGAAAAAGATATTTTTATCATTGATCAAGAAAGTGAAAAAGGCACTTTTGTAAATGAACAGAGACTGATCCCATGGGAATGCCACCGGTTGGCAGATGGAGATATCGTGGACATTTCCGCCCATCGTTATCAGGCGGTTATAACGGCAGATACGACATATGCGAAAGATAGGAGGATTGGAAGAAAGCATTATCCGCGAGAGAGATGTCCTCTGCCTGAGTGGTTAAGCGGCGCTGCAACGAAATAAGATCCGGTGAAGCAGCAGATAATCCGGCAAGACCGTTGAGGCAGCTATTTCCTACACAATGAATGCGTTCCGGCCTAATATTGCAAAACATACCAAGGGCAGAAGCTTTTTCCAAGGAAATATGATAGCCAAGCCCACCAGCTAAATATAAGGCATCTACGCTTTCCGGCAGAATACCGGCTTCCTGACAAAGTGTGTCGATTCCGGCGGCAATTGCGGCGACAGCAAGCTGCATCTGACGCACATCATTTGAGGTAAAGGTAATGTCGGAGGTGGTTGTTTTTGCAAGCAGAAGACCTGTTTCCGGAAATTTTCCGGTCAGTGTTCCATCCGGGTTCATATAGTGCTGTGAAAGAAGTTCCGCCAAAACACTGATAGCCCCGCTTCCACAAATACCGCAGGGAAGTTTGTTTGCAATGGTCTGAATACGTGGCATAACGCCGCGCAGCGAAACTTCCGAGATTGCTCCGGGAACCGCAGGACAGCCGTGAGAGAGTCCACCACCCTCCAGAGCAGGTCCGGCAGCGGTGCTGGCGGTATAGAGATGATTTTTATGACAGAGCACCAATTCTCCGTTTGTTCCCAGATCCGCCAAAACACATGTGTCATTGCGGGTATCAAAAGACAACGAGAGAAGTCCCGCTGTGATATCGCCTCCGATAAAAGCGGAAAGCCATGGCAGAACGTAAACGGAAATGCCATTGTGGGAAAAGGAAAAATGGTCAGGTTTTTCTGGAGTAAACGGATGACCGGTCATCCGTTGTAAAGAAAGGTTTAGCAATAAGTGTATCATAGTTGTGTTCCCACCGATCAGACACTGTTTTAATGCAATGTCAGGATAACGATCTAAAACGGAAGCGGCGTGATGGGTAAGACAATCCGTCAGTTCCCTGTGTAGAGTGTGTTGGCCGGGATGAGATACATCATACTGGATCCGGCTGATAACATCTGCTCCATATGCAATTTGTGGATTGGCAAAAACTTCAGAAAAAAAGGTGCTTTTTTTCGTAGAATGATAGTAAACCATTGCAATAGTAGTGGTACCGATATCAATCAACAGACTGTCCGGCTGAATGGATAAATCCGGGGTCTGCATCAGACTCAATCCGCTTATTTCTGTCGAAGCGGCAGTGTCAGGAAGGCAGATGGTCAGTGACTCTTTGGGAATCATTCCGCAGGGGAAGTCATACTGTACGCCACCACATACATTTGCACCATGACAATTGCATGGCAGAGAAAAACCCTGCTGCTCCAAAAGATCCAGCACGGTCAGGGTATTGTTTGAATCGGCTTGAACACGAATTTCCATAGTGACACATTCCTCTCATTGGCTCTTTGACACACTCGTTGTATTATGCTATTATAGTACCATAAAATGTTGTCAGGGTCAAAAGTTAAAGTTGATTTACATTATGCAGAATGGAGTGCTTTATGGATTGGGAAGAAACGGAAACAATAGAACAACGGCCGTTACCGGTAATTACGATCATACTTATATTGATTAATGTGGGCGCGTACTTGTACACAGAATGGAAAGGTTCTTCGCTGGATGCACAGTTTATGATCAATATGGGAGCAATGTATGAGCCGGCATTTGTTGATGGTCATGAGTACTATCGTATTATTACACACTTTTTCCTGCATTTTGGGCTGGAACATTTAGCAAATAATATGATTGCGCTTTTGGTGCTGGGATATACATTGGAGCAGGAAATAGGAAAGATAAAGTATTTAATCTTGTATATGTCATCCGGAATCCTCGCGGGATTTGCGTCCATGTATGTGAATTGGATTCTCGGTGACAATGTTGTCTCATGTGGAGCATCGGGTGCAATTTACGGTCTGATGGGAGCGCTGCTTATGGTATTATTAAAAAATCGTAAGCAGATTGTCCGGGGAGATATTGTTCGTTTTGGCATTTATTTGGTGCTGAGTTTGTATTCCGGAATGCAGGACACCGGAATAGACAATACGGCACATCTCAGCGGAGTTGTGGCTGGATTTATACTATGCAGTATATTGTATCGCAGAAAAAACAAAACAGATATTAGAATTGGAGGCTACTGATGCAGGTAAATATTTATTATGGTGGAAGAGGGTTGATCGATGACCCTACGTTATATACGATTGAAAAGATTGCACAGGTTTTGGATGAATTACGTGTAACGGTGGAACGATATAATTTGTATGAGGACAAAAGCGGAATATCTGTTTTGCCAAAAACGCTGAAAGATGCCGATGGTGTGATATTGGCGGCTTCTGTGGAATGGTATGGAATTGGTGGATATCTGCAACAGTTTCTGGATGCCTGCTGGCTGTATGGCGACAAAGAGAAAATACAGCATATTTATATGCTCCCGGTTGTCATGGCTACTACCTATGGCGAAAGAGAGGCACAGGCAAGCTTGATCCGCGCCTGGGAAATGCTGGGAGGACTTCCTTGCGAAGGAATTTGTGCTTATGTGGATAATCATGTGGAGTTTGAGACAAATTCGGACTATGGTCTGATGATTGAAAAATGTGCAGAAAATTTTTATCGCTCTATTTCAAAACATACCGTTGCATTTCCAAATAGCAGTTCGCAGGTAAAGAAAACGGTGCTGCGGAGTACCCGGATGGCACTTACACCACAGGAAAGCGAGCAGTTATCCGCGTATGTATCGGACGATAACTACGTTAAAAAGCAAAAAGAAGATATTGAAGAACTCGCAAGTTTATTCAAGGATATGCTGGGGGATGAAGAAGAAACAGAAGGGACAGATAAATACATTGCTAAATTACAAGAGCATTTTGTACCCAAAGAAGGGATGGATGCCTCTTTCCGGCTGGATCTGACAGATGCAGGAAAGAGTCTGATCGTTGATGTAAAAGGTTCAAAACTGGACTGTTATTATGGAACAATGGAAAATCCGGATGTTATCGCAAAAGTTGCGACATCGGTGCTTGAACAGATCCTAAATGGGGAAAAACCATTCCAAAATGCTTTTATGTCCGGAGATCTGTCCGCACAGGGGAATTTTAAGGCACTTCGGAATTTTGATGCTGTTTTCCGCTTTTCCTAAAAGGAAGAGAAGGAAATAACAATATAAAGAGTTGTGTTATAACGCAAAAGAATGGAGGCAATTATGGCAGACAATTGTATTTTTTGTAAAATTATTGCGGGAGAAATTCCGTCAACTACGGTATATGAGGATGAAGATTTTAAGGCAATTTTAGATGTTAATCCAGCGGCACGCGGACATGTGATCATTCTTCCAAAGCATCATGCAGACGATGTTTTTGGTCTGGAAGATTCACAGGCAGAGAAAATTTTTCCGGTTGCTAAGAAAATTGCCACAGCATTAAAAAAGACATATCAATGTGATGGTGTGAATATTCTTCAAAATAATGGAGAAGCAGCGGGACAGACCGTTTTTCATCTTCACGTTCATGTGATTCCAAGATATTATGAGGATGACGTTAATATTAAATGGAAACAGGGCGAGACACCGGATTTAGAGGCGGTCGCTTCAGAAATTAAAAAGAATTTGTAAAGAAATGGGGGCGAGATATTGAAACGGATCATATTGACTGGTGGTGGAACAGCCGGACATGTTACACCTAATATTGCGTTGATTCCGGAATTGCAAAAGCGGGGATACGAAATTCATTATGTTGGATCAAAAGATGGTATCGAGAAAAAGTTAATGGAAGAATTTGACATCCCTTACTATGGAATTTCTTCCGGTAAATTACGCCGGTATTTTGATGTAAAGAATTTTACGGATCCTGCAAGAATACTAAAAGGATACGCAGAAGCAGGAAAGATTATTAAAAAAGTAAAACCGCATGTAATTTTCTCAAAAGGCGGTTTTGTAACCGTTCCTGTAGTTTTTGCGGCAAAACGGAAGAAAGTACCCTGTGTGCTTCATGAATCCGACATTTCACCTGGACTTGCCAATCGACTGTGTATTCCTTCGGCAGCAGCAGTCTGTGCAAATTTTCCGGAGACATTGTCACATCTGCCGGAAGAAAAATCACATCTTACCGGATCGCCGATCCGAAAAGAACTCTTTTCTGGAAACCGCCTGAAAGGATTGGATTTTTGTGGGTTTTCTTCACAGAAGCCGGTTATTTTGGTGATCGGTGGTAGTTTGGGTTCGGTTCGTGTAAATGAAGCAGTGCGAGAGATCCTGCCGCAATTACTCGAAAAATATCAGATTATTCACCTTTGCGGAAAAGACAAAGTGGATGAGAGTTTAAAAGGAACCGAAGGATATGTACAGTTTGAATATATCCAGAAAGAATTGTGTGACCTTTTGGATGCAGCAGATATTGTGATCTCACGAGCTGGAGCAAATGCAATTTGTGAACTTCTTGCTTTGCATAAACCGAATATTTTGATTCCGCTGTCGCTGGAGGCAAGCCGCGGAGATCAGATTCTGAATGCCAATTCGTTTGAGAAGCAGGGCTTTAGTTATGTAATTAAAGAAGAGGATCTGACAAGTACAAGATTGTCGGAAGCGATCGCGAATGTGTTTGAGAATCGTGATACCTACATCAAAGCGATGGAAGACAGTAATCAGCATGACGCGGTAAAAAAGGTTGTCGATATTATCGACGAAGTGGCGATACAGGAATAAAAATGTAGAATTATCCGGAGAGATGTCGGAATTGGTCGAACGATTCTGACATCTCTTTTGTATATCCTCTATACTTTTGGAAACGGACTCTGTTATAATTGAGCCAAAAGAAAGGAAGGGATATTATGAGTTATATAATATGTGCAATGATAGGGGCAGCGGTTTTATGTTTTGCAATGCGTGGAATGCTTTTAGCAACGTATCGGAAAATCGGAAAAGAGGCGGCGAACATGGGGAAATCTTCGCATTCGCTGTTAAAAACTTTGATGAAGAGATTTCAGACAAGTTATGAATTAAAAATGGAAATTAAAAATGTAGACATTTATGTAGAAAAATATCTGAGGGCATACAAAAAAGCGGGAATGTCTCTTTCAGCGTGGGAAACATGGGGAGACGCTTTGTTTGCCGCTGTTGTGCTGGGGTGTATCGGAGTAAACTCGTATTTGATCTGGTCAAAAACAACGATACAGTGGGCTGGTGGAGAGATCTGGAGCGGCATAACCGTATTTTGTGCGACGTTGCTTCCATGTTTTGTATTATATATGCAGGATCTTGTGTTGAATCTGGCAGAACGACGGGAACAGATAAAAGTGGAAATGGTGGATTATCTTGAAAACATATATCAGCCACGGCTGGAAAATGAGTTCTTCCATCAGGAGGAAATGCAGGAATACCAGAAAGAATACTTTGATAAAGAAAGAAAACAGCTGGATAAACTGTTGCAGCCGGAACAGATTCAGTTTACAAAAGAAGAGCAAAAAGTGATTGAAGAAGTGTTGAAAGAGTATATGGCATAGGAAAGCCCGATGCTGCTTGCCGGGTTTGTGCTACAAAAGAAGAGACTATCAATCGATAGTCTCTTCTTAATTGTTACATGTTTTAATTAGCTTTCAATAGCACCTGTTGGGCAAGCAGCTGCACAAGAACCACAATCCATACAAGCGTCTGGGTTGATTTCGAAATGTGCATCGCCTTCAGAAATTGCTCCTGCTGGGCAATCAGCAGCGCATGATCCACAACTGATGCAAGCGTCTGTAATCGTGTATGCCATAATCGTTATCCTCCTTTTTATCCTATAGACTATTTTCATTTTAATA
>FR893977.1:342-1297 GCA_000434115.1 Roseburia sp. CAG:309 | reverse complement strand
AAAACACCAGTAAATTTCGTTACCTGCTTGACATTTACACAAAGGTTGCCTATAATTTTAATGATATCTTTTGAAAGGAGGATGCATTAGATGGAAGTGACAAAGGATATGTTGATTGGTGAGATCTTGAAGAAGGATCAGACAATCGCAGCAATTCTTATGGCATCAGGTATGCATTGTGTAGGATGTCCAGCTTCACAGGGTGAAAGTCTGGAAGAAGCCGCTATGGTTCATGGTATGGACTGTGATGAGCTGGTTACAAAAATAAATGAGTATTTGGCAAATAAGGCAAATGCTTAAGGACAGTCAGAAAAAGAGTATTTAAAAAGAAGAAACTGATATCAGACAAGCTGGTAGGAGTTTCTTCTTTTTATTGACAATAATGTAAAACTTCGTTTATAACTTAGATAACTTTTCGATGGCACCCGAAGGGATAAAAAGAGAATAATGCTCTTTGAAATATTCTTTCCGTGCCTGAGTGTAAAACTCTTTTGTTCCAAATTCACTTAATATCGAGCAGATGTGCATCATACTGTCCGGCGTTTCCGGTTTCGATAAGATCAGATAGTAAATTTTGTTTTCCTCGTCTTTCCAAACACAGCTTTCGCCCTTATAAAGAGGGTATACCGCATGGGAAGCATTTGCCATAAGTGAAAATGCGGGAAATGAATACGCATAATCTTTGACTTTTTTCTTTGCCGGCTGCTCTTTTTTATCCTTTTTCAACATTTCATGGAGAGGAACAAAGTCGGATTTGTCATCGGTTTCCTCTTTTTTCGCGGCTTCGCCTTCCAGAATATCATGAAGCTGTTCAAAAGAATGAAACAGATCATTGTCAAATTCTTCGTCTTCTTCCTCTTCGAAGTCAGAATCTTCGTCCTCGTCGTCGTAATCCTCGGTGTCGGAATCATAAAAGTCGTCTTCGTCCGTATCGAGGTCTTCGTCGCGGGAAAAA
>FR893977.1:0-254 GCA_000434115.1 Roseburia sp. CAG:309 | reverse complement strand
ACAATGGAATCTCTTGAAGTCGGGATTGCTTCTATCATAAGAGGTATGTCCTCTGCATCAAATCCATAATCCATGTGTGCTTGTTCCATCATGTCTCGAAAAAGTTTTTTTGCTTTATCTGAACCATAAGCCAGTTCACTAATCTTTAAATGTCTTTCAGCTAAGTCGCGTTTATTTAATGTGCAACGAATCTGATTGTCATTGATACGTTCAATTCGCATAATCCCACATCCTTTCCGAATTATTTTGATGGT
>FR893976.1:30666-40717 GCA_000434115.1 Roseburia sp. CAG:309 | reverse complement strand
CGATAAGCGGCTCCTCAAAAAAGCCTTTACAAACCCCAATTTTCTATTTATAATAAAAACATAGAGTATAAGAGGGCGTTCTGTCCTTAATTATGATAAAGTTATAGTTTTAGAGAGGATTCGATGAGATGAAAAAAATTCGTACAAGATTTGCACCAAGTCCTACCGGACGGATGCATGTTGGAAATTTGAGAACAGCATTATATGCGTATTTGATCGCAAAGCATGAGGGCGGCGATTTCCTGCTTCGTATCGAGGATACCGACCAGGAGCGTTTCGTGGAAGGGGCTTTGGATTTGATATATAAAACCATGAAAGAAACCGGGCTGGAGCATGATGAGGGACCGGATAAAGATGGTGGATATGGTCCGTATGTTCAGAGTGAGAGAATGAAAACAGGAATGTATCTTGAGTATGCAAAACAGCTGGTGGAAAAAGGCGAAGCGTACTATTGTTTCTGTACCAAAGAGCGTCTGGAAGGACTGCATAAAGAAGCTGAGGAGCGCGGCGAGGCAGCAGCGAAGTACGATAAGCATTGTCTGCATCTTTCCAAAGAAGAAGTAGAGGAAAAACTGGCAGCAGGAGTGCCTTATGTCATTCGCCAGAATAATCCGACGGAGGGCGAGACTTCCTTTGAGGATGTTATCTATGGCACGATTACGGCGCCAAATGAAGAACTTGACGATATGGTATTGATCAAGCAGGATGGTTATCCGACGTATAACTTCGCCAATGTAATCGACGACCATTTGATGGAAATTACGCATGTGGTACGTGGAAATGAGTACCTTTCCAGTGCACCGAAGTATAATCGTTTATACCAGGCATTTGGCTGGGATATTCCGGTTTACGTGCATTGTCCTACGATCACAGACGAGAATCATAAAAAATTGTCCAAGCGTCACGGAGCATCTTCGTTCGAGGATCTGATGGAACTCGGATATGTGCCGGAGGCCGTTGTGAACTATGTGGCACTGCTTGGTTGGAGTCCGGCAGAGGACCGCGAGATTTTTAGTCTGGAAGAACTTGTAAAAGCATTTGACTACCACCGTATCAATAAATCGCCGGCGGTATTTGATATGAAGAAATTGAGCTGGATGAACGGCGAGTACATCAAAGCGATGGACAATGACAAGTATTATGAGTATGCATTGCCGGTGATCAAAAAGACAATCAAAAAAGATTTGGATCTGAAGAAAATTGCGGATCTTGTAAAGACAAGAATCGAAGTATTTCCGGACATTACAGAGAAGATTGACTTCTTTGAGGAATTGCCGGAGTACGACATTGCGATGTATACGCATAAGAAAATGAAGACAAATTCAGAAAATTCGCTGGAAGTTTTGAAAGAAATGCTTCCACTTTACGAGGCGCTTGACGATTATTCCATTCCTGCCATCGAAAAAGTAGCGATGGATTATGTGGCAGAAAAAGGCTGCAAAAACGGACAGGCACTTTGGCCACTTCGTACAGCAGTGTCCGGAAAACAGATGACACCGGGTGGCGCGTACGAGATTATGGAAATAATTGGGAAAGAAGAATCGCTTGCGCGTATTAGAAAGGGAATTGAACTGCTTAATGAAGCACAGTAAGGAACAGCAGATTGCAATCGATCATGTCGATGGGCCGATGATGGTACTTGCCGGCCCGGGAGCCGGAAAAACGACGGTTATTACGCACCGGGTAAAGAAACTGATTGAAAAAGAGGGAGTAAATCCTGCGCAGATTTTAGTCGTGACATTTTCAAAGGCCGCTGCCGTCGAGATGCGGGAGAGGTTTGAGAAAATCACAGGCGGCAGGAGACTTCCGGTTCGGTTTGGAACCTTTCATTCGCTGTTTTTTCAGGTTCTGCGCAATGCCTATCATTATGAGGCGAAAGATATTTTGTCGCAGCGTTTGAAATACCGATTTTTGGAAGAAGCCCTGATGGAGACGGAATACGATGATATCGAGGATCGTTCCGAATTTCTGGAAGAGATCGAAAAAGAGATCAGCCGAATCAAGGGCGAGGGCATTGAAGTCGAAAATTATTATTCGGCGAGCTGCCCGGAGGCGATATTCCGGCAGATTTATGAAGGATATCAAAGCCGGGTGCAGAAAAACCATTATTTGGATTTTGATGACATGGTTTGTTATACCTACGAATTGTTTCGTGCAAGGCCGGACATACTGGCCGGCTGGCAGAAACGATTCCGGTACATTTTGATCGATGAATTTCAGGACATCAACCGATTGCAGTACGCGACGATTCAGATGCTGGCACAGCCGGAAAACAATTTGTTCATTGTCGGCGATGACGATCAGTCCATTTATGGATTCCGCGGGGCAAGACCGGATATTATGCTGTCCTTTCCAAAACAGTATAAATCCTTGGAACGGGTTACCATCGGTGGAAATTACCGGTGTACAAGTCAGATTCTGCGGGCGGCGACGGCACTGATCGGGCACAATAAAAAACGGTACGACAAAAAGCTGCTTGCGATGAAAGGCTCGGGTGAACTGGTTCACGTCGCGATGTATCAGACACCTGCGGCGCAGGCAGAGGCCATTGCAAAAAAAATACAGCAGGCGATGGAGCAGGGTACACCGCCGGAGCAGATTGCACTTTTGTTTCGGACGGCGCGGCAGATGAACATTTTTTCAAGAAAATTTATGGAGTACAACATTCCGTTTGTGATGAAAGACTCCATTCAGAATATATTTGAGCACTGGGTTGCCAAAGATGTGCTAAGTTATATGAAAATGGCGATGGGCGACCGTTCCAGAAATCTGTTTCTGAAAGTGGCGAACCGGCCAAAGCGGTATTTAAGCCGTGCGGCATTTACGACGGAACCGGTTACCTTTGGCAGCTTGTATGATTATTACCGCGACAAGGCATATATGTGCGAGCGGATCAATGATCTGCAGAACGACTTATTTGCCATGAAACAGATGACACCATATAGTGCAATCGACTACATTTATCATACGGTGGGATATAAAAATTTTCTTGCCGAATATGCGGCTGAGCGCAGTGTCAATGTAAAAGACTGGGAGGAAATCGTAGAAGAGATTCGCGAAGATGCTTCCGGTTATAACGATTTTGAATCGTGGTTTTCGCATATTGAAGAATATGGAAAACAGTTAGAAGAGCGAAAACAGAAACAAGGCAGGCAGAAAAGCCCGGATGACAAGCCGGGAGTGGCATTGATGACGATGCACAGCGCCAAAGGTCTTGAATTTGATATTGTATTTATTCCCGATGCGAACGAGGGGATGATCCCTTACCGTAAATCCGTCGAAGACGGGCAGATTGAGGAAGAACGAAGATTAATGTACGTTGCCATGACACGGGCGAGGGAGCATTTATATCTCTCATATGTCAAGCAGCGGTTTCAGAAAGAGGAATCTCCGTCCCGGTTTTTAAAAGAAATTGAAAAAGTATAAACTTTTTATAAATTTGAACCGATAAACACTATAACAAGAACATAACAAGAACAAAGGAGGTCTTTATCATGAAACATATTTTGAGAAAAGTAATCGCAATTGCAACTGTAGTAACGATGTTAGCAGCTGTTCCGGCGATGGATGCACAGGCAGCAGTCGTAAAATATGCAACGTACACCAATACCCGCTTTACGTATACGGTTAAATATCCGACTACCTTTCAGCGTGCGGATTATAGTTCCGGAGATGGTACCAAACTGGTTTCCAAAGATGGAAAAGCAAAGGCAACCATTTGGAATTCTTATGGAAAGACCGGCAAGAGAAGCGGAAAGACTGTCGTAGCGACGGCAAAGAAAAATAGAAAAATCAATGTAGAAAAGGCGACAAAGACAGAATGCAGTTATAGTTATAAAATAGGAAAAAATACCATTCAGTACTGCTATGTATTCATCAAAAACGGTGAGATCGCTTTCCAGCTTACCTATCCGACTGCGTCCAAGAAATACTATTCGGCAGCGGCAAAAGGTATGATGGCATCATTAAAGAAAAATAAATCACTTACACTAAACGACTAAAAGGAGGATGGACAGCCATGGGTCTGACAACACAACAAATACTTGCATCTATTGAGAATGGCACGACATCATTAGGAATTGAATTTGGTTCGACACGAATTAAGGCCGTTTTGACGGCAGAGGACAATTCACCGATCGCATCGGGAAGCCATGATTGGGAAAACCGTCTGGAAGACGGTATATGGACGTATACTCTGGAGGATATCTGGACAGGACTTCAAGACAGTTATGCGAAGATGGCAGAAGATGTAAAAGAAAAATACGGAGTTGTTCTGAAAAAGACGGGAGCCATTGGATTCAGTGCCATGATGCATGGTTACATGGTATTTGATGCGGAGGGCACATTGCTCGTTCCGTTCCGTACATGGAGAAATACGATTACAGAAGAAGCATCGGAAAAACTGACAAAATTGTTATCTTATCACATTCCGCA
Source organism: Roseburia sp. CAG:309 (assembly GCA_000434115.1). Lineage (GTDB taxonomy): Bacteria > Bacillota > Clostridia > Lachnospirales > Lachnospiraceae > Eubacterium_F. The sequence goes on along the minus strand of FR893976.1, from coordinate 36,283 downwards.
GCGATGGAGCATCGCACACTTGTACCAGGCGATGTTAAATGGCGAGGAACATGTGAAAAATATTGCGTTCCAGACGACACTTGCCGGCTATATTCATTGGAAACTGACTGGTGAAAAAGTGCTTGGTATCGGTGAGGCATCCGGAATGTTCCCGATCGACTGCGAAGCAAAAGACTGGGATGAAAAACGCGTAAAAATATTTGACGAAGAGGCAAAGAAAAAGGGGTATTCCTTTACCTTGCATGATATATTCCCGAAAGTTCTTGTTGCCGGAGAACAGGCAGGAGTGCTGACGGAAAAAGGAGCAAAATTGTTGGATCCTTCGGGAAATCTGGAAGCAGGAATCCCGCTCTGTCCGCCGGAGGGAGATGCCGGAACCGGTATGGCAGCGACAAACAGCGTGGCGGTCCGCACAGGTAATGTATCTGCCGGAACTTCGGTGTTTGCGATGATCGTATTGGAAAAAGAACTGAAAAAAGTTTACGAAGAAATTGACCTTGTTACGACACCAACCGGAAATCTCGTTGGAATGGTACATTGTAACAACTGTACTTCCGATCTGAATGCGTGGGTCAATTTGTTTAAAGAATTTGCAGAGAGTTTTGGCATGAAAGTCGATATGAATCAGTTGTTTGGAACTCTTTACAATAAAGCATTGGAAGGAGACGACGACTGTGGCGGACTCCTTGCGTACAATTATTTTTCCGGTGAGCATATTACCGGTTTCAATGAAGGACGTCCAATGTTTGTTCGTACACCGGACAGTAAATTCAATTTGGCAAACTTTATGCGTGTAAACTTGTTTACGGCACTTGGTGCATTGAAAGTCGGACTTGATATTCTGCTCAAAAAAGAGGGCGTGAAAGTAGACCGTATTCTCGGACATGGCGGTTTGTTTAAGACCAAAGGAGTCGGACAGAAGATCATGGCAGCAGCGATGAATGCGCCGGTTTCCGTTATGGAGACAGCAGGAGAAGGTGGTGCCTGGGGAATTGCCCTTCTTGCCGCTTATATGAAAAATAAGGAAGAAGGCCAGACGCTCGACGATTATCTCGAAAAGAAAGTATTTGCCGGCTTTGAAGGTGTGGAAGAAAAACCGGATCCGGCAGACGTAAAAGGCTTTGACGAATTTATCAGCCGTTACAAAGAAGGGCTTCCAATCGAGAAAGCAGCTGTAGAATTTTTAAAATAAAATCCGGATTTGACGGGAAAAGTCAGTCAATTTGGTATCATATAAAAAGGTCAGACATTTTCTGGCCTTTTTCACTTTAAGGAGGAACCCATGGAAAAAGCATTTTTGCCGATATCCCAAAAAGATATGAAAGAACGGGGATGGGATCAGTGCGATTTTGTCTTTGTGATCGGAGATGCCTATGTCGATCATTCGTCGTTTGGACCGGCGATCATCAGCCGTCACTTGGAGGCGTATGGCTACAAAGTGGGGATTATCTCGCAGCCGGACTGGAAAGACGACAAGAGTATTACCGTGCTTGGCGAGCCAAGACTCGCTTTTTTGGTGTGCGCAGGAAATATGGATTCCATGGTAAATCACTATACGGTCAATAAAAAACGACGTCATCAGGATGCGTATACACCAGGGGGTGTATCGGGAAAACGGCCGGATTACGCGACGGTCGTTTATTCGAATCTAATCCGTCGTACATACAAAAACGTGCCGATTGTCTTAGGCGGGATCGAGGCAAGTTTACGGCGCTTATCGCATTACGATTACTGGTCAGATAAGGTGAAACGGTCCATTCTGCTTGATGCGGGGGCAGATCTTATCTCGTATGGAATGGGAGAACATAGTATGCTGGAAATCGCCGATGCACTGGCGAGTGGCATGGATGTGAAAGATATTACGTATATCGCAGGAACGGTCTACCGCACGAAAGAGGGCGCAGAGATTTATGACAGCATTGAACTTCCTGATTTCGAGGAATCGGTGGCTGAGAAGAAAAAATACGCCGAGAGTTTTATGAAGCAGTACGAAAATACGGATCCGTTTACGGCAAAAACATTGGTCGAGCGCTATCCGGGAAAAGTCCTTGTCGTGCAGAATCCACCGGCCAAACCGCTTACGATGCAGGAAATGGATGACATTTACGATTACCCGTATATGGGAACCTACCATCCGAGTTACAAAAAGCAGGGCGGTGTACCGGCGATTCAGGAAATTAAGTTCAGTCTGACGAGCTGCCGCGGGTGCTTTGGCGGCTGCAGTTTCTGTGCGCTGACGTTTCATCAAGGGCGCATCGTGCAGGCGAGAAGTCATGACTCCATCCTGCGGGAAGCAAAGCAAATGACAGAAGATCCGGAATTCAAAGGATATATCCACGATGTGGGTGGACCGACCGGAAATTTCAGGAAGCCGGCCTGCGACAAGCAGATGGAATTCGGGGTCTGCAAAAACAAACAATGTTTATTTCCGAAACCATGTAATAACTTGAATGTAGACCACAAAGATTATGTCGAATTGTTACGAAAATTGAGGAAACTTCCGAAAGTGAAGAAAGTTTTTGTGCGTTCGGGAATCCGTTTTGATTATGTGATGGCGGATGCGAAAGATACGTTTTTAAAGGAATTGTGCGAGTATCATATCAGCGGTCAGCTGCGTGTGGCGCCGGAACATGTATCGGATGCCGTCCTTGACGCGATGGGAAAACCGAAAAATGAGGTTTACGAAAACTTTTTAAAACGTTATGCCAAAGTGAACCGGCTGACCGGAAAGCAGCAGTATGCGGTGCCTTATCTGATGTCATCGCACCCGGGGTCGACGTTGAAAGAGGCGGTGGAACTTGCCGAATACGTCCGGGATCTCGGCTATATGCCGGAGCAGGTGCAGGACTTTTATCCGACACCGGCGACCATCTCCACGTGTATGTACTATACCGGCCTTGATCCCCGCACGATGCAGCCGGTCTATGTGCCGAAGAAACGTCATGAAAAAGAGATGCAGCGCGCTCTGATCCAATACCGCAAGCCGGAAAATTATGCGTTGGTAAAAGAAGCCCTTTTAAAACTGGGACGAACGGATCTTATCGGATTCGACAAAAAATGTCTGATTCCACCGAGACCGTGGAGCGAGAAAAAGAGCGGTAAAAAGAATGAGAAGGACCGTGGAAAACCAGCTGGAAAGCCGCGTGCACGGCGGCAGGAGAAAAGAAAGAAGCAAAAAAGGTAAAAAAACGTTGACCATACCTATGGGGTATGGGTTATAATAGAGATATAGAAAAATGGAGGAAACAAAACGATGAAAATTATTGTAACCGGCGGAGCCGGATTTATCGGAGGTAATTTTGTACACCACATGGTGAATAAATATCCGGAGTATGAGATCATTAACCTTGATCTTTTAACCTATGCCGGCAACCTCGAAACATTAAAACCAGTTGAAAATAAACCGAATTATAAATTTGTCCGCGGCGACATTGCAGACCGCAAATTTATTATGGATCTGTTTGAAAAGGAACGTCCGGATATGGTCGTGAATTTTGCAGCGGAAAGCCACGTAGACCGTTCCATCACGGATCCGGGAATCTTTGTGCAGACCAATGTGCTCGGAACCCAGGTACTTTTGGATGCGTCTAAAGAATACGGAGTAAAACGCTATCATCAGGTATCCACCGATGAAGTGTACGGCGATCTGCCACTTGACAGACCGGATCTCTTCTTCCGCGAAGATACGCCGATCCACACATCCAGTCCATATTCATCGAGTAAGGCGAGTGCCGACCTTTTTGTACTTGCTTATCACCGCACGTATGGACTGCCGGTGACGATTTCGCGCTGCTCAAATAACTACGGGCCATATCATTTTCCGGAGAAATTGATTCCACTTATCATTTCCCGCGCGCTGGCAGACGAAAAACTTCCGGTTTATGGAAAAGGTGAAAATGTGCGTGACTGGCTCCATGTATCGGATCACTGTGAAGCCATTGACCTGATTCTTCATAAAGGACGCGTTGGCGAAGTTTATAATGTCGGAGGCCACAACGAGCGTACCAATCTGGAAGTCGTTAAGACCATTTTGAAAGCACTTGACAAGCCGGAAAGTCTGATTGAATTTGTTACCGATCGTCCGGGACACGATCTCCGCTATGCGATCGATCCGACGAAACTGGAGACAGAACTTGGCTGGAAACCGAAATATACGTTTGAGACAGGAATCAAACAGACGATTCAGTGGTATCTTGATAATAAAGAATGGTGGCAGAATATCATCAGTGGCGAGTATGCCAATTATTTTGATAAAATGTATGGAAAGGAACTGGCAGAATGAAAGTTTTAGTAACCGGAGTCAAAGGACAGCTGGGCTACGATGTCGTGCGTGAACTGCAAAAGCGGGGACATGAAGCCGTCGGCGTGGATATTGACGAGATGGATATTACCGATGCGGCAGCGGTAGAGCGCGTCATCACGCAAACAAAGCCGGAAGCGGTCATTCATTGCAGTGCCTATACTGCCGTTGACCGTGCAGAAGACGACATCGAAATCTGCCACAGAGTCAATGTGGACGGCACTGAAAATATTGCTAAAATTTGTAAAAAAATAGATTGTAAAATGCTTTACCTGAGTACCGATTACATCTTTTCCGGGGATGGTGAGAGACCGTGGGAGCCGGACGACAAGGCTTCGCCGCTCAATGCCTATGGGCAGAGCAAATACGACGGAGAACTGGCACTTAAAAAGTATGTGGATAAATATTTTATTGTCCGTATTTCCTGGGTATTTGGAATCAATGGCAATAACTTTGTCAAAACGATGCTCCGCCTCGGAAGAGAAAATGGGGCAGTAAAAGTAGTTGATGACCAGATTGGTTCTCCAACCTATACGTATGATCTTGCAAGACTGCTTGTTGATATGATCGAAAGTGACCGCTATGGTGCCTACCATGCAACAAATGAAGGAATTTGCAGCTGGTACGAATTTGCCAAAGAAATCTTCCGCGCAGCCGGCATGAATGACGTTTCCGTGACGCCGGTGAAAAGCGGAGAATTTCCGGTAAAGGCAAAACGGCCAAAAAACAGCCGGATGAGCAAAGAAAAACTCGTCGCAAACGGTTTTTCCCTGCTTCCGGCTTGGCAGGATGCAGTAGCACGATATATCAAAGAACTTAATTTATTGTAATTATTAACTATTCAGGACCGCTGCGCAAAAACAATGGATCGTCGTGCTTGCACGTAAGAGATATTGTTTTTGCGCAGTGGTCCTAAATAGTTATTATTCATTAATGAACAGAACACGTTTCTTCCGGTACAGTTCCCTTGGCGAAATATTCCTTTTGGCTGCGGGAACTGTAGTGGTTTTCAGCCAATGGTTTTCCACATACGGTGCAGGTTCGCACCGCAACGACGGAAGATGGCATCGTGAATTTCACTTTCTCGTCTTTATGTTTTTTACTCAATTTTTCCATAATTGCTTTCCAGATCGCTTTATGATAGGTTGTGTTGCTTTGCTTTTCGCTGGCATCGTAACCACCCCAGATTCCGGCGGTAAGATACGGCGTATAGCCGACAAACCACAAGTCTTTATTTCCGGTAGAAGTTCCGGTCTTTCCGGCAACCGGTACGTTGATCCCACGCAGTTTTACGGCGGTTCCGGTACCTGAATTTAC
>FR893976.1:25836-30565 GCA_000434115.1 Roseburia sp. CAG:309 | reverse complement strand
CATCCTCGCCTTTTTTGTTTTGTGTCTTTGTGACAACCGGTGTTTTGTCGAGCAGAACATTGCCGTCGTGGTCAATGATCTTTGTATAAAAAGTCGCTTTATTGTACACACCGCCATTGGCAATGCTGGCAAATGCGGTTGTCAGTTCAAGATTCGAGACTCCTTTTGTCAGACCGCCAAGTGCCATCGGCAGGGAAATGTCGCTGTAAATCTTTCCGCTTGCATCCGTATAACTTTCCACGAGGGAAGTGAATCCCAGATTTAACAAATAGTCATAGGCAACTTTCGGCGTTACCTGTTCCAGCGTTTTGACGGCGATGACATTCATGGAATCGGCAATTGCTTTCCGGATTGTCACGGTGCCGCGGTAGCCGCGATACCAGTTTTTGACAAGACGTTTTGTGCCGGGATAATAATACGGCTCGTCTTTTTGCTGGGTTGCCAGTGTCATACCCGAAGTGTCGAGGGCAGGCAGATACGTAGACAGAATTTTATACGTGGATCCCGGCTGGCGGAGTGACGTGCTGGCACGGTTCAGAGTACGGCTGGCAGTTTTTTCTCCACGGCCGCCGCAGATCGCTTTGACTTGTCCCGTCGTCTGATCCATTACAACAAAGGAAACCTGTGGCTGGATGACAAAATCAATCTTTTCGCCTTCCACCTGACTTCCGGTGCCTTTTGACATTGCCTTTTTGTATACTTTTATATACTGATTGGCTTCCTTTTTGTCTGTATAATAAAGAGGAATTTTTTTCTTTTTCTTCTTTGCAAACCAGTTTTTCATTGTACCGGCATTGTAATTGTGTGCAACACCCTTGGCATCGGTTACGGTGAGCTGGTAACTGAGCTGATACGTAGAACCAGCCGGATAGTACGAAGGATTGTTGATCACATTGTCACAGACCTTCTGGATCGAAGCATCCTGAGTGGTATAAATCGTAAGACCGCCGCGGTACAGGGCATTGTAAGCCTGCGTTTCTGTGTAGCCAAGTTCGTTTTTCATATCTGAGATGACCTGATCGATCAAAGCATCCGTAAAATAAGAAGTCGTCGTCTGTGTGGCAGTCGTTTCTTTGTTTACGGCCTTGATGCGGGCATATACTTTGTCCGCCATTGCTTTTTCGTATTCATCGGAAGTGATATATCCCTGATCTTTCATATAAGAAAGGATGGTTGTCCGCTTTTTGGCATTTCGCTTTGGATGTGTGATCGGGTTGTAGCCGGCAGGGTTTTGGGTGATTCCCGCAAGGACAGCGGACTCGGATATGGTCAGTTCCGATACATCTTTATCAAAATAACGCTTGGCAGCTGCCTGAACGCCGAGTGTATTCTGCCCGAGATTGATCGTGTTCAGATAATACTCGAGGATCTGCTCTTTTGTCAGACGGTTCTCAAGCTGGATCGCAAGGTACTGTTCCTGCACTTTTCGTTCGACCCTCTGGGCAAAAGTAGCTTCTTCTCCTCCGTTAAAGACCTGATTTTTCAAAAGCTGCTGTGTGAGTGTACTGGCACCTTGATGGAATTCTCCGCCATTGGTCAGACCGCTGAACGTCGCACGAAAAATTCCCTGAAGGTCGATTCCGTCATGCACCCAGAAACGCTCGTCCTCAATGGCGACAAAAGCATTTTGCAGATGCTTCGGAATGGTATCCAGCGTCGCGTACTGGCGGTTGGCCTCTTTTCCCACAAGTGTCTGTATGGTCTTTCCCTTGCTGTTTAATATGGTGGTTGCATAACCATCCGGGATCACATTGATCGAGTCAATGCCCGGTGCCGTCTCCATCAGTCCGTTTACGATACCGGACACACCGCTGAATGCGACAGCGGCGATAACGACAAGCGAGATAAGAACAACTCTTAGTGCCATGACTTTACATTTATTCAAACGGTGCGTGGCAGGAGATTTGAGCCGGTTCGCCCGCTCGACCGTATTTCTTCGGCTAAAATTCATAGAAAATATCCATCCTTTCTGAATTTTTTTCGATCCTTTTCTTATAGTATACCAAAAAGTCTTGCAAAGGGAAAGAAAAATTAGTACACTATTGTAAAAGGGGCGAAAGGATAATGGACATGCCAGAAGCGATAAAGATGATATATCAGGGCGGAAACGCTGAAGTAATAGAAAAAAAATCCCGGTTTATCGGAGAAATCTATCCTATTGGATCGGAGGAAGAAGCGCAGAATATCGTAAATCAGATCCGGAAAAAACATTATGATGCCAGACATCACTGTTTTGCGTATGTACTTGGCGAGAAAAATGAAGTGGAACGATGCAGCGATGATGGAGAGCCGTCGGGAACCGCAGGAAGACCGATGTTGGATCTGCTTGTGGGAGCCGGGGTGCATGACGCGCTTGCTGTTGTGACGAGATATTTTGGCGGCACACTGCTTGGAACCGGCGGTCTTGTGCGGGCATATTCGGCGGCGACGAAAGAAGCACTGGAGAACTGTGAGATCCGCCAGAAAGAAGCCGGTTACCGCTTAACCATAGGCACGGATTATGTTGACCTGGGCAAAATCCAATATCTGGCAGCCGCAAGAGAACTGAAAGAAGAAAATGTCGATTATGGGGAAAATGTGTCGATCACGTATGAGGTCCCTGAGAGAGAAATACAGGCATTTGAAAAAGAACTGGTTGACAAAACCGGAGGAAAATGTAAGATAGATAGAGGAAGTAAAATATGGATCTACTCGAATATATGAATGAAAAGAATAAGGAAAAAGAGTCTCCGCTGGCTTCGCGCCTTCGCCCAACGACGTTGGATGAAGTGGTGGGGCAGGAACATATCATTGGAAAGGATAAATTACTATACCGTGCAATTAAGGCGGATAAACTGAGTTCTATCCTATTATATGGCCCTCCGGGGACAGGAAAGACGACACTTGCGAAAGTGATCGCGGCGACGACAAAAGCAGAATTTTTACAGATTAATGCGACTTCTGCCGGAAAAAAAGATATGGAAGAAGTGGTTGCAAAAGCAAAAGAAAACCGCGGAATGTACGGCAAAAAGACGATTTTATTTATCGATGAGATTCATCGCTTCAATAAAGGGCAGCAGGATTATCTGCTTCCGTTTGTCGAGGACGGAACGATCATTTTGATCGGTGCGACGACGGAAAATCCGTATTTTGAGGTAAATGGGGCGTTGATTTCCCGCTCCATCATTTTTGAACTGCATCCGCTTTCCAAAGAAAATATCAAAGCGCTTTTGACACGGGCTGTTACTGACGTGGAAAAAGGACTTGGCAGTTATCATGCTATAATTGAGGAAGAGGCGCTTTCCTTTCTCGCTGAGATCAGCGGCGGAGATGCCCGCATGGCACTCAATGCGATCGAACTTGGAGTTCTCACGACACCACGCAGCGAAGATGGAAACGTTCATATTACATTGGAAGTGGCGCAGGAATGTATCCAGAAGCGGACGATCCGCTATGATAAGACCGGAGACAATCATTATGATACAATCTCTGCATTTATCAAAAGTATGCGGGGATCGGATCCGGATGCTGCGGTGTATTATCTGGCGAGAATGCTCTATGCCGGCGAAGATATCCGGTTTATCGCACGCCGCATCATGATCTGCGCGGCAGAAGATGTGTCCAATGCGGATCCGCAGGCGCTTGTCGTGGCGACGGCAGCATCGCAGGCAGTCATGCAGCTGGGGATGCCGGAAGCGCGGATCATCCTTGCACAGGCGGCGACGTATGTGGCATGTGCGCCAAAGAGCAATTCAGCGATCATGGCGATTGACGGTGCGATGGAATTTGTGAAAGCACATCCCGATTACAAAATTCCTTCCTATTTACAAGACGCACATTATAAAGGGGCAGCCAAACTGGGACATGGAATCGGTTATAAATATGCCCACGATTACAAAAACCATTATGCCAGACAGCAATATCTGCCGGATGCCTGTAAAGACAACCATTTTTACAATTTGTCAGAGCAGGGTTACGAAAAGAAACTCAATGAGCATTTAACACGTATCCGCAGAGAAAGTGAGGGAGACAATGACTGACACAAAAAAAGAGCCAAAAAGCAGATATCCAAAATCCATCCGGGTTATCGCGATGGTTGGAATCCTTCTTTTGCTCGCACTATATATTATTACACTAATCGCGGCACTGACAACATCACCACAGGCACCGGGACTGTTTAAAGCCTGTCTGGGAGCGTCGATTTTGCTCCCAATCGTCCTTTGGGGATATCTTCGTATCGCGATACTATTGACACCAAAGAAAGATAAAGGAGAAGACAATGTTTGAGATAAAAGCTAGAGAGGGAAGGGCGCGGAGAGGAACCTTTCACACCCCGCATGGGGATATTCAGACGCCTGTATTTATGAATGTAGGAACCGTTGCAGCGATCAAAGGTGCGGTTTCTACGATGGATCTGAAAGAAATCGGAACGCAGGTGCAGCTTTCCAATACGTACCATCTTCATGTGAGACCGGGGGATGATGTCGTCCGCAAAATGGGCGGACTTCACCAATTTATGAACTGGGATCGTCCGATCCTCACGGATTCCGGCGGATTTCAGGTGTTTTCCCTGGCAGGACTCCGCAAGATCAAAGAAGAAGGCGTTTATTTTCATTCACACATTGACGGAAGAAAGATTTTCATGGGGCCGGAAGAAAGTATGCGGATCCAGTCCAATCTGGGATCGACGATCGCGATGGCATTTGACGAGTGTGCACCGCATCCGGCGACGCGTGAGTATATGGAAGCA
>FR893976.1:6599-25773 GCA_000434115.1 Roseburia sp. CAG:309 | reverse complement strand
AGATGGACCGATTAAACTCTCTTCCGGATACGATCAACAAAGAGCAGATGCTTTTTGGAATCAATCAGGGAGGAACCTTTGAAGACATCCGTATCGAGCATGCACAGCGCATTTCCGAGCTGGATCTGCCGGGCTATTCGATCGGTGGACTGGCTGTCGGAGAGAGCCACGAAGAGATGTATCATATCCTAGACGAGGTTGTGCCACATCTTCCGGACAACAAACCAAGGTATCTGATGGGGGTCGGAACGCCGGCGAACATTTTGGAAAGTGTTGAACGAGGCGTAGATTTCTTTGACTGTGTATATCCGGCGCGAAATGGCCGCCACGGACACGCCTATACGAACTTTGGAAAGATGAATCTGATGAACAAACGCTTTGAACTGGATGGCCGTCCGATTGAGGAAGGATGCCAGTGTCCGGCGTGCCGCCACTACTCGCGTGCGTACATCCGGCACCTGCTCAAAGCAAAAGAAATGCTGGGACTTCGATTATTAGTCTTGCATAATCTTTATTTTTATAATACAATGATGAGTGAGATTCGCGATGCGATCGAAGAAAATCGCTTTCAAGAATATAAAAAGAAAAAATTGGATTCCATGGAATCTAATGAATACTAAGTCTCGTAACAGAGCCAGGAGGTAAAGAAATGGGAACAGTTGGAATGATCATTTATGTGGTAGTTATCATCGGTGTATTTTGGCTGATTGCGATCCGTCCACAGAAAAAACAGGAAAAAGAACATCAGGCATTGATCGGAGGTCTTGCCGTTGGCGACAGTATCCTGACCACAAGCGGATTTTACGGCGTTGTAATTGACATGCCGGACGATAATGTTGTGATCGTAGAATTTGGAAATAACAAAAACTGCCGTATTCCTATGAAAAAGGATGCGATTGTAGAAGTACAGAAAGCGGAAGAGTAGAAAAAGAAGGAGACAGTCCGGTGAGAACAGCTGTCTCCTTTTGCAATAAATTTAATAAAATGTCTTGACGGTAATTCATATTTAAAGTAAACGAATATGAAAATATATTTTTGGAGGGATAATTGTGATTTATTCAAATGAAAGAAAATTGTGTTTGAGTGGATGGTTCAAAGAAAATAGTGAAAAATCCTATAGCAAATCATTAAAACCGCAAAAATTCCTTCTTTTATTATGAAGCGAAGAAAGATAGTGTGAATGAGACAAGAGCCAAAAAGTGTGGTTGTATTGTTGAAACAATGATAAAAAAATAAAAAAGTACTTGCATTCCCCAAAAACTTAGTGTATAATAGCAATTGCTGTGACATGATAGCGAAGAAGCGAGAGGTTGCCATCCGATGGATGGGTTTTCCGTGGAGCGAATGTCAAGAGACCGTAGATCAGCATATCACGGTCGGTAAACCTGACGGCAAGTCACTGTACGTAACATAGTTTCTGCCAGATAGAGAGCAGATAAACGTGTGAGAAAGTATGCCACGATGTGGCATTTTCGTGTGAACCGGCACGACACACACGGATGAGTGTACAGTCACCACTTGTCGTACGAACTATTATTTAATTCAGTACGAAAAGGAGGCGGCTTTTTTTATGGCAAGTCAGCAGACAATGAGAATCATTTTAAAAGCATACGATCATCAGTTAATTGATATGGCAGCAGCCAAACTGATTGATACAATTAAGAAAACAGGAGCAAAAGTAAGCGGTCCGGTACCTCTTCCTACCAAGAAGGAAGTTGTTACAATTCTGAGAGCCGTTCATAAATATAAAGACTCCAGAGAGCAGTTCGAGCAGAGAACTCATAAAAGACTGATCGATGTGCTTAAGCCATCACAGAAAACAGTTGATGCATTATCCCGTTTGGAAATGCCAGCTGGTGTTGCAATTGATATTAAAATGAAATAATTCATTTAATATAAGTAAGGTGTAAGGCCTACGGGGTGAAAATAGTGCCCCGGTCCTAAGGTTGGAAGCGGTCCTCCGGTTCAGGATCAGGAAAAACCATCTAGGATGATTACTTTCCGCTTTTTGGATCAGGTTTCTACCTGTGAGAAACGACCAATTATGAAAGTGATCCGCTGTAGAATTTAGGAGGTAAAGAAAGATGAAGAAAGCTATCGTAGCTACAAAAGTTGGAATGACTCAGATTTTCAACGAAGACGGTGTTTTGACACCGGTTACTGTGCTTGAAGCTGGTCCGGTTTATGTAACTCAGATTAAAAATGAAGAGACAGACGGATACAGTGCAGTACAGGTTGGTTTTGGCGATATCCGTGAGAAACTCGTCAACAAACCAATGCAGGGACACTTCTCCAAAGCAGGTGTGGACAACAAGAGATTTGTTACAGAGTTCAAACTTGACGGTGCAGAAGAGTACACATTAGGACAGGAAATCAAAGCAGATATCTTTGAAGCCGGTGACAAGATTGATGTAACAGCAACAAGCAAAGGTAAAGGATTCCAGGGCGCGATCAAACGTCACGGACAGTCCAGAGGACCTATGGGTCACGGCTCCAAATTCCATAGACATGCAGGTTCCAATGGTTCCGCATCGGATCCTAGCAAAGTATTCAAAGGCAAGAAAATGCCTGGTCAGATGGGTGCTGTAAAGGTTACTATCCAGAACCTTGAAGTAGTAAGAGTAGATGCAGAAAACAATCTTCTCTTGGTAAAAGGTGCAGTACCGGGACCTAAGAAATCAACTGTTATTATTAAAGAATCCGTTAAGGCATAACTTTTCGGAAAGGAGGATGACACAGATGGCAAGCGTATCTGTTTACAATATGGAAGGCAAAGAAACAGGTAAAATGGAATTGAACGATTCTATCTTTGCTGCTCCAGTAAATGAACATTTGGTTCATATGGCAGTTGTGTTACAACTTGCTAACAAACGCCAGGGAACACAGAAAGCAAAAACACGCTCTGAAGTTCGTGGCGGTGGTAGAAAACCTTGGAGACAGAAAGGAACCGGACATGCAAGACAGGGTTCGATCCGTGCTCCACAGTGGAAAGGCGGCGGAGTTGTATTTGCTCCAACACCAAGAGATTATTCATTCAAAATGAATAAAAAAGAAAAAGCAGCTGCAATCAAGTCTGCTTTGACAACAAAAGTAAACGAGGGAAAACTTGTTGTTGTTGAAGGAATGGAATTTGACGCTCCTAAGACAAAGACAATCACAACCCTTTTGAATGGTTTAGATAAGAAAAAAGCGCTCATCGTAGTAGCGGAAGAAGGAAAAAATGCAACACTTTCTGTTCGCAACATTCCTACCGCAAGAGGCGTATTCGCAAACTCCATCAATGTATATGACATTTTGAAATATGACAATGTCATCTTGACAAAGAGTGCAGTTGCAGCAATCGAGGAGGTGTACGCATAATGGCAGATTTGAAATATTATGACATTATCTCAAAACCAGTTATCACAGAGAAATCTATGGCTGGCATGGAATTGAAGAAATACACATTCTATGTACACACTGAGGCAACAAAGAGTCAGATCAAAGAAGCAGTTGAAAAAATGTTCGCTGGTACAAAAGTAGCGAAAGTCAACACAATGAACTGCGAAGGTAAAAACCGCAGACGTGGAATGACAACAGGTAAAACTGCTAAGAGAAAGAAAGCTATCGTTCAGTTGACAGAGGATAGCGCTGATATCGAAATTTTTGAAGGCTTATAAGAAACATTTGATTGAATTGAAAGGAGTGTAACTCATGGGAATTAAAACATTTAACCCATATACACCTTCTAGAAGACAGATGTCCGGATATGATTTCTCTGAAATCACAGCATCAACTCCGGAGAAATCCCTTACAACATCCGTTAAGAAAAATGCGGGACGTAACGCACAGGGTAAGATCACTGTCAGACATCGCGGAGGCGGTTCTAGAAGAAAATATAGAATCATCGACTTTAAGAGAAATAAGGATGGAATTCCTGCAACAGTTAAGAGCATCGAATACGATCCAAACAGAACAGCAAACATCGCATTGATCTGCTATGCAGACGGCGAGAAAGCATATATCCTTGCACCAGCTGGTTTGAAAGTCGGACAGCAGGTTATGAATGGTGAGACAGCAGAAGCAAGAGTCGGAAACTGTCTTGAACTCAAAGATATCCCTGTTGGTACATTGGTACACAACATTGAACTTTATCCCGGACACGGCGGACAGTTCGTTCGTGCAGCAGGAAACAGTGCACAGCTTATGGCAAAAGAAGGAAAATATGCAACACTTCGTATGCCATCCGGCGAAATGAGAATGGTTCCAATCAACTGCCGTGCAACAATCGGACAGGTTGGAAACTCTGAGCACAACTTGATCAACATCGGTAAAGCAGGACGTAAACGTCATATGGGTATCCGCCCAACTGTTCGTGGTTCTGTCATGAACCCTAATGACCATCCACATGGTGGTGGTGAAGGTAAGACCGGTATCGGACGTCCGGGTCCATGTACACCTTGGGGCAAACCTGCACTTGGTCTTAAGACAAGAAAGAAAAACAAACAGTCGAATAAGATGATCGTTCGAAGAAGAGATGGTAAAGCTTTAGCAAAATAAAGCATAAAAGGAGGTAAAGCTAGTGGCTCGTTCATTGAAAAAAGGACCATTCGCTGATGCGCATCTTCTTAAAAAAGTAGATGCCATGAACGAATCTGGAGATAAACAAGTTATTAAAACATGGTCACGTCGTTCTACGATTTTCCCAAGCATGGTAGGTCATACGATCGCTGTTCATGATGGAAGAAAACATGTTCCTGTATATATTACAGAGGATATGGTAGGACACAAACTCGGTGAGTTTGTTGCAACAAGAACCTATCGTGGACATGGAAAAGATGAGAAAAAAGGCAGATAATGTTTTAAATATTGAAAGGAGGTTTCATCCGTGGCTAAAGGACATAGATCACAGATCAAGAAAGAAAGAAACCAGAATAAAGATACTAGACCATCCGCTAAGTTGTCATATGCAAGAATGTCCGCACAGAAAGCTGGCTTTGTATTGGATGCAATCCGCGGCAAAGATGTACAGACAGCACTTGGTATCTTGGCATATAACCCTAGATATGCATCATCTGTAATTGAGAAGTTATTGAAATCTGCAATTGCAAATGCTGAAAATAATAATGGAATGAATCCGGAAAATCTTTACGTTGAAGAGTGCTTTGCAAACAAAGCAACGACAATGAAGAGAATTCGCCCAAGAGCTCGTGGTATGGCTTACAGAATCGAGAAGAGAATGTGCCATATTACAGTAATCTTGAATGAGAGATAGTGAAAGGAGAATAACAATGGGACAAAAAGTTAATCCTCATGGTTTGAGAGTCGGCGTTATCAAAGACTGGGAATCCAAATGGTTCGCAGAGCCGGAAAATTTCGCTGATGCTCTTGTAGAAGATTATAAGATCCGTGAGTTCTTGAAGAAAAAACTGTATCATGCAGGAGTTTCCAAGATTCAGATCGAGAGAACAACCGGACGTGTTAAAGTTATCGTATATACAGCAAAACCTGGTGTAGTAATCGGAAAAGGTGGAGCAGAGATCGAGAAATTGAAAGTAGAGCTTGCTAAGTTCTCCAATCAGAAGATTCTCGTAGACATCAAAGAAGTAAAGAAACCAGACAGCGATGCACAGCTTGTTGCTGAGAATATCGCACAGCAGCTTGAAAATCGTATTTCTTTCCGTCGTGCAATGAAATCCTGTATGGGAAGAGCGATGAAAGCAGGCGCAAAAGGAATCAAAACATCTTGTTCCGGACGTCTTGGTGGAGCTGATATGGCTCGTACAGAGTTCTACAGCGAAGGAAATATTCCACTTCAGACACTTCGTGCAGATATTGATTATGGTTTTGCAGAAGCAAACACAACTTATGGTAAGATCGGTGTTAAAACTTGGATCTATCATGGTGAAGTACTTCCAACCAAAGGTGGAAAACCAGCTAAGGCTAGTTCAAAGGAAGGGAGCGATAAATAATGTTAATGCCTAAAAGAGTAAAACGTCGTAAACAGTTTCGTGGTTCTATGAAAGGTAAGGCTTTGCGCGGAAACAAGATCACATACGGTGATTTCGGTATCGTTGCTACAGAGCCGGCCTGGATTAAATCCAATCAGATAGAGGCAGCCCGTATTGCTATGACACGTTACATCAAACGTGGTGGTAAAGTTTGGATCAAGATTTTCCCAGACAAGCCGGTAACTAAGACACCAGCTGAGACTCGAATGGGTAAAGGTAAAGGTGCTTTGGAATATTGGGTAGCTGTAGTTAAGCCAGGACGTGTAATGTTCGAGATCGCCGGTGTACCAGAAGAGACAGCAAAAGAAGCTCTTCGTCTTGCAACACACAAATTGCCGGTAAAATGTAAGATCGTTTCACGCGCAGACTTAGAAGGAGGTGCGGGCAGTGAAGAGTAAGGAATTCATGAACAATTTGAATGGTAAATCACTTGCCGAATTAAATGACGAGTTAGTAGCTGCTAAGAAGGAACTCTTTAACTTGAGATTCCAGAACGCAACAAACCAGCTTGATAACACAAGTAGAATTAAAGAAGTTAGAAAGAATATCGCTCGTATCCAGACAGCAATGTCCATGGAACAGAAAGCCGCTAACTAGAAGGTGTAAGAAAGGAGGACTTTGTTGTGGAGAGAAAACTTAGAAAAACTCGTGTAGGAAAAGTTGTAAGCAACAAGATGGATAAGACAATCGTTGTTGCTGTCGTTGACAACGTAAAACATCCGCTTTACGGAAAAATCGTAAAGAGAACGTATAAATTGAAAGCTCATGACGAGCAGAATGAATGTAACATCGGTGATAGAGTAAAAGTTATGGAAACAAGACCATTGTCCAAAGATAAGAGATGGAGACTTGTAGAAGTAATCGAAAAAGCTAGATAGTTTTTTGCAAAAGCAAAAATTTTGTTATATTCAAAATTTCGAAAGGAGTTACTATTATGGTACAGCAGGAAACGAGACTTAAAGTTGCTGACAATACCGGTGCAAAAGAATTGCTTTGCATCCGTGTACTCGGCGGTTCCGTTAGAAGATATGCAGCAGTTGGCGATATCATCGTTGCTACGGTCAAAGATGCAACACCAGGTGGAGTTGTTAAAAAAGGAGACGTAGTAAAAGCTGTTGTTGTTCGTACAGTAAAAGAAATTCGTCGTCCAGACGGTTCCTATATTCGTTTTGATGAAAATGCAGCAGTTATCATCAAAGATGACAAGACCCCAAGAGGAACACGTATTTTTGGACCTGTAGCTAGAGAGTTGAGAGATAAACAATTTATGAAAATTGTATCTTTGGCTCCAGAAGTATTATAAGGAGGTGTCCCTGAAGTGGCAACATCAAAGATCAAAGTAGGTGATACCGTTCGCGTTATTGCCGGTGTCGATAAAGATAAAGAAGGTAAAGTAATCGAAGTAAAAGATGGAAAAGTCAAAGTTGAGGGTGTAAACATGGTGAAAAAACATGTGAAACCGAATCAGGCAAATGCAAAAGGCGGAATCGTTGAAGAAGAAGCTGCATTTGACATTTCCAACGTAATGTATGTAGTAGACGGAAAAGTTACAAGAATCGGTTTCAAAACGGAGGATGGTAAAAACAAAGTCCGCTATGCAAAAGCAACTGGCGCAGTGATTGATTAATTTGAGAGGAGGTACTTAAAGTGGCTAGATTAAAAGAAACGTATTTGAACGAAATCGTTCCTGCATTGCAGAAGAAATTCGAGTACAAAAATATTATGCAAGTACCAAAGCTCGACAAAGTTGTTATCAACATGGGCGTTGGTGAAGCAAAGGAAAATTCAAAAGTTTTGGATACAGCAATCAGTGACCTTGAGATTATCACAGGACAGAAAGCTGTAGTAACAAGAGCTAAGAAATCTGTAGCAAACTTCAAACTCCGTGAGGGACAGCCAATCGGATGTAAAGTTACACTTCGTGGTGAAAAGATGTATGAGTTCGTTGATCGTCTCATCAACCTTGCACTGCCTCGAGTACGTGACTTCAGAGGTGTAAATCCAAATGCCTTTGACGGTCGTGGAAACTATGCTATGGGTATCAAAGAGCAGTTGATCTTCCCTGAGATCGAGTATGATAAAGTAGATAAAGTACGTGGTATGGATGTTATCTTTGTTACTACTGCTCAGACTGATGAAGAAGCACGTGAATTGTTGGCACAGTTTGGTATGCCGTTTAAGAAATAGTTAGGAGGGTTTTTCATGGCTAAAACGTCTATGAAGATTAAACAGCAGCGTAAAGCTAAATTTTCAAGCAGAGAATACAGCCGTTGCAAAATCTGTGGTCGTCCACATGCATACTTGAGAAAATACGGAATTTGTCGTATTTGTTTCCGTGAGTTGGCATACAAAGGCCAGATCCCAGGTGTCAAAAAAGCAAGTTGGTAAGACCGAACTTGTTATCTAGTTAAGGAGGAAAATGTAATGACTATGAGCGATCCAATTGCAGATATGCTTACAAGAATCCGTAATGCAAATACTGCAAAACATGATACAGTTGATGTTCCTGCTTCTAAGATGAAGATTTCGATTGCAGAGATTCTTTTGAAGGAAGGATATATCAAAGGTTTTGATTTGGTAGATGTTGATGGATTTAAATCAATCCACATCACATTGAAATATGGTAAAGACAAAAACGAAAAGATCATCTCCGGTTTGAAGAGAATCTCCAAACCAGGTCTTCGTGTTTATGCTAACGCAGAAGAACTCCCTAAGGTTCTTGGCGGACTCGGAATCGCTATCGTTTCAACAAACAAAGGTGTTCTTACAGACAAAGATGCTCGTAAGTTGAACGTAGGCGGCGAAGTATTAGCATTCGTATGGTAGTATAAACTCCGTGAGGCAGTGTTACTGCCAAGTGGAACTTATTCAAAATATAGGAGGTACGGCAAATGTCACGAATTGGAAGATTGCCTATCGCGGTACCTGCAGGTGTAACTGTAGATATTGCAGAAAATAATAAGGTGACAGTAAAAGGACCAAAGGGAACGCTTGAAAGAGTATTACCTGCGGAAATGAAAATTGAAAAAGACGGAGACGAGATCAAAGTTTCCCGTCCAAATGACTTGAAGAAAATGAAATCTCTGCATGGTTTGACCAGAACATTGATCAACAATATGATCATTGGTGTAACAGAAGGTTACTCCAAAACACTGGAAGTAAACGGTGTTGGTTACAGAGCTGTAAAGCAGGGTAAAAAATTAGTATTATCTCTTGGATATTCTCATCCTGTAGAAATGGAAGATCCGGAAGGATTGGAAGTAACTGTGGATGGTCAGAACACGATTATCGTTAAGGGAATTGATAAAGAAAAAGTTGGCCAATATGCTGCTGAGATCAGAGAGAAGAGAGCACCGGAGCCATATAAAGGCAAAGGTATTAAGTATTCTGATGAAGTGATCAGACGTAAAGTTGGTAAGACTGGTAAGAAATAGAAAGGAGTAAAATAGAATGGTTAGTAAAGTAAATAGAAGCGAAGTTCGCGTAAACAAACACAGAAGATTACGTAGCCGTCTGTCCGGAACTCCTGAGAGACCACGTTTGGCAGTATTCCGCAGCAACAATCATATGTATGCACAGGTTATTGATGATGTTGCCGGCAATACAATCGTTTCTGCCTCTACTCTTCAGAGTGAAGTAAAAGAAGGCCTGGAGAAAACGAATAATGTAGAAGCTGCAGCAAAACTTGGTGAAGTTATCGCAAAGAAAGCTTTGGATAATGGAATCAACGAAGTCGTATTTGACCGTGGCGGTTACATTTATCAGGGTAAAGTTAAGGCATTAGCAGATGCAGCTAGAGAAGCTGGTCTTCAATTCTAAACAAGGAGGAAAACTCATGAAACGTGAAATTATTGATGCTAGTCAGTTTGAATTAGAAGATAATGTAGTATCAATTAAACGTGTTACCAAGGTTGTTAAAGGTGGTCGTAACTTCAGATTTACCGCATTGGTAGTAGTAGGTGACGGCAACGGACACGTTGGAGCAGGTTTAGGAAAAGCAATGGAAATTCCGGAAGCGATTCGCAAAGGAAAAGAAGATGCTATGAAAAAACTCATCGAAGTACCAATTGATGAGAATGGAAGTATTCCACATGACTTCATCGGAAAATTCGGCAGTGCTGAAGTTCTTATGAAGAAGTCTCCAGAAGGTACTGGAATCATCGCCGGTGGTCCGGCGCGTGCCGTATTGGATCTTGCAGGATACAAAAATATCCGTACAAAGTCTTTGGGATCCCGTAACAAACAGAACGTTGTACTTGCAACGATCGCTGGTTTGAGCGAGCTCAAGACACCGGAAGAAGTAGCAAAACTTCGCGGACTTTCCGTAGAAGAAGTGTTAGGTTAGGAGGTACTTTTTCATGGCTGGAAAATTGAAAATCACATTAACAAAATCTACCATTGGTGCCATTCCTAAACATCGTAAAACGGTTGAGGCTCTTGGTCTCAGAAAACTCAACAAAACAGTTGAGATGCCTGACAACGATGCTGTTAGAGGAATGATTCAGCAAGTTAGACACTTGGTTAAAGTAGAAGAAATCTAATATAAGGAGGTGCCATAAATGAATTTATCAGAATTAAAACCTGCAGCAGGTTCCAAACACAGCGATGAATTCCGTCGTGGACGTGGACATGGTTCAGGAAACGGTAAAACTGCCGGTAAAGGTCATAAAGGACAGAAAGCACGTTCTGGAGCACCTAGACCAGGTTTCGAAGGTGGTCAGCTGCCATTGTACAGAAGACTGCCTAAGAGAGGTTTTACAAATATCAATAGTAAAGACATTGTTGCTATCGGACTTGACCGTCTCAATGCATTTGAAGATGGTGCAGAAGTAACAATTGAAACCCTTATGGATAAGGGGATTGTCAATAATCCTAGAGATGGAGTGAAAATTCTTGGAAATGGAGAATTAACCAAAAAGCTCACAGTTAAAGTAAACGCATTTAGTAAGAGTGCTGTTGAAAAGATTGAAGCAGTTGGTGGAAAAGCAGAGGTGATCTAATGCTTGAAACGATAAGAAATGCGTTTAAGACGAAAGAGATCCGAAACAAACTTTTGTTTGTATTTTTGGGGCTTATCATCGTCCGGATCGGATGTAATATTCCGCTTCCGGGCGTCAATACAAATGTCATCAAGAATTTGTTTGATAACAACCAGGCTTTGAACTTCCTTGATGTTATGACAGGTGGATCCTTTACAAGAATGTCCATTTTTGCCTTGAACATCACGCCGTATATTACGGCATCCATTATTGTACAGCTTCTTACGATCGCAATTCCGCGTCTCGAAGAACTGCAAAAGGATGGAGAAGATGGAAGAAAGAAGATCAACGAGTACACCAGATATCTTTCTATCGTACTTGCTTTGATCGAAGGTCTTGCTATCGTTATCGGATTCCGTAATCAGGGATTCTTTACAGAGGCTGGATATACATCTGTGATCATTTCTGTTGTTGCTTTGACAGCAGGAGCTGCATTCCTTATGTGGCTTGGTGAGGAAATCACAGAAAAAGGAATTGGAAATGGTATTTCCATTATCCTGTTGATCAACATCGTTGCCCGTATTCCGAGTGACCTGATCTCTTTGTACAATCAGTTCATCAAGAGTGCAGCGAATGTTACCAACCGAATTCTTGCAGCAGTAATTATTCTTGTTCTGATCGTTGCCATGTTTGCGTTTATCGTATGGCTTCAGGATGGCGAGAGAAAAATCCCTGTACAGTATGCAAAGAAAATGCAGGGACGGAAAATGTTTGGCGGTCAGTCCAGCCACATTCCGTTGAAAGTAAATACAGCCGGCGTTATCCCGGTTATCTTTGCAAGTTCCATGTTACAGCTTCCAGTTATTATTGCCAGTTTTGCAGGTGTGAAACCGGCATCCGGAGAAGGGGCATCCTTGATCCAGAAATTCCTCAAGGTCTGCAACCAGAGTGACTGGTGTAACATCAGTTCATGGGGTGATTTCAAATATACATTAGGATTACTTGTATATATCGCATTGGTAATCTTTTTTGCATATTTCTATACCTCAGTAACATTTAATCCGCTTGAAATTTCAAACAACATGAAAAAACAGGGTGGATTTATTCCGGGTATTCGTCCCGGAAAACCAACAACCGATTATCTTACCAATGTACTTAACAGCATCATCTTTATCGGTGCTGTCGCAATGGTTATCGTATGTGTGCTTCCAATCATCTTCTCAGGTGTGTTCGGAGCAAATGTATCCTTTACCGGTACATCTTTGATCATCATTGTTGGTGTTGTTATTGAAACATTGAAACAGCTTGAATCCCAGATGTTAGTCCGTAATTACAAAGGATTTTTGGGAAATTGATGATAACATAAAAAGGCAATCGACCTGCGGAAAATTGTTTTCGTATGGTCGCTTACCTTTTTTGCATTGAAATGAAAAGGAGAATGGCTATGAAAATTGTTATGCTTGGTGCTCCTGGTGCCGGAAAAGGTACACAGGCAAAAATGATTTCCGAAAAATATGGTATTCCGCACATTTCCACCGGAGATATCTTCCGCGCAAATATCAAAGAGAATACAGAACTCGGACAGAAAGCAAAAACATATATGGATAAAGGACTTCTTGTACCCGATGAATTAGTGGTTGACCTTGTGGTAGACCGTCTGGCACAGGATGATGCAAAAAAAGGATATGTACTTGATGGATTCCCACGTACGATTCCACAGGCAGAAGCGTTGACAGAGGCATTGGCAAAAATTGGAGAAAAAATGGATTATGCCATCAATGTGGAAGTGCCGGATGAGAATATCATCGACCGTATGTCCGGAAGACGTGCCTGCGTAGCATGTGGAGGAACCTATCATATTAAATATAATCCAACGAAAAAAGAAGGAATTTGTGACGCATGTGGCGGTGAACTCATTCTTCGTGATGATGATAAGCCGGAAACCGTAAAACAGCGTTTGGAAGTATATCATACACAGACGCAGCCTTTGATTGATTATTATACCAAAGAAGGAATCTTAAAAGAGGTTGACGGAACACAGGATCTTCAGAAAGTATTTGATGATATCACAGCGATCCTGGGCTGATCCGTCAGATAAAGCAGAGTGAAATAACATGCGTAGAAAAAAAGAAAGAATAACGATAAAGTCAGAAGAAGAAATCCGGCTCATGCGTGAAGCCGGAAAGATTCTGGCAGAAGTTCACAACAGATTGGGTGAAATCATTGAACCGGGCATCTCCACATTGGAGATTGACCGGAAAGGAGAAGAATGGATCCGCGAGTTCGGATGTATTCCCTCTTTCCTGAATTATGAAGGATATCCGGCCTCCATCTGTGTATCGCTTGATGATGAAGTGGTACATGGAATTCCCAAAGAAAATGTCATTCTTCGGGAAGGAGATATCGTGAGCCTGGACGCAGGTGTGATCTACCGCGGATATCATTCGGATGCTGCAAGAACTCATGCTGTCGGCAAAATATCGGAAAATGATCAAAAACTGATCGAGGTGACAAAGCAGAGTTTTTTTGAAGGAATAAAATATGCTGTTGCCGGCGGGCACTTATATGATATTTCTGCAGCAATCCAGAAATTTGTGGAGGAAAATGGATTTTCCATCGTTCGCGATCTGGTGGGACATGGAATTGGAAGACGGCTTCATGAGGAGCCGGAAGTACCGAATTTTAAACCGAGATTTGGGCATGGTCCTGTCTTGAAACCCGGAATGACACTTGCCATCGAACCGATGGTAAATGCGGGAGACTGGCCGGTCTGGTTTTTGGAGGATGGCTGGACAGTAGTGACCCAGGATGGTGAAAATTCAGCACATTATGAGAACACCATCTACATCCGGAAGGATGGCGAACCAGAAATTTTATCATTGTAAAAAATGTGCCCGGAAAATGGCACGAAAAAGGAGAGTAATGGTATGTCAAAAGCAGACGTAATTGAAATTGAAGGAACTGTTGTTGAAAAACTGCCAAATGCAATGTTTCAGGTAGAACTTGAAAACGGACATAAAGTATTGGCACATATCAGCGGAAAACTCCGGATGAACTTCATCCGTATTCTGCCTGGTGACAAAGTAACCTTGGAATTGTCTCCCTATGATCTGACAAAAGGAAGAATTGTTTGGAGAGATAAATAAAAAAGTGCTTGCATTCCTTTATGATTTATGTTATAGTTAGAAATGGATTTTCGTCTAAAGAGGGCTAAGTGCGCTCTGACAAGACTTTCCCTAACCCAAGAAAGTCCGAAAAGATGGAAATTTATAGATACAAACATGTCAAAACATGTGAAAGGAGGTTATTACTGTGAAAGTAAGATCATCAGTAAAACCAATTTGCGAAAAATGCAAAGTTATCAAAAGAAAGGGTCGTATCAGAGTCATCTGTGAGAACCCAAAACACAAACAAAGACAGGGCTAATAAATATATCTGAGAGACCTGAAGGTGACTTCGGGTTCTTTTCGTGCTTATATAATGTCTTGCTTTCTGTGTTACAGCGGACCCCGCAGGAATTGTAGATTCCACCGTCATTGCGGGAACTGTGATATCGCAACGAAAAGCACTGCCGATGTTTCTCCGGTGATTCTTTGGAAAAAGAAAAACGGGTTCTTGGTCAGCAGAGTTGTTGTGATTTAAAGCGGCTATAGTGAATCGATGAGATTCACGAAACAAACATTTTTAAAATTTTAATGGAGGTGTAAAGTACACATGGCTCGTATCAGTGGTGTAGATTTACCAAGAGAAAAACGTGTAGAGATAGGTCTTACCTATGTTTATGGTATCGGTCTTGCAAGCTCAAAAAGAATCCTGAGCGAAGCAAACGTAGACCCGGACATTCGTTGTAAAGATTTGACCGACGACGATGTCGCTAAAATTCGTGACGTTATTGACAAGACTCAGGTTGTTGAGGGTGATCTTCGTAGAGAAGTTGCTTTGAACATCAAGAGATTACAGGAAATTGGATGCTACAGAGGAATCCGTCATAGAAAAGGACTTCCGGTTCGTGGACAGAAGACAAAGACGAATGCAAGAACTCGTAAAGGTCCAAAACGTACAGTAGCAAATAAGAAGAAATAATATAGGAGGTTTTGTCAATGGCTAAGAAAGTTGCAAAAAAAGTGACAAAAAAGCGTGTTAAAAAGAATATTGACCGCGGACAAGCACATATTCAGTCATCTTTTAATAATACAATCGTAACACTGACCGACATGCAGGGAAATGCAATTTCCTGGGCAAGTGCAGGTGGACTTGGATTCAGAGGATCCAGAAAATCCACACCTTATGCAGCACAGATGGCTGCAGAGACAGCAGCAAAAGCTGCATTGCCTCATGGTTTGAAATCAGTAGAAGTAATGGTTAAGGGACCAGGTTCCGGTAGAGAAGCTGCAATCCGTGCAATTCAGGCTTGCGGAATCGAAGTAACAAGTATCCAGGACGTAACACCGGTTCCTCACAATGGTTGTAGACCACCAAAACGTAGAAGAGTATAGGAGGTATTAAAATGGCTAGAGATATGACGCCTGTTCTGAAAAGATGTAGATCTCTTGACCTCGATCCAATTTATCTTGGAATCGACAAGAAATCAAATAGAAACGCAAGAAGCGGAAGAAAATTAAGCGAATATGGAATGCAGTTGAAAGAGAAACAGAAAGCGAAATTCATCTATGGTGTACTTGAAAAACCTTTCCGTAACTACTACGCAAAGGCTCAGAAATTGAAATACGGTACAACCGGTGAAAACCTGATGATTCTCCTTGAGTTGAGACTTGACAACGTTATGTTCCGTCTCGGCTATGGTAGAACAAGAAAAGAAGCACGTCAGATCGTAGATCATAAGCATGTGCTTGTAAATGGAAAACCGGTTAATATCCCATCTTATCAGTTGAAAGCTGGAGATGTTATTGAAATCAAAGAAAAATTTAAGGGAGCACAGAGATACAAAGACATTCTTGAAGTTACAGGATCTCGTATGGTTCCAGCTTGGTTAGAGGCTGACCATGAAAACCTCAAAGGAACTGTTACACAGATTCCTACAAGAGCTGAGATTGATGTACCTGTCAATGAAGTGCTTATCGTCGAGTTGTACTCCAAGTAATTAAGTAAACCCAAAAGGAGGGTCCTAGAGTGTTTGAATTTGAAAGACCGAGAATTGAAATTGCGGAAATTTCTGAAGATAAGAAATATGGACGTTTTGTAGTAGAACCACTTGAACGAGGATACGGTACAACTTTGGGTAATTCTTTGAGACGAATTATGCTCTCATCGCTGCCAGGTACAGCAGTAAGTCACATTAAAATCGATGGCGTTGTTCATGAATTTAGTGCGATCCCTGGTGTCAAAGAAGACGTTACTGAGATTGTAATGAACATTAAGAGTCTTGCAATTAAGAATCACAGCGATAACCTCAATGAGACAAAAACCATGTACATTGATGCTAATGGCGAGGGTGTTATCACTGCAGCGGACATCAAATGTGACTCTGATCTTGAGATCATCAACAAAGATCAAGTCATTGCCACATTGAACGGTGGAGCAGACAGCAAACTTTATATTGAAATGACAGTAGTAAACGGTCGTGGATATGTAAGTTCTGATAAAAATAAGAAAGAAGAGATGGCAATCGACGTAATTCCGATTGATTCTATCTTTACTCCGATTGAGCGCGTAAATATCAACATCGAGAATACTCGTGTTGGTCAGATTACAGATTTTGACAAATTGACATTGGATGTATATACCAATGGTACATTGGATCCGGATGAAGCAGTCAGCCTTGCAGCTAAGGTTATGAGTGAGCATCTGAATACCTTTATCGATCTGTCAGAAAAAGCTCGTATGGCAGAAGTGATCGTAGAGAAAGAGGAAGACGATTCTGTGAAGGTTCTTGAACTCAGCATTGATGAGTTGGAATTGTCTGTTCGTTCTTATAACTGTCTGAAGAGAGCAGGAATTAATACGGTGGAGGAACTCACCAATAAGACAGCCGATGACATGATGAAAGTACGTAACCTGGGACGTAAGTCTTTGGAAGAAGTGCTTGCTAAGTTGAAAGAACTTGGATTGTCATTGCGTGAAAATGTTGATTAATCGAACTTTGTTTTATAAATATTCAAGGAGGACATGAAAATGGCAGGTTATAGAAAGCTTGGAAGAACATCCAGCCAGAGAAAAGCTTTGCTTCGTAACCAGGTGACAAACCTTCTTTATCATGGAAAAATCGTTACCACAGAAGCAAAAGCCAAAGAAATCCGCAGAATTGCTGAGCATATGATCGCGCTTGGTATTCGCGAAAAAGATAACGTTGAGACTGTTACTGTCAAGGCTAAAGTTGCCCAGAAAGATAAAGATGGTAAGAGAGTAAAGAAAGTAGTAGATGGAAAGAAAGTTACTGTTTTTGATGAAGTAGATAAAGAAATCAAAAAAGAAGCTCCTTCCAGAATCCATGCTAGACGTCAGATGAACAAAATGCTTTATGGCATCACAGAAGTTCCTACCACAACAGTTGGTAAGAGAAAAGGAACTAAGACAGTTGATGTAGCAAGCAAAGTATTTGACGAGATCGCTCCAAAGTATGCTGACCGCAAAGGTGGATACACACGTATCATCAAGATCGGACCACGTAAGGGCGACGCAGCTATGGAAGTTGTTATTGAATTAGTATAAGAACACGTTTATGTGTAAAAAGAGAGCGATATGGTTTTTTACCGTATCGCTCTTTTAAAATAATGCAGGAGGTACCATTGTGATATCAATACAGGATGTAGTGTATGAATATATACGCAGGGATGATGAAGAACAGGTGGTAGGCGTAGAGCTGGCAGTCGACCATTTATCATTTGAGATAAACAAAGGGGAGTTTATCGCGGTGTTAGGCCACAATGGTTCCGGAAAGTCAACCCTTGCCAAACTGATCAACGCGATCTTAGTGCCGGGAGAGGGATGTATCGAAGTCGACGGAATCGATACAAGAAAACCGGAAATGGTATGGGAAATACGGCAGCGCGCGGGCATGGTATTTCAAAATCCGGACAATCAGATCGTGCATAATATCGTCGAGGAAGATGTGGGATTTGGGCCGGAAAATCTGGGCGTGCCGACAGCTGAAATCTGGGAACGTGTCAACGATTCCCTGAAAAAAGTCGGGATGTATGAACATCGGAAAGAATCACCGAACAATCTTTCTGGTGGACAAAAACAGCGTGTGGCGATCGCCGGGGTATTGGCGATGAAGCCAAAATGTATCATATTTGATGAATCGACGGCGATGCTTGATCCGGTCGGAAGGCGGGAAGTATTGAAAGCGGTTCACGAGATCAATAAAAAGGAAGAAATTACCATTTTATGGGTAACGCATTATATGGATGAAGTGACTGAGGCAGACCGTGTACTCGTTATGAATCACGGAAAAGTCGCGATGCAGGGAACGCCAAAGCAGGTGTTTGCGGAAGCAGAAAAACTGCAGGAATATCATCTTGCCGTGCCGCAGGTTACGGAACTGGCATTGGAACTGAGACGGCAGGGGATGGATATTCCGACGGATCTGATCACAGTAGATGAGTTTGTAAATTGTCTGGCAGAAAAACTCGCTTGATGAGGGAGGACGAAAATGGCTTTATTGTTAAATCATGTGGAACATGTATATGGAAAAGGAACCGCGTTTGAAAAAGTAGCCCTCTATGACATCAATCTGCAGATCAATGAGGGAGAATTTATCGGATTGATCGGACATACAGGCTCCGGGAAATCGACATTGATCCAGCATCTGAATGGGCTTTTGAAACCGACAGACGGCAGCGTGTATTACAATGGCGAAGACATCAATGAAAAAGGATTTTCTAAGAAAAAACTGCGTTCGAAAGTCGGGATTGTATTTCAATATCCGGAGCAGCAGCTCTTTGAGACGACGGTGCAGGAAGATGTCAAATTTGGCCCGAAAAATCTTGGACTTGATAATCTGGAAATTGATATGCGCTCGTATGAGGCATTGAAACAGGTTGGGATCGGCGAAGATCTGTTAGACGTCTCTCCCTTTGAATTGTCCGGGGGGCAAAAACGTCGTGTGGCGATTGCAGGAGTGCTTGCGATGCAGCCGGAGATCCTTATACTGGATGAACCGACCGCAGGACTGGATCCACAGGGAAAAGATGATATTCTGGATCTGATCGAGAAACTGCACAGGGAGCGGAAAATCACGGTGAT
>FR893976.1:0-6569 GCA_000434115.1 Roseburia sp. CAG:309 | reverse complement strand
TTTCGCACAGCATGGAGGATATGGGAAAATATGCCGAGCGTCTGATCGTTATGGACAGCGGCTGTATCGCGTACGATGGAACGCCGGAAGAAGTATTTTCTCACTACAAGGAACTGGAAAAAATAGGTATTCTTGCTCCGCAGGTGACATATGTGGTAGAGGGACTGGCAAAAAAAGGAATCCGCCTTCCACACAATGCCATCAATGTGAAACAGGCGGCAGATGCTATTCTGGCTTACCGAAAAGGGGAGAGATAAATGTTACGAGATATTACAATAGGACAATATTATCCGGTAGAATCAAAGATTCACAGACTGGATCCCCGCATGAAGATCATTGCGGTGATCTTATATCTGATCTCCCTATTTTTATTTCAGAATTTTGCCGGGTATGCAGTAGTTACGGTATTCCTTGGTGTAGTCATTGCGTTCAGCCATGTGCCGCTTGGCTATATTACGAAAGGGTTAAAGCCAATCTTGTTTTTGCTTTTATTTACGGCGTGTTTCCATGTGTTTTTTACGCAGGCAGGCGATGTGCTGTTTCAGTGGAAATTTATATCGATCACAAGCGGCGGTATTAAGCGGGGAGCTTTTATGGCACTCCGGCTGACCTATCTTGTCATTGGTTCGTCGCTGCTAACTTACACAACGACACCGAATAAACTGACGGATGCCATTGAGGCGCTTTTGAAACCGTTGGAAAAGATCAAAGTGCCGGTGCATGATATCGCGATGATGATGTCGCTTGCGCTGCGCTTTATCCCGATTCTGCTGGAAGAAGCCAACCGTATTATCCGCGCACAGAGTGCGAGAGGGGCGGATTTTGAAGAGGGAAAGCTGATCGAAAGGCTGAAAGGCATGGTTTCGATCCTTGTGCCGCTTCTCGTCTCTGCAACAAAACGTGCCTATGATCTTGCACTGGCGATGGAGGCGAGATGTTACCGCGGCGGCGAAGGGCGTACGAAGATGAAACCTCCCAAATACCGGAAGGCAGACGGCTTCGCTATGGGAATCGTGGTAGTGTATATCATTATACTATTGCTTGTAAGACATTTTTTGTAAAAGGAGTGGAATGATGCGCGTTCGATTAGTGGTAGCATACGATGGAACAAATTATCACGGGTGGCAGATCCAGAATAATGCCATTTCCGTGGAAGAAGTATTGCAAGAGGCACTCCGGGAACTTTTGCGCGAGCCGGTAGAACTGATCGGGGCGAGCCGGACTGACGCCGGTGTACATGCGCAGGGAAATGTGGCAGTATTTGATACGGATACCAGAATCCCGGCAGAAAAGATTGCAATCGCTGTCAATCAGCGGCTTCCGGAAGATATCCGTGTGATGAAATCCGAGCAGGTAGAAGATACTTTTCATCCGCGCTATGCGGTCAGCGAAAAGACGTATGAATATCGTATCAGCAATGTGCCGATCCAGCTTCCGACAGAGCGGCTGTATTCGTATTTCGTCTATCTTCCGTTAGATATCGAAAAAATGCAGAAAGCAGCACAGCTTTTTATCGGGGAACACGATTTTGCCGGATTTTGCTCGGCAAAAAGCCAGGTGCAGACGACGGTGCGGACGATTTACCGGTGTGAGGTCGAAAAAATGGGACATCAGATCTGTATCCGTGTGACAGGAAGCGGTTTTTTGTATAACATGGTGCGGATCATTGCGGGGACGCTCATAGAAGTGGGACTTGGCAGACGGAAAATTTCGACGGCCGAAGAGGCGATAACCAAGGCAGACCGGGCACTTGCGGGCCCGACGGCGCCACCGGAAGGACTGACATTAATAAAAATTGATTATAAAGGAGATACCTATGAAATTTAATAAAAGCAATGCTTACACAGACTTTGATTATGAAACTGCCGAAGAGATGCCGGATGCTCTTCCACTTAATATCATCAGTGGGGGATGTCATCTGTATGGCTATCTTTTGAAACCCGGCGCGCAGTACGAAGGACCACACCCGGCAGTCGTGATGTTTCACGGATTTCCGGGATATACGACCAACAACGATCTGGAATATGCGCTGATGCGGATGGGCTGTGTAGTGATCCATGTAAACCACCGCGGTGCCTGGGGAAGTGAGGGAAATTATCTTTTTTCTAATCTGGTGGATGACGCCGTCGCCATTACCAAATGGGCGCACAACCCGGCGACAACGGATCAGTACAATATTGACCCGGATGCGATTTTCCTTGTCGGACACAGTATGGGAGGCATGACGGTATTAAATGCCGCCGGCAAACTCGGATTTATCCGCGGCGTCGCCGCGATTGCACCATACGATCTGCGTGCAGCCTTTCAAAATGGCCTTGAAAAAGAATTGTTTATCATGATCGAGGGCGAGGGTCAATGCCTCAAAATGACATCCGCAAGCGAAGTATACGAAAATGCACACTATCAGAGCGAAGAATATGCTGTCATCAATACTTACGATCATTTGAAAGACCAGAATGTACTTTTTGTGGCAGCGGAGAAAGATACGGTAGCACCGCCGGATATTATGATCCGGCCACTTTATAACCGCTTGACAGATCAGCCGGGAAGTGGAAAATATTGTTACAAGGTTTTGCAGACCAATCACGGACTCTGCGGACAGCGTACCGTCCTTTCCGATGTCCTTGGCAGCTGGATTGAGAAATCACTGTAAAAACAAGGTAAAGTTTGATTTTTGAAACAAGATTTAGTTGACAAAGTATGGTACAAGGAAGTAAAATAAACATATATCGCACTAAAAGAGGGCGATCAAAAAGAGAAAGGAGTATAGTTTGATGAAAAACTATCTAAAGACAATTGTAACTTTTATTTTTCTGATGGCTGCGGTAGCATTTGTACCGACAACGTCAGAGGCAGCATTGAGTGCACCGACAAATCTGCAGTAGACAGAGGCATCGACTGGATATGTTAAATTCAGCTGGGGCGCTGTTGTAGATGCAGATGATTACTATTATTCATGGAATGACGGTTCAAACTGGAGCACGCCAAAACCTATGTCGTCATATGGTAATCAATATATGCTCAGTTCTTTGAGCGCAGGAACTACCTACTATGTAAGAGTATATGCTGCAGATTCCAAGGGAAATCTGGGAACAGCATCCGAACCATTGGAAGTAGTAACTGCTCCAAGTATAAGCGCGATTAATACGACAGTTACCGCAGTAACGGAAAATGCTATCAGTTTCAGCTGGACACCGGCTGCAGGTGCTACTTCTTATGATATTACCAGCCGTTATGATAATATTGTACCAAATTTGAATGTGACAGGAACTTCTGCAACGGTTGGAAATCTTGCACCGGCAACGTGGTATGGCTTTGAAGTAGTACCATGCCGTACATCATCTACCGGTTTTAAAGCAACGGGTAGTTCTGTTAGTGTAACTTACACACAGACAGCAGGAACTTCTCTTCCTACTGGCAACACAGGGACAGTATTGACTGCACCGGCTACACCATCTACCTCTAATTTTGGTGTTTACACAGGAAGTGCTCCTGCGGGTACAATTACATTCCAGGCATCAGATCCAAATAGAACAGCAAACGGATATGAATTGGAAGTACGTAATTTGAAAGGAAAGCTTATTAAGACAATTTCCAGTTCTTCAACGTACTCTGCTTCTACAAAATTCCGTAAAAACACACCATACAAATACCGCGTTCGTCTTTATGCAACAAACGGTGTGAAAAAGATGTACAGCGGATGGTCCGGATATCGTTATTTCTGGATCAGCAATGTAACAGGAAAGAAACATTATAATCTCCGTTCCAGCAATGCCAAAATTAAATTGAAATGGGCAAAAGTTTCCGGTACAAAGGGTTACAATGTGTTGATGTCTACAAGCAGAGACGGAAAATACAAAAAAGTGAAATCTCTCAGCAAAAAGGCAAAGAGTGTGACACTTACAAAATTTGGTAAAAAGAGATTAAACAAATATAAAACATATTACATTAAAGTAGTTGCTAAGATCAAAGTTGGCAAGAAGACAGTTTCCAACGATGCACAGATCGTAAACTTCAATTACTAAGAAAACCCAAATGGCTGTATCTGAAAAATGTCAGATGCAGCCATTTTTCTGTTGACAAGCGGCTGAAAATGTAATATAATAAGCAAGTGTGACGTGAAAGCATCTGTTCCGGACATTTCAGATGGATTTCATGAGACACAAAAGTTATTTATGCATTATTGTATACAGGAAGCGCGCGTTTTGTGCGAGAAGAAATTATATTAGGAGGTTTCCAGGATGAAAAGTTATATGGCAAGTCCATCCGATGTGGAAAGAAAATGGTATGTAGTAGATGCCGAAGGAAAAACCTTGGGACGTCTTGCATCTGAAATTGCAAATGTTTTGAGAGGTAAGAATAAACCAATCTACACCCCTCATATTGATACAGGTGATTATGTTATCGTTGTAAACGCTGACAAGATCGTTACAACAGGTAAGAAAGACCTTCAGAAGATTTATTATCATCACTCAGAGTATGTAGGCGGTATGAAAGAGACTACACTCAAAGAGATGAAAGAGAAGAAGCCAGAGTATGTTATCACTCATGCAGTAAAAGGTATGCTTCCAAAAGGACCTTTGGGAAGACAGATGCTTAAAAAATTGTTTGTATATGCTGGACCGGATCACAAACATGCTGCACAGAAGCCAGAAGTTCTGGACATTTAATTGGTTGAAAGGAGGAAATAACATTGGCTAGTGAAAAATATTACGGAACAGGTAGAAGAAAATCAAGCGTAGCACGCGTATATCTTGTACCAGGAACAGGAAAAGTTACAATTAATAAAAAAGACATGGACGAGTATTTCGGACTTGAAACATTGAAAATCATCGTACGTCAGCCTTTGGAAGCTACTAACATGGCAGACAAATTTGACGTAATCGTAAATGTAAAAGGTGGCGGATTTACAGGTCAGGCTGGTGCCATTCGTCATGGTATCGCAAGAGCATTGAACAAATATGACTTGGATCTCAGACCTACATTGAAGAAAGCCGGATACCTCACACGTGACCCACGTATGAAAGAGCGTAAGAAATACGGTCTCAAGAAAGCACGTAGAGCTCCTCAGTTTAGTAAACGATAAGCAGTTATCTGCAAAAATATGGATATCAAAAGCCCGAAACGCATGCGTTTCGGGCTTTTTTTGTGGCGGTTACGCTTATTTGTGGTGCTGTGGAATTTGTGGCGTATGCGATGTGAGGCGGCTTGTGATTGCTGGTGGAATATGGTGTGTGGGTAGCCGGCTTGTGATTGTCTGGGAAAGGCGTTGTGAGGGTGCAGGGAGGAGTTGTAATTGTCTGGGAGATATGTTGGATTTGATTCTATGAAAAATTTTTAGAAATAGACCAAAAGTTTTTTGGCTTTGCTTTGGTCTGCGTATAAAAAAGCGAAAATAAACCATAAAAGAAAGTGGATTCATGTGGTTTGAGACACAAAACTATTGTCGGGGTCAAAACATCTGATGCAAATTGTGGTTTGAATTGAGTAATTTCTGCTTGGACCAAAAATGATGATATAAATATATGGTTTTTTGTTGAAAATAAGAAAGTGGGTCAAAATCTATTTTTATCCACCATGAAATAAAAATTTAGCAATTCAGAAACTCGAGGTGAAAAAATGTACAAAGCAGTAATTTTTGATTTTGATTATACATTAGGCGATTCTACAAATGGAATTGTATTAAGTATCAACCACGCATTGGAAAAACTTGGTTTGGAAAAACGAGATACGAAGACCATTCAAAGGACAATTGGGCTTTCGTTGAAAGACACATTGTCTGAATTGACAGGGATACAGGATGAAGAGGCTGCACAGAAATTTACTCAGTATTTTAAAGAAAAAGCGGATTTGGTCATGGTGGACAATACCAGGTTTTATGATGGTGTACTGAAAATGCTGGAAAAACTTGGAAAATGCGGATGCCTTTTGGGAATTGTTACAACGAAGTATCATTATAGGATTGAGCAGATATTGGCGAAAAATAATGCCACGAATTTCATTGATGTGATAATAGGCGGCGACGATGTGAAAAACGAGAAACCGGATCCGGAGGGACTGCTCATGGCAATTCAGAAATTGAATGTCAGCAAAAATCAGGTTCTTTATGTAGGCGACAGTATTGTTGATGCAAAAACAGCCCAGCGCGCGGGTGTTGATTTTGTAGCAGTTTTAACCGGAACGACGGAGAAGCAAGCGTTTATGAATTATGAGCATGTCTCTGTTGAAGAAAGTGCAAGAGAATTGACATTGTACTTGCATAAACATGACATTACGACGCAAGAAATGTGAAAAAATCACAAAAAGATTGACATAATATATTAAAAATAGTATATTATATCTTATAAGGGAGGTGCTGTGATATGCTGGTGCAATTTATGGTAAAAAATGTTTTGTCTTTTAAAGAAGAGACAGTTTTAGACATGACAGCGATTAAAGCCTATAAAGAACATGAATGCAATTTAATCGATATTGGAATGAAAGAAAAATTTCTGAGAGTTGCAGCTATTTATGGAGCAAATGCAAGTGGAAAGTCAAATTTATATATGGCAATGTCTCTTTTTCAAAGA
>FR893975.1 GCA_000434115.1 Roseburia sp. CAG:309 | reverse complement strand
GCTGCCGGTTCAGCTTCTGTTTATCAATCTGGTAACCGACTCCTTCCCGGCGATCTGCCTCGGACTGGAACCGCCGGAAAAAGACATTATGAAAGAACCGCCGCGCTCCGATAAAAAAGGACTTTTTGGCGGCGGTGGAATGTTCCGCATTTTCGTGGAAGGCATGTTCATCGGCTCGCTCGCCCTCTTCGCCTATCTCCTCGGGCACAAAACCGGCGGCGCCGATGTCGGAACCACCATGTGTTTCGCCGTACTGTCATTGTCGCAGTTAGTGCATTCCTTCAATATGCGAAGCGCAAAAGAATCCCTTTTTCATATGGGAATCCTCGGAAACCGCAAACTGGCAGCCAGTTCCTTTTTGTGTATCGCGCTGCAATGTGCCGTTATCACGTATGCGCCATTGCAGTTCATCTTCCATACCGTACCACTCAGCCCGATGCATTGGGTTATGGTCGCCGTGTTATCCCTAATGCCGGTTCCCCTGGTAGAGTTAGAAAAAAGGACTGCCTCGTGAGCAGTCCTTAACTTTTCAATAATTCTTCGATTGTGTCCACCACTTTTGCCGAGGCATTTCCGTCGTCCCAGCAATTGTATTTTTTGCGGAAATTTTCATAACGCTCCTCGTATTCGGAAGCATTGTATTGTTTGATATCACGGATCAATTCATCGGTATCCGTCGAAATCGGTCCCGGCATCTCCCCGCGGTAATCAAAATAAAAACCACGCAGATCATTTTTGTATTTATCCAGATCGTACGCATAAAAGAACATTGGGCGGTGTAATATACTATAGTCAAACATGACAGAGGAATAATCCGTGATCAGCATATCGGACACCAAAAACAGTTCCGCGATGTCATTACTCTGGTCAAAATGATAGATAAATCCTTTGTGCTGAAACCAGTCAATGTAATCCATAATGAGGTAATGATATTTAACGATCAAAATGTATTCCTCCTGCAGCGCCTCTTTCAATTTCTGGAAAGACAGCTTCGGGCTGAATTTGTAACTCGAATTTTCATTAAACTCATCGTCGCGGAACGTCGGCGCATACAACAGGATCTTCTTATCCAGCGGCAGTCCCAGACGGCGTTTTAACCGCACGATATCTTCCTCATTGTTCTTCTTAAACAAAATGTCATTTCGCGGATATCCGATCTCCAGCATACATTTGTTGAAATCAAAGGCGCGCCGGAACGTCGTCGTGGAAAATGGATTCTGGGAGATCAGGTAATCCCAGCTCTGCACATTTTTCACAAAGCCCTTCTGATAGGAATCAATATCCGTCTCATTTACCATAAATACATCTTCCATGTCAAGAACCAGCTTTTTCAGCGGTGTTCCATGCCATGTCTGAATGTAATAACAGCCTTTCCGCTTGATGAGCCACTCCGGCTGCCGGCAGTCAAATACCCACACTTTTGCCGTCGCCATATAATATAAGTATCGTAATCTTCCATATCGGAACTGATAGCCATCCCCCGGTATCGGATACGGTTCATTTTCATAAAACCACGTACATTCCCATTTTTCCTGATAGCCATTTTCTACCATATATTCAAAGATATGCCGCGGATTTCCGGAATAACTTTTACCGAGACTGGAGTCAAATACGATCCGCTTTTTATTGACCGGAATGATCGCACACATAATCCGGTACAACAGGATAACCAGCTTTTTTACGATATATCGAATTGCGGTTCTCACATCATTCCTCCGTTTCTGCAAAAGTAGGTTTTGCCCCCTCAAACACTATATCGATTGCACGTTTTGACGCGTATCCGTCATCTACATGACAGAATTTGTCATAGAAACGGTCGTAACGCTCTTTGTATTTCTCCGAAATTTCATCAATGTGGTGCAGAGCATCCACAAGTTCGTCATTGGTCTGTACGATAGGACCCGGAAGTTCGGTATTCATGTCAAAATACATTCCACGGATCTCGTCTTTGTAATCTTCATAATCATACGCAAAGAACAGCATCGGACGACGCAGGTTGGCATAGTCAAAAAATACGGATGAATAATCCGTGATACAAATATCACTTGCCAGATACAAACGGGATACATCGTTATAGGTGCTTCCGTTATATACAAAATCTTCCAGTCCTGTCAAATCAAGACTGTCTGCGATGTAATAATGCGTACGGAGCAGAATGACACTGTCTTTTCCAAACTCTTTGCGCATACGCTCCAGATCCATCGCCAGCGTAAATTTGTATTTTCCTTTGGCATAAAACTGGTTGTCGCGCCATGTCGGTGCATACAGGATAACCCGCTTGCCTTCCGGAATGCCAAATTCTTTCTTCACTTCTTTGGCAATCTCATCCGCGCGCTCCGAATACAGGATGTCATTTCGCGGATATCCGACTTCAATGATCTTCTCACGCGGTACACAGAAAGCACGTTCAAATACATCCGTCGAAAAACGGTTCGCAGAGATCAGATAATTCCAAGCCTTGCCCTGACGGTAAAACATCGTCTTATGATTCTGGCTTGCCGCATGAATATCATCCAAGTCAAACGCCAGTTTTTTCAGCGGCGTTCCGTGCCATGTCTCCAAAAACATCACTTCCGGGCGCTTTTTAAACCACGCCGGCTGTCTCGTATTGCAGATAATGTACTTCGAACGGGACAGATAATATACATAGCGGAGGGTGTGCCGCTTACAGATCGGCGGGTGTCCCTTCATCTCTTTGGCGCGCTTATTGAGGCACCAAATGTAATGGTATTTATCTCCGTATGTATCATATAAATATTCATACAAATATTTCGGGCTGTCCGAATAACTCTTTCCAAAGAAACTTTCAACAAATACCCAGTTTTCCTTAACCGGCATTTTCCGGAAAATATGTTTATCCAGGAACCGCCAATACTGGATCGGTTTTCCAAACAAACCACGCTTTTTCTGCATCACATGCGCCAGCCGCTCAAATGGCTTCGCTGTGCGGTATTTTCCTTTTACAATATACCCCAGTTCGATTCCATGGAAGAAAGTCAATTCTTTCTTAATCTTCTTCAACTGATCTTTCGGAATCTTCCGCAGATTTTTCGTATAACGTACACTCTTTGCGCCCTTCAGGCGGTTTGGAAATTTACTGATCGTAAACCGGCACAAACGACGGTTTAACGCAAATTGCAGCGATTCTTCCGCCTCTTTGATCTCTTCTTTTGCCTTCTCATAGCTCTCGATATAATCATCTGTTCTGCGTTTTCTCTTCTTCTGGCTGAGTGCCGGCAGATGAATCGGGTCATTGCGTCGCCGCCACACATAAATACTGCTGCCGTCTACCCACATTTTCCCCTTCGCTCCGGC
The DNA here is from genome assembly GCA_000434115.1 of Roseburia sp. CAG:309. Classification (GTDB taxonomy): domain Bacteria; phylum Bacillota; class Clostridia; order Lachnospirales; family Lachnospiraceae; genus Eubacterium_F. The sequence goes on along the minus strand of FR893975.1, from coordinate 7,212 downwards.
AAGAAGTTTTGCAATAACCGGAACATCCGAATAAAACGTGATCATCTCATCAAACGATACGCCCTGCGCATCATAATACGATCTGCGGACCAGAAAATGCTGCATCGTAAAACGCGTTGACAAAACCGCCTCCAATGTCTCACCTTCCAGCGGCACAATTCCCTCAATCTCCGAGTCCGCCTTTGCTTTTTCGAAATCAAAACTAATTGGACGGAACCAGGAAGCATAACGGTTTCCGGTTACGATATCCGCCTGTTTCTCTTCCGCAAGATGGTATAATTTGGGAAGCGCATCCTCTAACAGATAGTCATCTGCATCCAGAAAATACAGATACGTACCTGTCGCATATTTTACACCGGTATTTCTCGCTGCTGCCACGCCAAATGGTCGAAGTGGCAGTTCCAATTCACCCTCGACCGGATTTTCTACATTCGCATCATCCGCTTCCTCTTCTTCCTCTTTCTGCTGTTCTTTTTGCAGCAGATAAGCAGCATATTCTTCTTGATTCATCCCCAGACGTTTCCGTCTGCGTTCTTCCAAAAAAGTTCCTTTTTTTTCATAAAATTCATCGACATCTTTTTCGTCTTCCATGCGGACATATTTGACAAAACTCTTCTGCATAATTGCTTCCGGCACGTCATGTCCATCCTTGTCATCCACAAGAACCACTTCAATGTCGTCCATTTTCTGATCTTCAATACTCTGAATACAATCTTCTAAGTACGCCGGTCCTTTCAAATAAGGAACAATGATACTAATCTTAGCCATTTCTCTTAAACCTTCTATCTTAATATTATTTGTTACTTTTGTCCGAAAACACGGTCTCCACGACTTTTTTTGCCGCCGTTCCGTCTTCCCAGGCACAATATTTATCACAAAATGCGGTATACTTATCGCTATACTCCGTTACAACATTTTCAATGTTCTGCAATGCTCCGATCACTTCATCCGTCGTCATCAGCATCGGTCCCGGAAGTTCTTCTTCCACATCGATGTAAAATCCGCGGAGTACACTACGGTACTTCTCCAGATCATACGTAAAGAACAGCATCGGGCGGCGCAGATTCGCATAATCGAAAAATACGGACGAATAATCCGTGATCAGCACATCCGAGATGAGATACAGTCGCGCAATGTCATCGTATTTGCTCAGATTGTACGCAAATCCCTCATACTCCGAAAGATCGAGCACATCGGCGATAAAATAATGCGTCCGCAGCAAAATGATGTATTCATCCCCAAGCTCTTTCTGCATTTTTGCAAGGTCTAACTGCAACGTAAATTTGTATTTGGCATGCCCGTAAAATTCGTCGTCACGCCATGTCGGCGCATACAAAATAATTTTTTTATCCTGCGGCAGATGCAGTTCTTCCTTGATCTCACGCATCCGTTTTTCCTTATCCTGACAATACAAAATGTCATTTCTCGGATATCCCGTCTCAAGCATTTTTCCGTCGTACATAAACGCATGGCGGAAAACGTCCTCGGAAAACCGATTCGGTGCGACAAGATAATCCCACGACCGTGTCTGGATATAGAACTGCTCTTTGTAAAGCGGCGATGCCGTCGTCACATCTTCCATATCAAATACCAGTTTCTTCAACGGCGTTCCATGCCACGTCTCCAAAAAAACATTGCCCTTCCGCTTGATAAAATACTGTGGCTGTCTGCCATTAAATACGATATATTTGGCTCTTGCCATATAAAAGAAATATTTAAAACTGAACCGTTTCATCTGCTTTGACGGATATGGCAGGTTCAGTTTCTTTCCTGCATTTACCCACATATACCGGTACTTTCCCGGATACGTTTCATTCATATATTCAAAGATGTACTTTGGACTGTCCGAATAACTTTTTCCAAAGAAACTCTCGAAAATTACCATATCGTCAAACATTTTCATCTTGCTGAATACTTTTTCATACAAATACCGCTTGCATTTTGCACGGCTCGTACATACGCGGAACAACGTCTGCCGTCTCGCATGATTTCGCGTCTTTTTCACAATCTTATCCGCATCTCCGGCAAGACCATAGGCGATCAGTTTTCTCGGATGATGCTTCATTGGAATCTCCGCCCATCCACCTTTTCCAAGAATTTCCAGCGTCTGTTTTAATTCCTTAGCGGTCTCTTTTCTCTCTGCCGCTTTGCTCTCAATCATAAATGGCGCGATCATTGTCACAAGGCACATTGCAAAGCGATAATGAAATGCTCTGCCGTTTTCTTTATCCACAAACCGGCTTGCCATCTCATAACTCTTCATCGCCTCTGCCACTTTTTTCGCGGCATCCTTTTTCTGCAAAAGCGATGGCAGATTGATCGGATCGTTGTGCTTTCTCTTTATATAAGTTCCTTTTTCCTGATAAACCGTCTTTGGTGCCTTTGCCAACACTTCCATCAGCACCGGAATATCGGAATCGTATTCCAATTCTTCACAAAAACGGATTGGATTTTCCATCAAAAGTCTGCGCGGGATCAGCAATCCAAGCGTCGATATATTTTGCCATTTTTTGGTATTTGCAATGAGATACTCATATGGATTTTCCGGATCAACCTTGGTCTCTTCTCCTTCGTCGCCATTGGTATCATTTTGTTCGTCTAATTTTTCCCCATTGTCCTGATATACCTTGCGGCTGTACCATGTCTCGGTTTTGGAAATGTAAACCACCGTTTCCGGTTCCGCTTTCTCTGCCAATGCCTCCAGCGTATCCTCGGCCAGATAATCGTCGGCATCCAAAAACACCACATATTCTCCCTGTGCTTTTTCTATTCCCGCATTTCTTGCCCCCGCGACCCCTTTTTCTTCCTGCATCACGGTCGCAATGTTCAGCTTCTCCGGAATCCCTTCTTCCGGCATCCCGCATCCATCACAGACAAGGATTACTTCAAAGTCCTGAAACGTCTGCTCTGCAAGGCTCGCCAAACAGTCTTTTATATACTGTTTTTCATCGTGATAAGCAATAACTACACTTATCTTCATGTAACATTCCTCCATCTCTTTTCATGCGTTTATGCGCACATAGTTTATTATACCACAGACGACTCTGAGATGGCAAGTTAAAAAAATCTCCCCGCCTTGATGTCACTGCACCAAAACAGGGAGATTTCCGCTTTTCTATAAAAATCCAATACAACGGATCCTTGTACTAGAACCAGGACGATACCGTCTCGGCAATTTTCTTAAAGAATGATACGATCTTGTCAAGCCAGCCCTGCGCCTCATCCACACTCAACCCCAGATCCTGGAGTTTGTTGTAGATGTTTTCTGCCTGCTGCTTCAATTTATCAACATCAAGATCCAATTTACTGATTTTGTCAAACAATTGTGCAAGTTTCTGTTTCTGCGCATCTGTCAGGCTGACACCCAGTTCATTGGCTGATTCTTCAATGGCTTTCTGAAGATCGTCTGCATCTTTGATATCACCATTTGCCACTTTTTCTTTCACAAGTGCCATCAGCTTCTCCGCATCATCAGAGCCAATGCTCTGCGCCAGTTCACTGGTCAGCACAAGTTCATTGGTGGCGGCATCCTCACGGTCATCGCTCAATGTCTCGCCGGTCATTGCCTCATAGGCCTTCATCGCACCGACAAGTGCTGCCGTACCGGAGAGTTCAAATGGACCTGCAACGATCACATCGGCATCCGTGATACCGGCGGTAATCAATGCATTAGTGTACATTCCGCTCGTACAATAGGTGATATTTTTTGTCTCTACATGAATGCCTTTTCCCTCTTCGCCTTTTTCAATGCGGACGGACGAAAGCGCTTTCGTTCCAATCACCGAAGCGGAGAGATAGTCATCAAGATATTCATGCTCGTCCTTGTTTGTTACCTGTAAAACTTCATAATTGTCAAGGTCTGACTCGGTCACGCCAAGGAGACTTAAGACAATGTCTTTCTGCTGTGCGTTCAAGTCTGCTCCCAATGAGATATAAGGAGAAACCTCTACGGATGCATCATCCGAATTTCCTGTGGAATCTGCCTTCACAACCGTGGTCGGCAGGGCACAGATCAGCAATGCCAGACTAAGCAGCACTGCGGTTACTTTACTACGTTTCTTCATATAAACCTCCATTCTGAGACGACATGGCACGAATTTATTTTACGATGCGCTCCATCGCCTCTTTGGTATTCTCTAAAGAGCCAAATGCAGTCAGTCGGAAATATCCTTCCCCGCTCGGTCCGAAGCCGCTTCCCGGTGTTCCGACGATGTTCAGGTTCTCAAGCAAATAATCGAAGAAATCCCAGGATGTCATATTGTCCGGCGTCTTCAACCAGATATATGGTGCGTTTACACCGCCAAATACGGTATATCCGGCATTTGTCAATCCCTCGCGGATGATCTTTGCATTGTTCATGTAATATGCAATCTGCTCTTTTGTCTGTTTCTTTCCTTCCGGACTGTATACCGCTTCACCGGCGCGCTGGATGATATAAGGTGCTCCGTTGAACTTGGTTCCGTGTCTTCTCGCCCAGAGACTGTTCAGTGACACACCGTCACAGGTAAGCTCTTTCGGAATTACGGTAAATCCAAGACGAGTTCCGGTAAATCCGGCATTTTTGGAGAAACTTCTCATCTCGATCGCACATTTCTTCGCGCCATCGCATTCGTAAATGCTGTGTGGTACGTCGTCCTCGGAAATGTATGCTTCATAAGCTGCATCATAAATGATAACAGCACCTTTTGTCAAAGCAAAGTCAACCCATTTCTGAAGTTGATCTTTATTTAATGTCGTTCCGGTCGGATTGTTTGGACAGCAGATGTAAATGATGTCCGGTGTCTCTTTTGGAAGTTCCGGTACAAAATTATTTTCTGCGGTACATGGCATATAAATTACATTTGACCATGCTTCTTTCTCTTTCACGTAGTCTCCGGTTCTACCTGCCATGGCATTGGTATCTACATAAACCGGGTAAACCGGATCACATACTGCGATACGGTTATTCTGTGCGAAAATGTCTCCGATGTTTCCGGAATCGCTCTTTGCTCCGTCGCTGACGAAGATCTCATCAATGGCAATGTCCACGCCGCGTGCTTTATAATCGTTTTCTACGATCGCACTGCGCAGAAATTCATAGCCAAGATCCGGTGCATACCCGTGAAATGTCTCAGCATGAGCCATCTCATCAACGGCTTTGTGCATTGCGTCAATGACTGCCGGCGCAAGAGGAAGTGTTACGTCTCCGATTCCGAGACGGATCACTTTTTTGTCCGGATTTGCTTCTGTATACGCATTTACTTTCTTCGCAATCGTCGAAAAAAGGTAACTTCCAGGTAATTTTAAATAATTGTCATTAATTTTATACATGTCATTCCTCCATACAAATTGATACTGATTTATCTGCTGATTCTTGCTTCATTATCGCTGTACACGTGCTCCTGCACCACCCATGATAGCTTCTACTTCTTTCTTGCTTGCCATCGTAGTATCACCAGGGGTTGTCATTGCCAATGCACCGTGAGCTGCACCATAATTTACAGCAAGTTCGGCATTTTCTGTTGTCATCAAACCATAGATCAGACCGGAAGCAAAGGAATCTCCGCCGCCGACACGGTCCATGATCTCAAGTCCTTTGTAATCTTTGGCTTTGAAGATCTCTCCATCTGCCCAGCAGATTGCACTCCAGTCATTGACAGTCGCTGTCTTTACTTCACGAAGTGTCGTTGCTACAGCCTTAAAGTTTGGATATGTCTTTGCTGCCTCGTTGATCATTTTCTTATATCCGTCCAAATTCAATTCTTTCAGATCGGCATCATTTCCTTCGATCTCAAATCCAAGACAAGCCGTGAAATCTTCTTCATTTCCGATCATTACGTCTACGTATTTTGCGATTTCTTTATTTACTTCCTGCGCTTTCTCGATACCGCCGATCGCACTCCACATGGATGGACGGTAGTTGAGGTCATAAGAAACGATGGTTCCGTACTTCTTCGCTGCCTTGATGGCTGCCAATACGGTCTCGCATGACTGCTCGGACAAAGCGGCGTAAATTCCACCGGTATGTAACCAGCGCGCACCCAATTCGCTAAAGATATAATCAAAGTCAAAATCTTCCGGTTTTGCCTTAGAAATGGCTGTATTCGCACGGTCGGAGCATCCTACGGCGCCACGGATACCAAATCCACGCTCGGTAAAATTCAAACCGTTACGGCATACACGTCCGATTCCGTCGGTCTCCATCCATTTGATCAAAGAAGTGTCGACACCGCCCTGCAAAATGAAGTCTTCCATCAATTTACCTACTTCATTGTCCGCAAATGCCGTGATCACACCTGTGTTCATGCCAAAGCATCTTCTCAAGCCACGAACTACATTGTACTCACCGCCGCCTTCCCAGGCACGAAACGATCTTGCGGTACGAATGCGCCCTTCGCCCGGATCCAAACGAAGCATTACTTCGCCAAGCGAAACCGCATCATATTTACATTCTTCTGCGGGCCTTAAATTTAAGTTCATTTTTTCTTCCTCCAAACTGAATATTTTTCTGCCTATCATTATACAACGAAAAATTCGATGGGGCAAGTGTTTCTTTTTAGGGAAAGTTTGCAGAATTTGGCGATATTTTCTCGATAGGGGGAGAAATTGGCAGCTGTGGTGTTGTGAGTGGCTCTGGTGCTGCGAACGGCTAGGGGAGCTCTGGTATTGCGAGCGGCTCTGGTGTTATGGGGCGAGGGGACTTGGGGCAAGCATCGATTACGGACAAATGGGAGCTCAGGGTTCAACGGATGTGGGGCAACGGATGTGGGGTAATCATCCATTACGGGAAATAGGAGCGCAGGGCACCACGGACGTGGGGTAAGCATTAATTACGGGCAAAACATGAAAAAATGTGGAATTTTACCGTAATTTTTCGCAACTTACTTCCTTATTTTTACATTCTTTGGTGGTTTTACGGTATTTTTGTGATGTTTTTCTTCTTTTTGACCGTAAAAATTGTTAATTTTTAACATCGCTTTCCTTATTTTACCAATTTTTACGGTACTTTCGTGATGTTTTTTTTCTTTTTGACCGTAATGATTGATTAGTGAATTGGGAAAAAGGAGGATTGGTCATGCCACAGGAGAAAAAGTGTTGTTTGGCATGACTTTCGCGAGACAGGCGGTCATGCCGGAAGTGAAAAATTATAATTTGGCATAACGCAAAGCAAAAGAGACCTGTCCCCCATTTTTTTCAAAACGGGAGTATCCCAAAGTTTGTGTAAACCTTCAA
>FR893974.1 GCA_000434115.1 Roseburia sp. CAG:309 | reverse complement strand
TTAGCATCTCCATCACTGAAAAAATATCGTGCAAGAGTAATGGAAAGGTCGAAAAGAAAATGGCCAAAAGATCTAACTTTTTTAGGGAGATATGATGAATTTGTATATCCACCAAATGACCATCCGACTCCTCAGTTTTTTGATTGGCCATTGGGAAATCGAGATATTTTGTGGGAATATGAAGATCAATTGAAGATAGAAGCGGTAAATTAATCGAAAGATATCGAAGAAGTCGCTATAAAGGAGAGTGATGAAATGCAACTTGAAATTAAAAACTTAACTACAAAACGTGTATGTGGGACAGAACGAATAGGAAGTATTTACATATCCGGATGTGATGAGTTTAACCACAAATTCAAGAAAGGGATTTGCTTTTTAGCAGGAGGGATATACGAGGGAGGCTGGTCTGTGGCAGATTATTTGGCTAAAGAGGCGGAAGGGGATTCCGGCAAAACAGAAATTTTCTGGAATGGTGAATTGTGTTCTCCACATAGTGTTAGGGAAAGAACTTATTATGTTACAGATAATTATAAGAACTATGAACGAAATAAGGTTTCTGTGGAGAAGAATTTAAAAGAAATATTTAAGCGAAAGCATTTAAGTATAGATTATGAAATGTTTGTTTCTATGTGTGAATTAGAAAAGACGGGGACTTTTAATAGAAATATAAATCATACAGGGCATGCGTTTTGGTTTTATTCATCAATTTTAGGATTGGCATTAGGGAAAAAGATTATAACATTTCCATGGATTTC
>FR893973.1 GCA_000434115.1 Roseburia sp. CAG:309 | reverse complement strand
GTAGCCTGTGTTGAAAAACATTTTTGTTTGCAGGTTAATTCTTGACAAATTACCTGGTTTCGTTTATCATAACAGGTGTTATGATGAAGAATAAAAAAGAAACCATGGAAAAAATTAAACAGGCAGCCTTGGAAGAATTCTATGAGAAAGGATATGCCAAGGCGAGCCTTAGAACGATTTGCAGCCGGGCTGGTGTTACGACGGGAGCGATGTATTTTTCTTTTGAAAACAAAGAAGCGTTGTTTCGCGCCATATTAGAGCCGCTTGTGCAAAGTTACGAGGACATACTGGCAAAGTGTATGCGGATGGAGATGGAAGAGTCGTCCGAAGGACCGGATGTCGATGTGCTTATGATGCAGTTTATTTTAAAGCATAAGAAAGAGGCCATTGTCATTATGGAGAAGGCGCAGGGGAGTTGTTATGAAGGCTTCCGGAACCGCATGGAACAGATGATGGAGCAGTCCTTTCTGGTGTATTATCAAAGTAAATTGAAGACGCCGCCGGATCCGGGACTGCTTAAGATACTGGCAAGGCAGCGGTTAGACAGCTGTTTAGAGATTATGAAAGAAGATTATGATATGGAATACAGTTTGTATTTGGTAAAACAGATCGGCATTTATGCCGCGGGGGGAACCGAAAAATTAATAGAGCATTTAAAAGAACTTCACAGCAGTTAGTTGTGGAGTTTTTTTAATAACATAACATTTAATAACAAACGTTACGATGGAAAGGATGAATAGCATGAAAGAGAAAGTAGATGTGACAGGGGTACCGGAAACGATGATTCAGACCCTGTATGCGCGGGCGAAGGAATCCGGGAAGGAAAATGCAAAGATTCATGATGACATGGCAGCCGAGATGGTGTCCAGACTGGATTATGATTTTTCCAAAGCCGATCAGGATAAGGCAATGAGCTATGGTGTGATCGCCCGGACGATCGTGTTAGATGAAATGGTAGAGAAGTATTTGAGTGGACATCCGAACACGATTGTAGTAAATATTGCAAGTGGACTGGATACAAGATGTTACCGAATGCAGGGGAAATATGTGCGCTGGTACAATGTTGACCTGCCGGAAACAATGAAGATCCGTGAAAAGTTTCTCACAGAGAACGGATCAATCAGCCAGATTGCCAAATCGGCAATGGATGCGTCGTATATCGACGATATCGAGTATGGCGTTGAAAATGTATTGGTTATCATAGAGGGACTTTCCATGTATCTGAGTGAAGCCGAGGTGTTACAGATGATGTCTATTATCGAGAAAACATTCCGAAAAGTGACGGTAATGATTGAGACGATGTCTCCGTTTGTCGTAAAGCATATAAAGGAAAAATCCATCGAGGGAAGTCATGCGAAATTTACATGGGGTGTTAAAAATGGGAAAA
>FR893972.1:2323-5680 GCA_000434115.1 Roseburia sp. CAG:309 | reverse complement strand
GACAAATCTGTCGAAAATTGATATAATTATTCTATAGAAGCGAGGTTGAATATTATGAAATTAAAATATAAAAAATTAATTATTATTATTACTGTAGGCGCATTATTACTTGGATTCTTTATTCTGACCCTGATTCCTACCGGTGGAAATTCCTCCAATCTGGTGGAAGATGCTGAGTTAGTCAAATGTACCAATGAAGATATCAACAATCTGGTAACCAGTTATTATCAGGCAAAACGTGATGTAAATCTGGAAGCACTGGAGCCTTTGGTTAGTGACATTAACCAGATTGATCAGGAAAAATTGATCGCGCAGGCTGAATATGTAGAAGATTATCAAAATATCACCTGTTATCTTCTTGAAAATGAAGACAATGGTGCCTATCGTGTATATGTGCGTTTTGATATGAAACTAAAAAATATCAATACACTTGCGCCTTGTCTTAGTGCTCTTTATGTCACGATGGGATCGGATGGAAAAAACGTCATCTATCTCAGTGCCTTAGACAAAAATGAAGAAGATTTTATACTTGCCGCCGATAAGAATTCTCATCTTGCCGATATGCAAAAAGAAGTCAATGATAAGCTACAGGAAGCCATCAATGCGGATGAAGCATTTCGACAGTTATACCAGACGATGGATCAGGCAATAGGAAGCATTCCTTCTACACCGGAACCACAGGCAGATGCTGCCGAACCAACGGCGGATCCAAACGCAGTTCCAACGACAGATCCGAATACTACACCTGCTGCGGATCCGAACGCGGCTCCAACAGCAGATCCAAATGCTGCACCTGCTCAGTAAGCTGCCAATTTCATTTAGAAAGAAAGATAATTTATGGAAGAACAATTACGTATCAATAAATATTTAAGTTCTATTGGTTACTGTTCCCGCCGGGAAGCCGACCGACTATTAGAACAGGGAAAAATCCTGGTAGATGGTCGTACTGCGCTTGTCGGGGAACGCATTACCAAAGAACAACACATTACGGTAAATGGAATCCCGGTCGGAGAAAAGCCAAGAGAAATCGTGATTGCTTTTAATAAACCTCAGGGAATTGTCTGTACCAGCAGTGAAAAAGAAAAAAATAATATTGTTGATTATTTACATTTTCCAACACGTATTTATCCGGTAGGAAGACTTGATAAGGATTCCACCGGATTGATTTTACTGACCAATGACGGAGATTTAACAGATCGTATCCTTCGCGGAAAAAATAATCATGAAAAAGAATACCTTGTCACAGTCCAAAAACCTCTGCGTCCCGAAATCATACACGCTATGGAACAGGGCGTTCCTATTTTGGATACGATGACCAGACCATGTCAGATTGTTCCGATTGATTCTCATACATTTCGAATCATTTTGACACAGGGATTAAATCGTCAGATCCGTCGTATGTGTGAATATTTTGGTTACAAAGTTACCACACTAAAAAGAGTCCGTGTGATGAATATTCATCTGGGCGAACTAAAAGAAGGAACCTGGCGCGAGATCACAGGGGACGAATTAATGGAATTAAAAAACGCATTGAAAGGACAGAAATTCTACAATGAATGAGATGGAACATATGCGGGATTTAGTTGCCCGGTTAAATGAAGCAGCTAAAGTTTATTATCAGGGTGAAGATGAGATCATGTCAAATTTTGAATACGATGCTTTATATGACGAACTGGTCTCTCTGGAAGAAAAAACAGGAGTGGTTCTATCAGGAAGTCCCACCGTTCAAGTAGGATACGAGACATTGAGCGAGCTGCCAAAAGAAGCACATATTGCGCCGATGCTTTCCCTTGGAAAAACAAAGGAACGGGAAGAACTGGTACAATGGCTTGATTCACGCGAAGGATTATTATCCTTAAAGTTAGACGGTTTAAGTGTAATCCTGACGTATCAGAACGGCACCTTAACCAAAGCCTTAACCCGCGGAAATGGTGAAATCGGTGAAGTTATTACCAATAATGCCAAAACCTTCAAAAATATCCCCGCTAAAATTCCATATCCCGGAACACTGGTTCTCCGTGGAGAAGCACTGATCCGATATTCAGACTTTAAAATATTAAATGAATCTTTTTCTGACATTCAGGAAAAGTATAAAAATCCACGAAATTTATGCAGCGGAACCGTTCGACAGTTGAATAATGAGATTACTGCCAAACGAAATGTTCATTACTATGTTTATAACCTCATTCAAAGTGATCCGGAAATTGCATTTACTCATAAAGAAGAGGAGTTGAACTGGCTTGATGAACAAGGATTTGATATTGTGCCTTACAAAAAGGTAACCGAAGCGGATCTTATTTCTGCCATTGACGAATTCTCCGAAATGATCACAAACGGCTGCGATTTGCCTAGTGACGGACTTGTTCTCACCTATGATGATATTTTATATAGTCAGTCATTGGGAAGAACCGCTAAATTTCCAAGAGATTCTATTGCCTTTAAATGGCAGGATGAATTGGCAGAGACAACTTTAACGGACATTGAGTGGAGTGCCTCTCGCACGGGACTCATTAACCCGGTTGCTATTTTTGAACCTGTAGAATTGGAGGGAACTACCGTAAGCCGCGCCAGTGTTCATAATGTCAGCATCCTGAAAGAATTGCAGCTGGGAATCGGTGACCGAATCACTGTATATAAAGCAAATATGATCATCCCGCAGATTCAGGAAAACCTGACAAAGAGTAATGCTTTGTCAATTCCTTCCGAATGTCCGGTATGTCATCAAAAAACAGAACTTATCAATGAAAATGGTTCGGAATTTTTATTTTGTCCGAATCCCAAATGTTATGCGAAAAAAATCAAATCTTTTACACACTTTGTAAGCCGCGATGCCTTAAATATAGATGGATTTTCAGAAGCAACATTGGAAAAATTTATTCTTAACGGCTGGCTGCAAAAGTTAACAGACATTTTTTTCCTGTCACAGTACAAAGAGGAAATTCAAAGTTTGGATGGTTTTGGAGAAAAGTCTTATACCAATCTGATCCAGGCAATTGAAGCGTCCAAAAACGTTCCTTTAGAGCGCGTTATCTACAGCTTGGGAATCAAAGGAATCGGCTTAAGTATGGCAAAACTGATCTGTCGTAAATACCCGCTTCCTCTTACCGAGTATAACGATTTATCCGTTGACGATCTACTCTCTATCGACGGTATTGGTGATAAATTAGCAGAGTCCTTCGTGGAATATTTTGCGGATTCTGAAAATCAGGATCTTTTACACAAATTAAGTGAGATCCTTACCATAATCTTTCCTGAAAAGATTGTATCAAATGCGTCCTTTGAGGGCAAAACATTTGTTATTACAGGAAGCCTTACTCACTTTGCAAACCGAAATGAATGTAAGGAAAAAATTGAATC
>FR893972.1:0-2268 GCA_000434115.1 Roseburia sp. CAG:309 | reverse complement strand
AAAAATACCGCCTATTTGGTTAATAATGATATTACATCAAGTTCTTCTAAAAATAAAAAAGCAAAAGAATTAGGTGTTCCTATTATTACGGAGGATGAATTGCTTGAAATGATTCAATAAAAATCTTGTTTCTGAATCATTTTACTTTGATACAGAATCATAATGGGAATCAAAATAAACGTTCCCATTATGATGATAAAACATAGTCTGGAAGGGATATAATGCCGTATTTCATTGAGGATAAACAGTTTTTTTCCAATGTAACAAGAGCATATAAATAGTAGTGCAGGACAAATGAGCCATTTGCCTAAATCAATCCTGGTATACTGCCTTTTTACAAGATAACAGCCATCAAGAATGCTTATGAGGATCTGGCTGACAAGCATTCCCAGCAAATACCCATATATTCCAAAATACGGAGTTGCGACAATTAAAAACGTAATCCTTAACACCAGCCCAATTACCGTATTCCGAAACGTTATTGAACTTTTTGACAGACCGTTTATAATACTTGCCAGCGTTGTAGACACATAAACAAACGGACAGATCATGGAAAGAAGAGACAGTAATTTTCCGGAACGGGGATTTTGAAAAAACAACGTACCTATTTGCGGTCCGAAACAGATAAAAACTGCCATGGCAATGCAGCCAAGCAGAAGAGAGTACTTAATCGTTATCTGGGTCGTCCGCATTATTTTATTATTATCCTCTTCATAATAGGCTTTGGATACTTCCGGAAGAAGCAGTACCGACAATGAGTTTGTTATTGTCCCGGGAAACAAAATAAACGGCAGTACGATACCGGTTGTGATTCCATATAAAGCAAATGAATCCGTTCGGTTCAATCCCGAAAATTGCAGCATAATAGGAATTAAAACAGCCTCCGCAGCGGATAGTACAGAGATGGTAAGCCGCGTGGCACTCAGCGGAACTGCCTGACTCAACAATTTTTTTATCAGTTCCCCATAACCTGATTTTGTTTTTTCTTTTCTCCCTGCAAATTCTTTTCGGATATTCCAAAGATTGTATAAATTAGATGCCAGTTCTCCAATGATCAAACCTAAAACCGCTATTTCACAAGAAATTTGTTTGTGAAAGCAAAAGAAAATGGCAACAACAAATCCCACTCTGAAAATTTGTTCAATAATCTGGGTGATAGATGGTACTTTCGCATGACGTTTTCCGTAAAAATAGCCATTGATAATACTGGTAATTCCGCAAAAAGGAAAAATAACAGAAAGAATTCTTAACAACGGAGCGGTTTCTCCGGCAAATAATAAATGAATGCTTATCCAATCAGAAAAAGTAAACAAAAGAACAGACAATGTCACGGAACAACAAAGCGAACAGATAATTCCGCCTTTCAACACACGCTTAGAATCTTTTAAATGTGGATCCGCAACCAATTGGGAAACCGCAGTTTGCAGACCAGAAGCATAGAGTGTAAAACATATTCCATAAATTGGAAATATCATTTGATAAATTCCCAGTTTTGTATCTCCAAGCAGATTCGCAAGAAATATGCGATATAAAAATCCAATAACCCTTGTTACCACTCCGGCAATCGTCAGAATGATCGTACCTTTCAGCATTTTATTTTTCATATTCTGCTCCTTACTCATTTCCAATCATTTACTTACATAATTTTCTGTATAAAATGTATATGATTGTAAAATATTTTATATGAAATTTTTTTAGATATTGTATTTTACCCCATTTTGTTGTATTATAGTTATAACTGTATGTGTACGAAACTAATTAATATAAAGGGGACGATAGCAAATGTCAAAACGAAATAAGATTTCCCTTGGGACTCCGACAGAGGAACTGCCCGAATGGACACTTTCTCTGGACTTTACCGAGTCTCAGGATACGATAAAAGAGGAGAAGAAACAACCTGAAAGTACTTTTACAAATCCAGCACCTGAACCTGTACAGTCATCAGGTTCCGGTCTTAGTGGTGGTTTGAACACAGAATTCGTAATCGGAAACGATAATGCCGTGTCCGGAGATGATTCTTTTTTCCAGCCACTTCCAGCCCAAAATAATTTTGCCAGCGAAAATGTATTGGATTTTGGAGCAGATGCTTTACCACCCCAAAACGCAGAAAGCATTACAACACTTGATTTTTCAGATGATACAGAGAAAGCAGACAGTATCACAGCCATCGAACAGCCTGTCGTTGAACCTCAACCGCAACCTGCTGTTCAGGCAGTTGCTGAGCCTGTTGTTGCTCCTGTTCCGGAACCTCAACCGCAACCTGCTGTT
>FR893971.1 GCA_000434115.1 Roseburia sp. CAG:309 | reverse complement strand
TGTTAAAGAAAATTAGTATTTACAAAAGAATATTAATGTTGCTCGTATTATGCACTGTTTTTTTACTCCCGGTTACCAGGTGTCACGCGGAAGAAATGCAGTATTATACTTCTGGAATGTATACGTATTATGTGATTAATGAACCGGAAAAAGAAATCTCAATTTGTGCAATTTCTTCTACGGCTAAGAAGATAGTTATTCCATCTGAACTTGATGGCTATCAAGTGAGTCGGATTGGTTATCCGGAAGGAGATCATTATGAGGAAGCGAAAAAACTTGGTGGGGACATTGCTCAATGCATGGAAGAGCTTGTTATCTCAGATACAGTAAAAAGAGTGCAGGCGCTTTCCTTTTATGAATGCAAAAAATTATCCAAGGTAACATTGCCGGAAGATATTATTTTGGGATATGCGTGTTTTTCCGGGTGTGACAGCTGGAAAAATATTGTATTGCCCCAAAATACTTTTTGTGAAGATGCAGCACTCCCAGGCAATATAGATTCTCTGCAGATCAGCAATTCTATTTTTGGCGAGGGTGTCATAACCGGCAAAGTGAATCGCATTTTACTGTCGCCTAAGCAAAATACAGTGTTTGATATGGGAGGATCGTGGGTATCTGTAAAGCTAAAAGAACTGTATTCATCGAAGCAAGTAACAAAACTGTTGTTTAACGGTGTAGATGGAGAAAATGCAGTCGAAAAATTTTAAGAATTGTGAAAAGCAACTTGTTTAATAATATTTCTATTCT
>FR893970.1:10466-11220 GCA_000434115.1 Roseburia sp. CAG:309 | reverse complement strand
CTAAAATTTCTTTTTTTCAAACTTTTTTCTCCTCGTATTATAATCACCCCCGTTTTTACCCCGGCGGCACATCTTTGTAACGGATTAAAGCCGCAGTAACTCTAAGAACTCGCGCTTCCAGCTCTCCTCTTCCTTCGCGCATCCGCGTGTGCTGAGTGTGATCGTCTTCGAACCCGGCTTCTTGATGCCGCGCATCGTCATACACATATGCTCGGCTTCCACCATAACGATAACACCTTTTGGCGCAAGAATGTCCATCATCGCATCCGCGATCTGATCGGTCAGCTGCTCCTGAATCTGCGCTCTTCTGGCAAACACTTCAACTGTCCTTGCCAATTTACTAAGTCCCACCACTTTTCCATCCGGAATATATCCAATATGCACTTTTCCATAAAATGGAAGAAGATGGTGTTCGCACACCGAATAAAAGGTAATGTCCTTTTCCAGCACAAGACCTTTCTGCGTGGAGGAAAATGTCTTTTCCAAATGATCGGCTGCGTCTGCCTCATACCCGCCAAATAACTCCTCACACATCTTTGCGATCCGGTCCGGTGTCTCTAAAAATCCCTCCCGCTCCGGATTTTCGCCAATTCCTTCCAAAAATAACGAAACTGCTTTTTTTATCTTATCTTTATCCATTCTTTCTGATATCTCCATTCTAAGCAATGCTAACTGTATTTTACCATGATTTTGTGGGAAGGTCAACCTTGCAGGCATATCCGTATTTTTGTTAATAATTCACACTTGTTTTTTG
>FR893970.1:0-10388 GCA_000434115.1 Roseburia sp. CAG:309 | reverse complement strand
TTTGTAATTATCGACAGGAGAATCCTATGGAAGATTTATTTATAAAATGGCAGAAAGCACGTCCGGAATACAACAACTTTAACGAGGATGGTATTATTAATAAGGAATACTGGGAAAATATGGCTTCCTCTAAAAAAATTCTTTTTATCTTAAAAGAAACAAATGGACTTGAAGGCAGTTTAACCTCGTTCTTAAAGAACGGGGGAAGTTCAACCTACTACACTTTCAAATTAAAGAAACTGCTTCAGCAAATAATGGTTTCATGTCCCCCTAATATTTTGCCGAGTTGTCCTTAACATATCCTAATTTCTGAAATAAACAATCATTTTTAGTTGCCAAGTCATTTCTGGCCAATACCATATTTCTTATCTCCTCAATGCATAAGTTTTCTTTACCATAAACCCCTTCTATCCAGCTGTATCGTCAGACAAAAGGGGCTTTTCTATCTCTTAATCCACATATTTTTTCAATGTCGCACGCACGGCACCGGGACCGGCGATAAGTTCAGCAAACATACCCTCGATCTTTTCGCCAAGTCCTGCTTCGTACAGGTCTACGGCAAAGATAGACGCATCTTTGAGAATTGGAGAAAGTACCGCATGTACGTCGGCTGCTTCGCCAAGTTTGACATCTTTCACATACTGTTTTACTTCGTCAAGGCGTGGGTCGGAACTCTGCTCAAATGGCTGTCCCTCATCATTGATTCCCATAAGGTAACGGCACCATCCTGCCAATACCAGCGGGATCAAAGTCAGGGACTGTACATCCAGACTGTCGCTTGCGATGTAAGACTTGATCGTCTCACCAAAACGAATTGGAAGTTTTTGGGAAGTATCCGTTACGATACGCTGTGGGGTGTCCGGCATAAATGGATTTGGAAGGCGGAGCGTAAGCACTGCATTTGCAAAATCTTTCGGATCAATGATGCCCGGATTTACTACAACCGGCATTCCTTCCTGATAGCACATTTTTTCTACAAGAGTAGACAATTCTTTATCTTCCATCTCTCCGTGGATCGTTGTGTGGGAAAGAAGGCATCCGTAGATCGCCAGTGCGGTGTGAAGCGGATTCAGGCAGGTACAAACCTTCATCTTTTCCACTTTGTCTACCGTCTCGCGGTCGGTAAAGAGGATTCCCGCTTTATCGATCGGCGGTCTTCCATTCGGGAACTTGTCCTCGATAACAAGGTAACCGGTCTCCTCGGAGTTTACAAATGGTGACGTATACGTATTGCGGTTTGTAATAATCAGATCCGTATCTTTAAAACCGTCTTTTTCAAGCATTTTCTTGACATTTTCGTCCGGACGCGGCGTGATCTTGTCGATCATCGACCATGGGAACGATACCTGATTCTCGTCATTCATGTAATCTGCAAATTCTTTTTCCACAATTCCATTTTTTACCCAGGCATCGACAAATGCCATAACGCCGGCTTTTAATTTGTCTCCGTTGTGGGAGCAGTTGTCCATGCTGGAAAGAGCGATCGGCGCTTTGCATGTCTTGAAACGATGGTAACAAAGTGCTGCCACACGTCCCATCAGATGCTGCTGATTTTCGGGCTGATCGTTAAATCCGCTTTCTACAACGGAAAGAAGATCTCCTTTTCCATCGTAAATGCTGTATCCTTTTTCTGTAATGGTAAAACTTGCCATCTGCAGGGAAGGATTTTCAAAAATTTCAAACAATCTTGCAAAATCTTCCGGTGCTGCCTGGTCTGCCACCAGTGCTTCGACAACACTTCCTACGATTTTCTTTTCGATCGTTCCATTGGCTTTCAAAACAACAGAAAGGCTCAGACAGTCGTATGGTTTGTAAGCTTTACTGATGATCTCATGATCAAAACTCTCTGCCACGACGATTCCGCGGTCATACTCACCCTGATTCAATACACGCTGAAGAATTTCAGCCGGGAACGCACGGAAAATGTTTCCCGCTCCAAAATGAACCCAGGTAGGTGCCTCTTTGGTTTTCTGCTTTACGGCCTCGCGGTCATACTTAAGTACTTCGTATCCTTTTTCTTCCCATACAGGAGAAACTTCTTTTTGTAAATCTGTCAGTTTCATGATTTTGATTCCTTTCCTGTGTTACTTGTTATTTTTCTTAATTGCTTCCCAAAGACCATTCAGATAAGCGACACCGAGGGCGCGGTCATAAAGTCCGTATCCCGGTCTTGCCTGCTCACCCCAGATCATACGTCCGTGATCTGGGCGGATCACACCGTCAAATCCCATGTCGATCAATGCTTTGACGATCTCATACATGTCAAAGTTTCCATCGGAAGAAAGGTGGGATACTTCGTGGAACAAATCTTTGTTTTCGTATTTAATATTACGGATGTGTGCAAAATGGATTCTCTCTGCAATTTTCGGATTGCGGATGATCTTCGGAAGGTCGTTGTTGAGATTACTTCCCAAAGAACCGGTACAGAATGTAAATCCATTGTAAATGCTGCTGTTTAAGGAAGCAATCTTGAGAAGGTCGTCTTCACAGGTTACGATACGTGGAAGGCCAAATACATCCCAAGCCGGATCATCCGGGTGAACTGCCATCTTGATCTCATATTTTTCACAGGTTGGCATGATTCCATCGAGGAAATATTTAAAGTTTTCACGCAGTTTATCTGCCGTTACATCTTTGTATTTGTCAAACAGATCCATGATCTCGTCTCTGCGGTTTGGCTCCCAGCCCGGCATGACAAAACCGCCGCTGGCTTTTTCGATGCGGTCAAACATTTCACTGGCATCGATGCCGTCGATAATCGAAGAATCATAAGCAAGTGCCGTAGAACCGTCCTCCAAAGGCATCGCAAGATCGGTTCTTGTCCAGTCGAAAACCGGCATGAAGTTGTAGCATACAAGGTGAATGCCTGCTTTTCCTACCGCTTCCAAAGATTTACAGTAATCTTCGATCAATTTATCTCTCGTAGGAAGTCCGATCTTGATATCTTCGTGTACGTTGATACTTTCAACACCGCACAGTTTAAGACCTTTTGCTTCTACTTCCTGTTTTCTCTTCATTACGTCTTCATACGTCCAGGCCTCTCCTGCCGGGATATCATGAAGCGCTGTGATAACTCCTGCTACTCCTGGGATCTGGCGAATCTGCTCCAAAGTTACACTGTCATTTCCCTCGCCATACCATCTCAATGTCATTTCCATAGTTCTATTCTTCCTTTCCTTGATTAATCATAAATTTTTCTATTTTTTTCATCGCCGATACCACATTTTCTGTAAAAATACGTATTTACACGGTCGCGCCACTCTTTTGCATTTACAAGCTGTCTCTCAAAGCGCTCAGCCACACAGTCAAACGCTCTGTCCTCTACTTTTCCTTTTAATCCCTGCCATGCCTTCTGCATCGCCTCTACCTCTTCCACTCCTTCAAAATGAGCATCGTAGATATGCTGGATCAAGGTTTTTCCGGTTTTTAACATATATGTGTACGGAATATGATGGAAGAAAAGCAATAACTCCTCCGGACATTTTTCCGTATCTGCATAAATGCTCCGCCACGGTTCGTTGTACTGAGACACATAGCCGGTTCCTTCCATCGTCCGGTCTACCCCGATTCCATGAAGATCTGCACGATGATACGTTCCCCAGCGGTCGTATTCGTAACCATCGACATCCGGCCCGTAATGATAATGTGGTGTCACCATCCAGCCGATGCCAAGCGGTGCATTGTATTTTTCGTAAGTTGCCCAGGAACCACAGAGCATCGGTACGACAACGTCGGTCACCTCTTTGTCATCTGCAAGGGAAAGCCGGCTCCATTCCTCGGCAATCTCTTCTGCTGTCAGCGTAGTATCCATCGCCAGCCGTCCAAACCCATACAGGTTTGCTGCCGCCAGATCATTTCCCGTCCAGTTCTCATCGTCTCCGGTATTGATAACACCTGCCATACCACAATGGATCTGATCGTACGCTTGTCCCGAAACAACTTTCTCTACGGTCGTCCCCTCTTCGTCGCCATACGTATCAAAGGCAAGAATTTCCTTCCACATTGGAATCAGGTAACAGAGATCGATCTGCTGACCGGTATATTCCTGTGCAATCTGCACTTCCAACATCATATTTGTCTTTTTCAGCCCACCAAACAATGGGGAAACCGGCTCGCGAACCTGAAAATCCATCGGACCGTTTTTTATCTGCAAAATGACATTGTCATCGAATGTTCCATCTAATTCAATAAAATGATCGTAGGCTGCTCTCGCACGGTCGGTCTTTTTATCGCGCCAGTCCTGTCCGCAATTGTAAACAAAGCATCTCCAAACCACCGTTCCTCCATATGGTTTCAGAACTTTGGCAAGCATATTCGCTCCGTCTGCATGGGTGCGTCCGTAAGTAAATGGCCCCGGCCGCCCTTCGGAGTCTGCTTTTACGAGAAAACCTCCAAAATTTGGAATCACCTCATAGACATGCTCCGCCGCTTTTTCCCACCAGGCAATTACCTGCGGATCTAACGGATCCGAAACCGGAATATCACTAAGTTCCATCGGAGCCGCAAAATTGACACTCATAAACAATTGAATACCATATCTTGCAAACAGATCCGTATACTGTTTTACCTGTTTCAAATACACATCTGTGATAAGATAGGTTTCTTTCTCATGAACATTTACATTATTGATCACGATGGCATTGATCCCAATGGATGCCATCAATCGCGCATACATCTCTGTGCGGTCGTTATAAAGGATTTTGTAATCATCATAAAAAAATGATCTTCCTGAGTATCCTCGTTCAATACTTCCATCCATATCATCCCAATGATTCATCATGCGAAACGGCATAGATGGGATGCAGTAATACGGCATTTTTTCAGAAAGATTGTCAAGAGCTACCATACGCAAAAAAGCAAATACTCCCTGCAGCACTGCGGTCTCTGTTCTTCCTGTGATCACAATGCTCTCCTCTTCCTCATAGATGGCAAACGCCTGATTCAGCACTTCCGTGCTCTGTCCTTTTCCTTTTTCATCCGGGAATTCATACTCTTTCTGTACCTGCATAAAAACAGACGGTTCTTCCAGTACCTCATAAGACATTTCCACCGTCTCTCCAAGCATGGCATCCATCGCCGTCTGAT
Organism: Roseburia sp. CAG:309; assembly: GCA_000434115.1. Taxonomy (GTDB): domain Bacteria; phylum Bacillota; class Clostridia; order Lachnospirales; family Lachnospiraceae; genus Eubacterium_F. The sequence continues at coordinate 5,303 of FR893970.1, read as the reverse complement.
ATTCTTTAGCAATCGTTTGTGCGATCTCACCAGATGCAAGCAATACCGGATTCAAATAACATGGTCGGATCTTATCCTTTGCCAATGGTTTATAATCCAGCCAGCATTTTGTATAACTCATAGTATTTCTCCAATCTGTTTTCCTTATTCCCTTTCTATTCTATCTTTTTTTTGCTCGCAAATCAATACCCTTTTTACAAAAAAAGCCTTACAAACCGTGTATTTCCCGATTTGTAAGGCTTTTGATTTTTAATCTGCCAAGTTATGCAAATTATTTAGAATGGGAAGCTGCAAAGTTTGCATACTTCTTATTCATATCACTGATCTTGCTATCCCATTTTGAAGAGATTGCTTCAATCTTCTTCGCAGGAGTTGTAGCACCAGCGTATACAGCATAACAGAAATCACCATAATCAAGGTCACTGATAAGTGGCAGATAAGATGTCTGAATGTGCTCCTGCTCGTGCATCATTGTCAAAGTCTCATCTACAGCACGGTCATCTTTGAACTGATCATAGTATGTCTGTTTCCAAGCGTCATCCAAGTCATAACCCGGTGTAGCTTCTGTGTAAAGATCATAAGCAAATGCGATCTTTTCAGCTTCTTCTGCACTAAAGCAGCTAGGCATAACAACGATGTTGTCGTTTGGAGTAGTCTTGTTTGTAGCACCTTTGTTCTTTTCGTTGTATGGGAACATAACGAATCCCCATTCGTCTTCCATACTAGCGAATGCGCTGATCTCATAAACTTCAGCTGTCTGCATTGCAACTTCACCATCACGGAATGCAGCTTTATACCAATCCCATGCAGCTCCGTCCGGTTTTGGCATGATATAACCTTTGTCCATAAGGCTCATACCCCAGTTCATAGCTTCGAGGAATTCTTTTGTTCCTGTTGCATTCTGGTATTTTCCGTCTTTGTCACGGGAAACGAATGTTGCGTTGTTGTTTGCAGCACACATAGGAAGATAGTATTTAGAGAAACTAGCAAGTGCATACTGGTCTGTCTTACCATCTCCATCTGCATCTACAGTAAGTTTCTTACAATACTCTTCGAATTTGGACCATGTCCATTTTCCGTCTTTCTGAAGATCGTATGGCTCTTCATCGCTGATACCAGCTTCTTTCAGCATACGTTTGTTGAAGAATACACCACCACGTGGCTCGTTCTCAGGGCTCATACCCCAAATACCATTACCGATGCTCATAAGTTCAACAACGGTCTGATTCCATTTTTCTTCTGTGAAATCAAATTCAGGAAGTGTTTTCAGGTCATACATCAAACCTTTCATCAAAGGTGCAGAAACCATTTCCTGATACAGATAGAACAACTGACAGGAAGGACTGTTTGACATAACGCCGTTTACGTATGTCTCCTGCTGGTCAGTGTAGGAGTAAGCACTTTCACGATTGATCTTGAAGTTGTACTTCTCCATGATTTCCTTTCTGTAATTTTCTGTAGCTTTGGCATAATCTGTTTCTCCTGTGTCTTCAGAAGTATACCAGTCACCAATTTTGATAGACATACCTCCCAAATCATCAAAAGTTTTTTTGCTGCTGGAAGATCCGCCTTCGTCTCCCGTCTTCGCTGTATCGCCGCTAGTGGAAGAAGAATTACTATCGCCTCCACAACCGGTCAGACATCCAACAGCAAGAACTACAGAGAGACCCATTGCAAGCAATTTTTTCGTGTTTGCTTTCATAATTTTTTTACCTCCTTATTTTTTATCGTTACACTGTGCCCACCAAGGACGCAGTGATAACTACATGATTTTGGACATTCGCTCCGGGCTGACACCCTTCGCTCAATGTCACTTTTTACATTCGCTCCGGGCTGACGCCCTTCGCTCATGATGTTACTCATCAAATACAGGTTTTCTCTCTGGGAGTGGCAGAGGCAAAAAAGCCAAAGGCTTTTCTCCGATATCAACGATATCTGCTTTGCAAGCAAGCTTGCAGCAGTATCGTTGATATCGGAAACTGCTACGCAGTTTTTTGCCTCTCCCCCCTCAATAAATCCTGTGCTTGATTCGCGTATGTTACATCTTGATACCAGACTGGCTCAGACTTTCTACGAAACCTTTCTGGGCAAACAGATAGATAATGATCAATGGTAAAATCACCATCAATGTACCTGTTGCGATCATTCCCTGCGAATAAGCTGTTGTAGCTTTCTTCGCGATACCGCGGACATCCAGGTAACTATCAAGTGCTCCGGCGATACCATTTAACTTACTGGACAACAGTACAAATTCAGAATTCAAAAACAGGTTTGAATAGAAGGAATCTGTCCACTGCCATACGTAAGAAAACAGGAAACAAGATGTCAAAATCGGTTTTGCATCCGGTAACATGATACGAACGAATGTTGACAATTTTCCACATCCATCCACATACGCAGCTTCTTCCAATTCTTTCGGAATACCACGGAAGAACTGACGAATCATGTAGATGTACAAACCACTCTTCAGCCCCATACAGCCAAGACACATCAATGCATATGGCGTCAGGGAATTCAGCAGGTTGATACCCGGCTGTTTGGTGATCAATTTAATGATACCAAAGATATCAAAGAATCGGAAATTCAGGAACAAGGAAGCCTGAATTGTCGTAGGTGGAACGACGATTACAAGGATTACCGCTGCAAACCAAAGTCCTTTCAGTGGGAATTTGTAACGTGCAAATCCATAACCTACTAATGTACAGGAAATAATCTGCAATACACTGACAAGAAGCGAAATCAATGCTGTGTTTGCCAATGCCTGCCAATATTTCATCAAATAAGCAGCAATCTGATAATTGCTCAAAGTAAAATGTCTTGGGATTGCAACAATTGTTGAATCATACAAGTCCTGTTCTTCCATGAAACTGATGGAAATTTTGTTCAACAATGGCTGTAAAATCATGAAACATAATCCAAACAACAATACAAAGCGGATAATTTTGTAAAAAACGTTGAATGATGTCTTTCGCAGTAAGTAGCCATTGGATTTTTTGTTTCGTTCGATAAAGGTCTTTAATTTTTTCTTCTTATTCATAATAGTACACCCTCTTAGAAATAATCAGCGAAACAATTCCAAGTATAAGAATTACGCATAGGAAGTATATCCAAGCCATCGCCGAACTAAATCCATAACTTAACTTTCCTACCTCTTCGGAAATCTTCGTCATAACCTGGTTGTCGGTCTTTAAGAAGAAGTCGATTACGGTATAAACTACGTTTACAAGTATCATTGAACTTACCATAGGGAAGGTAATCTTCCAGAAACTTTCCCATGCGGTACATCCCTCAATCTTAGCAGCCTCAAACATACTTGGGGAAATTGTCTGCAAAGCCGAGAGGAACATGATGATCTGGATACCAGATGCAATCGCGATATCATAAACTTTGTTAATGATATCAAATACATATTGGAACATCCTTGACATCGGACTGCTGTCTGACGTTACCAGAATGCTCTCAAGCACTCCGGTGACGCTGGCATCGTTGGATGTCTCAGATATCATATCTTTCATATCGTTCAACAGCTCATTGTTGTACTCAATACCTACAATGACACCGGATGAAAGAATAACCGGAAGGAAGAATATCGCACGGACAAATCCTCTTCCTTTGAAGTTCTGATTCAACAGCAATGCAATAAAGAAACTGAAGATCAATGTTGCCGGTGTATTTACGACCATTCGCAGCAACTCACTTAATAAGTAAGGTACAAACTCCGGATCTACAGTAAAGGCATCTTTGTAATTCTTGATACCAACCCAGGTCATCTTTACACCTTCACCAGCAACAGGAGTTACCTCGTTAAATGTCATTCGCAAAGAACTAATCAATGGAACAACCATGAACAGAATAAAACCAAGGATAAATGGTAAAATAAACAAGTATCCCGCTACTGCATTTTTATATGCAAGCGTCTTTTTCTTCTTCTGACGTTTCATTTATTTTCCACCTCCTGTTGTTGTAATAAAGTCTCTCTGTGGAACTTTTGTTCCATTGTAATCATAATCTGCATAGTTATAGTTTACGATAACAGACTTACCATTTTCATAAGTTGTCTTATAAACACCGTTTGCAAGTTTCTCATGTCCGGTAATGAACTGATTGTAAGTATCACCAAGATTTGTATTAAATTTCTTATACAATTCAAGGGTTGTATCTTTCCAATCTGTGAAGTTACATGCATAATACTGTGTATAATCTGTATCCTGTAACACACTGGAAGGCTGGTTCATAAATGTGAAGTACAAACCTGCACCGGTTTCAGCGGATTTCAATATCATGTCTGTCTCATCTTCCGAAAGGTTGATAGCGCTTCCGGAATAATTTACAAGACCATGAAGTGCGATCTGGTAAAATGGAACCGATTCATCAATGATATTAACCGCTTTGGTGTCAATATCCATATCCGTTACATAATCTGAATAAGGAACTGCATACTGGTTACCGGTTGTCGTCATAACAAGACTTCCGGATTCCTTCAATGCTTTCATCTTATCTACCTGCATGTTCATAGAAGCTTCACGGGATACACGGGCTTTTGGATTGTAGTCTCCGGCAAGAGTGTTTCCAATATCTTCAAATCCAACATTCTTAACTCCATAAGAGGAAGAAATTGTATTTACATATTTGTCAATGTTCGCAATCGTATAGGATGGTTTTACCAGATAATATGGATCACAGTTTTCGTAATCTTCATTTGTCTGATAAATGATAGGATCCAATGTGTACAGTTTTGCGATCTCGCGGCTTACAAATTTTGCGGCATCGCGGTTGACACCAAATCCATCTCCCAATTTGTCTTTCATGACATAAGTGAATTTTGCATTCATGAACAGGTCAAGACCTTGTGTACTGTTTGCATAAGCAGCCAGACTTGATAAGTCACCTTTACTTCCCAAACGTCCAACCAGTTTTACCTTCGCAGCCGTTTTCTGCTTCACTCCGGTATTGAACCAGCCGGTATATTTGGCCTTGATATTTTCCACGCCGGCACCTTTCAATTGTTTCAACATTTCCTGTGCCTGTGAATACGTTGTCAATGCAAGAGAACGGGTAACCGGATAACCTAGAACATGCTCTATATTATCTACAGCACCAAGGATTTCCACTGCCATCGGCACCGTGGTATCCTCTTTCTTAACCAATTCCGGATAACGTTTGGTCAGATAATCACGATAAGTTGATGCAGCACTTACATAATCTGTCTTATCGGAGAAGATGTAACGCTGAGTCAATGTCTCTTTTGGAAGGCTTGCTTCATAAGAGCGCACTGTTGTATCGGATTTTGAGGAAATATCCAT